>NZ_CP034086.1:2272573-2615110 GCF_003855495.1 Methylocystis rosea | reverse complement strand
AGCGCAGAAGGAGGACTGAGCCGTGAAGATCGACGTCACGTCGTTCGACGGCCAGGCGGCCGGTTCGATCGAGCTTTCCGATGAGGTCTTCGGCCTTGAGCCGCGCAAGGACCTGATCTTCCGTATGATCCGCTGGCAGCTCGCCAAGCGGCGCGCCGGCACCCATGCGGTGAAGAACCGCGCCGAGATCGCGCGCTCGGGCAAGAAGCTGCACAAGCAGAAGGGCACCGGCGGCGCCCGTCACGGCTCGGCGCGCGCGCCGCAGTTCCGCGGCGGCGGACGCGCCTTCGGCCCGGTGGTGCGCAGCCATGCGCATGATCTGACCAAGAAGGTGCGCCAGCTCGCGCTGAAACATGCTCTGTCGGCGAAAGCCAAGGATGGCGGCATCATCGTCTGGGAGACGGCGGAGCTCGCCGAGCCCAAGACGAAGCTGCTCGTATCGAGTTTCGCCAAGACCGGCCTCGAGAACGCGATCATCATCGTTGGCGGCGCGCCGCAGAACAATTTCGTGCTCGCCGCACGCAATATCCCGAAGATCGACATTCTGCCCGTCGAAGGCGTCAATGTTTACGACATCCTCCGCCGCGAGAAGCTGGTGTTGACCCGCGCCGCGGTGGACGCGCTGGAGGCGCGACTGAAATGAGCAAGGACGTTCGCCATTATGACGTGATCGTCGCCCCGGTCATCACCGAGAAGGCGACGCTCGCCTCGGAGAGCAATAAGGTGGTCTTCAAGGTCTCGAAGACCGCCACGAAGCCGCAGATCAAGGCGGCGGTCGAAGGTCTCTTCGACGTCAAGGTCGAAGCGGTCAATACGCTGGTGCGCAAGGGCAAGGTCAAGACCTTCCGCGGCAAGCGCGGCCAGCAGAGCGACGTCAAGAAAGCGGTCGTGACCCTCGCCGAGGGCCACAAGATCGACGTGACGACCGGACTGTAAGGAAGGCGTGAGGATAGAACGATGGCGCTGAAGACATTCAAGCCGGTCACGCCGAGCCTTCGCCAGCTCGTCATTGTCGACCGCAGCGAGCTCTATAAGGGCAAGCCGGTCAAGACGCTGACCGAAGGCAAGAGCTCAAAGGGCGGGCGCAACAACGCCGGGCGGATCACCGTGCGTTTTCGCGGCGGCGGCCATAAGCAGGCCTATCGCGTCGTCGACTTCAAGCGGCGCAAGCTCGATGTCGCCGGCAAGGTCGAGCGGCTCGAATATGATCCGAACCGCACGGCGTTCATCGCGCTCATTCGCTACACGGACAATGAGCTTGCCTATATTCTCGCGCCGCAGCGGCTCTCCGTCGGCGACGAAGTGATCGCCGGCAATCAGGTCGACGTGAAGCCCGGCAACGCCATGCCGATCGCCAACATCCCTGTCGGCGCCATCGTGCACAATGTCGAGATGAAGATCGGCAAGGGCGGCGCCATTGCGCGATCGGCCGGCACCTATGCGCAGATCGTCGGCCGCGACCAGGGCTATGTGATCATCAGGCTGAATTCCGGCGAGCAGCGCCTGGTGCATGGCCAGTGCTTTGCGACGCTCGGCGCCGTGTCCAATCCCGATCATATGAACACTTCGATCGGCAAGGCCGGCCGCTCACGCTGGCTCGGCCGCCGCCCGCACAATCGCGGCGTCACGATGAATCCGATCGACCATCCGCATGGCGGCGGCGAAGGCCGCACCTCTGGCGGTCGTCATCCGGTCACGCCCTGGGGCAAGCCGACCAAGGGCAAGAAGACCCGCACCAATAAATCCACCGACCGTTTCATTGTGTCCTCGCGACACAATCGCAAGAAGAAGGGCTAACCCATGGCGCGCTCGATTTGGAAGGGCCCGTTCGTCGACGGCTATCTTCTTAAGAAGGCCGAGACCTCGCGCGGTTCAGGCCGCTCCGAGGTGATCAAGATCTGGAGCCGCCGCTCCACGATCATCCCGCAATTCGTGGGACTGACCTTCGGCGTGCACAACGGCCAGAAACATATTCCCGTGGCAGTGTCGGAAGACATGATCGGGCACAAATTCGGCGAATTCGCTCCGACCCGCACCTTCCACGGCCATGCGGCCGACAAGAAGGCCAAGAGGGGCTAAGAGAGGCTAAGAGAGGCTCACGATGTCGAAGGAAGCCAATCCGCGCCGGCTTGCGGACAATGAAGCGAAGGCCGTCGCGCGCATGCTGCGCGTCTCGCCGCAGAAGCTCAATCTGCTCGCGCAGTTGATCCGCGGCAAGAAGGTGGATCGCGCGCTCGCCGATCTGGAGTTCTCCAGAAAGCGGATCGCGCATGAGGTGAAGAAGGCGCTGGAAAGCGCCATCGCCAACGCCGAGAACAATCACGGTCTCGACGTCGACGATCTCGTCGTCGCCCAGGCCTTTGTCGGCAAGGCGCTGGTGATGAAGCGTTTCCACGCCCGCGCCCGCGGCCGTGCGAGCCGCGTCGAGAAGCCATTCGCCAATCTGACGATCATCGTGCGCGAAGTCGAAGCGCAGGCCAACGCCTAAAGGATTTAAAACCATGGGTCAGAAGGTTAATCCGATCGGGCTGCGACTGGGCGTCAACCGCACCTGGGATTCGCGCTGGTTCGCCAATAAGGGCGAATACGCCAAGCTCCTGCATGAGGACATGGCGATCCGCGAAACCGTGTCGAAAACGCTGAAGCAGGCGGCGGTGTCGAAGATCGTCATCGAGCGCCCGCACAAGAAGTGCCGCGTCACGATCTATTCGGCGCGTCCCGGCGTCGTCATCGGCAAGAAGGGCGCGGACATCGACAAGATTCGCAAGCTCGTGGGCAAGCTCACCGGCAGCGAAGTCGTCATCAACATCGTCGAAGTGCGCAAGCCCGAAACCGAGGCCGCGCTCGTCGCCGAGTCGATCGCGCAGCAACTCGAGCGTCGCGTCGCCTTCCGCCGCGCGATGAAGCGCGCCGTGCAATCAGCCATCCGGCTGGGCGCGCAGGGCATTCGCATCAATTGCTCGGGCCGTCTTGGCGGCGCCGAGATCGCCCGTCTCGAATGGTATCGCGAAGGGCGCGTGCCACTGCACACGCTGCGCGCCGACGTCGATTACGGCACCGCCACCGCGCATACCGCCTATGGCGCTTGCGGCATCAAGGTTTGGATCTTCAAGGGCGAAATCCTTGAGCATGATCCGATGGCGCAGGATAAGAAGGCGGCTGAACAGGCGTCCGGCGGCGATCATGGCGATCGCGACCGCGGCGGCGAACGCCGCCGTCGCGAGCACCGCGAACCGCGCGACGCGGCGTAACGAACAAGATTAAAGAGCGCAATCATGCTGCAACCCAAACGCACCAAGTTCCGCAAGGCCTTCAAGGGCCGCATCCGTGGCGCCTCCAAGGCGGGCTTTTCGCTGAACTTCGGTCAGTTCGGCCTTAAGGCGCTGGAGCCGGATCGCATCACCGCGCGCCAGATCGAAGCCGCGCGCCGCGCCCTGACGCGTCATATGAAGCGCGCCGGCCGAGTCTGGATTCGCATCTTCCCCGACGTGCCGGTCTCCAAGAAGCCGACCGAAGTGCGTATGGGCAAGGGCAAGGGCGCGCCGGAATTCTGGGCCGTGCGCGTTGCGCCCGGCCGCATCATGTTCGAGATCGACGGCGTGCCGGCGCCTATCGCGCGGGAGGCCTTGACGCTTGCCGCCGCGAAGCTGCCGATTAAGACGCGCTTCATCGAACGCATCGCCGAATAAGGGGAACGTGATGAAATCCAAACAGCGCCTCTCCGACATCAAGGCGATGACCGAAGATCAGCTCAATGACGAAGTGCTGAAGCTCAAGAAAGAGCAGTTCAATCTGCGCTTCCAGCGGGCGACCGGCCAGCTCGAGAACACCTCACGCGTGCGCGTCGTTCGTCGCGACATTGCCCGCACGAAAACCATCGCCGCGCATAAGCGCGCCGAAAAGCAGGGTTAAAGCGCCATGCCGAAGCGAATTCTCCAGGGCGTCGTCGTCAGCGACAAACAGAACAAGACCGTGGTGGTGAAGGTCGAACGTCGCTTCACCCACCCGCTGTTCCAGAAGACGGTGCGCCGCACGAAGAACTATCACGCCCATGACGAGAACGGCGCGTTCAAGGTGGGCGACTCGGTGACGATCGAAGAGACCGCGCCGATCTCGAAATTGAAGCGCTGGCGGGTCGTCGAAGTGACGGCCGAGGCGTAGTCGTTAGAACGAATTGTCCGGACGAAGTCGGCGCGAAACCGAAACCAGACCGGAACGAAAGGCGGGTAAGCCATGATTCAGATGCAAACCAATCTCGACGTCGCCGACAACTCCGGCGCGCGCCGCGTGATGTGCATCAAGGTGCTGGGCGGCTCCAAGCGCAAATACGCCGGCGTCGGCGACATTATTGTCGTGTCGATCAAGGAGGCGATTCCGCGCGGCCGCGTCAAGAAGGGCGATGTGCTGAAGGCCGTCGTCGTTCGCACCGCGAAAGACATCAAGCGCGCCGACGGCTCCGTGATCCGTTTCGATTCGAACGCCGCGGTGCTGATCAACAATCAGAAAGAGCCGATCGGCACCCGCATATTCGGACCGGTGCCGCGCGAGCTGCGCGCCAAGAACCACATGAAGATCATCTCGCTCGCCCCGGAGGTTTTGTAATGGCCGCCAAGATCAAGAAGGGCGACAAAGTCGTCGTTCTCGCCGGCCGCGACAAGGGCCGCAGCGGCGAGGTGCTGCGCGTGATTCCCGACGAGGGCCGCGCCGTCGTCGACGGCGTCAACATCGTCAAGCGCCATCAGCGTCAGACCAAGGATCGCGAAGCCGGCATCATCAACAAGGCCGCGCCGATCAATTTGTCGAATCTGGCGGTCGCCGATCCCAAGGACGGCAAGGCGACGCGGGTTGGATTCAAGATTCTCGACGACGGCCGCAAGGTCCGCGTCGCCAAGCGTTCCGGAGAATTGATCGATGGCTGAGGAAAAGAAGCCCAAGGCCGAAAAGCCCGCCAAGGCTCAAAAGCCCGCCGCCGAAGGCGCGGAGGCGAAGGAGCCCAAGAAGGCCGCCGCCAAATCCGGCGAAAAGCCTGCGGCTAAGGAAAAGCCGGCGACATCCGGCGACGACGCGGCGGCGTTTGGCGCCGACGGCTCGTATGTGCCGCGCATGCGCAAGCATTACGAAGAGGTCGTGCGCGAAGCGTTGCAGAAGCAGTTCGGCTATAAGAACGCGCTCGAAGTGCCGACGATCGAGAAGATCGTGCTCAACATGGGCGTCGGCGAATCTGTCAACGACAGCAAGAAGGCGACGTCAGCGGCGGCCGACCTTGGTCTCATCGCCGGCCAGCGCCCGGTCGTGACCCGCGCGCGCAAGGCGATCTCGACCTTCAAGCTGCGCGAGAACATGCCGATCGGCGCGAAGGTGACGCTGCGCAAGACGCGGATGTATGAGTTTCTGGATCGCCTGATCACCGTGGCGCTGCCGCGCGTGCGCGACTTCCGCGGATTGAATCCGAAGTCCTTCGACGGTCGCGGGAACTATGCGCTCGGCATCAAGGAGCACATCGTGTTCCCCGAAATCGACTACGACAAGGCCGAGTCGATCCTGGGCATGGACGTGATCGTCTGCACGACGGCCAAGACCGACGAAGAGGCGCGCGCCTTGCTGAAGGCGTTCAATTTCCCGTTCCGGCAGTGAGGGCGTAACAGCTCCTCAAACGCGGATACTGAAAGGCGAAACTGGTAATGGCGAAGAAAAGCGCGATTGAGAACAACAAGCGGAAGCGAAGGCTCGTGAAGTCCTACGCCGGGCGGCGCGCGCGGCTGAAGGCGGTCGCGAATGACAAGACGCTGAGCGTCGAAGAGCAGTTCGAGGCGCGTCTCAAGCTTGCTGAGCTCCCGCGCAATTCCGCGCCCGTTCGCGTGCGTAACCGCTGCGAAGTGTCGGGCCGTCCGCGCGGCTTTTATCGCAAGCTGAAAATGTCGCGCATTGCGCTACGCGAATTGGGGTCCCGCGGCCTGGTGCCCGGCCTCGTGAAGTCAAGCTGGTAAGGAGACGCAGATGGCGATCAACGATCCATTGGGCGATCTTCTCACCCGCATCCGCAACGCGCAGATGCGCCGCAAGGACAAGGTGTCCTCTCCGGGCTCGAAGCTGCGCGCGCATGTGCTCGACGTGCTGAAGGAAGAGGGCTATATCCGCGGCTATAGCAGCACCGACTTCGGCAATGGCCGGACCGAGTTCGAGATCGAACTGAAGTATTTCGACGGCGAGCCGGTCATCAAGCAGATCGAGCGCGTGTCGCGTCCGGGCCGCCGAGTCTATGCGGCGGTTGACGCAGTGCCGCGCGTGGCGAATGGCCTCGGCGTCACCATCGTGTCGACTCCGAAGGGCGTCATGGCCGATCACGCGGCGCGCGAGAATAATGTCGGTGGCGAGGTGCTGTGCAAGGTCTTCTAGACCTTGCGCCTCATCAAACAGGATTTGCAACCATGTCTCGTATCGGCAAGAAGCCTGTCGTCATTCCCGCCGGCGTCACCGCCAAGGTGGACGGTCAGCTCGTGCAGGTGAAGGGCGCGAAGGGCCAGCTGGAGTTCCTGGCGCCCGACGACGTCTCCGTCGTCCAGCAGGACAACGCCATCTCGGTCGACCCGCGCAATGAAACCAAGCGCGCCCGCGCGCTGTGGGGCACGGCGCGCGCCCAGATCAACAATATCGTCGTCGGCGTGACCACGGGCTTTGAAAAGAAGCTTGAAATCACCGGCGTCGGCTATCGCGCGGCGGTGCAGGGAAAAACGCTGCAACTCGCGCTCGGCTATTCGCATGACGTGAACTATCCGATTCCGGCCGGCATCGCGATCGTGACGCCGAAGCCGACGGAAATCAGCATCAGCGGCATGGATCGGCGCCAGGTCGGTCAAGTCGCCGCCGAGATCCGCGCCTTGCGCCCGCCCGAGCCCTACAAGGGCAAGGGCGTCAAATACGCCAATGAATTCATCTTCCGCAAGGAAGGCAAGAAGAAGTAAGGACCCGCCATGGCCAGGGATGTCAAAGTCGAACAGCGTCGAAAGGCGCGGGTGCGCCGGGCGATCCGTGAACGCGCCAAGGGGCGGTTGCGCCTTTCGGTGTTTCGCTCGTCCAAGCAGATCTACGCGCAGATCATCGACGACGAGAAGGGCGCGACGGTCGCCGCCGCCTCTTCGCTCGAGAAGGCGAACCGCGAGGGTCTGAAGACCGGCGCGGACGTCGAGGCGGCGAAGGTCGTCGGCAAGCTCCTCGCGGAGCGCGCCGTCGCCAAGGGCGTCAAAGAGGTCGTTTTCGATCGTGGCGCTTACATGTATCACGGGCGCGTCAAGGCGCTGGCCGACGGCGCCCGCGAGGGCGGTCTGGAGTTCTAACTGGGGGCGCGCGCCGTTGAGGGCGTGCGCTTCTCGCGCGGAATGCGTGCCGGCGCTCATGCGCCGGGCGTCGATCCGATGGGTCGGCAGTGAAGGAAGCGAGCGGCGCATCACGCCGCGTAAGTGACGGAAGAGACAATGGCGCGTGAAGGAGAAGGCGGTCGCGGCCGCGATCGGGATCGTGACGATCGCGACGGCGAATTTGTGGATCGTCTGGTCCACATCAATCGCGTCGCGAAGGTGGTGAAGGGCGGCCGGCGTTTCGGCTTCGCCGCGCTCGTCGTCGTCGGCGATCAGAAGGGCCGCGTGGGCTATGGACACGGCAAGGCGCGCGAAGTGCCTGAGGCGATCCGCAAGGCCACGGAAGCGGCCAAGCGCGCGTTGATCCGCGTGCCGCTGCGCGAAGGCCGCACGCTGCATCATGACGTTCATGGCCGCCATGGCGCGGGCCGCGTCATTCTGCGCGCTGCGCCGGCCGGCACCGGAATCATCGCCGGCGGCCCAATGCGCGCGATTTTCGAAACGCTGGGCATGCACGACGTCGTGGCGAAGAGCCAGGGGTCGTCGAATCCCTACAACATGATCCGCGCGACCTTCGATGCGCTCGGCCGCGAAGACTCGCCGCGCTCCGTCGCGGCGCGCCGCTCGCTTAAAGTTTCGGTGCTGCAGTCGCGCCGTCAAGGCGTCGACGCCGACGCCGTCGACGCGTAAGGAGACGACCCATGACGAAGAGCACGCAGCAGATCGTCGTCGAACAGATCGGCAGCCCGATCGGCCGTCCCGAACGGCAGCGCCGTACGCTTCTTGGCCTCGGCCTGACGCGCATCGGCCGCCGCCGCGCGCTGGAAGACACGCCGGCCGTGCGCGGGATGATCGCTAAGGTGGCGCATCTCGTGAAAATCGTCGACGCCAAAACCGTCGACGGGAAGTGAGGACGCGGCCATGAAACTTAATGAAATCACCGACAATCCAGGCGCGAGCAAGAACCGCATGCGCGTCGGCCGCGGCATCGGCTCCGGCAAGGGCAAGACCGGCGGGCGCGGCGTCAAGGGCCAGAAGGCGCGCACCGGCGTGGCGATCAAAGGCTTCGAGGGCGGTCAGATGCCGTTGCATCGGCGTCTGCCGAAGCGCGGATTCTACAATCCGTTCTCGACCCACTACAACGAAGTCAATCTCGGGCGCATTCAACAGGCGCTCGACGCCGGCAAGCTCGACGCCGCCGCGCCGGTGACGATCGAGGCGCTGCTTGCGGCCGGCGTCGTCACCAGGCCGCGCGACGGCGTCAAGATCCTCGGCCAGGGCGAGTTGAAGACGAAGCTCGCCTTCGAGGTCTCGGCGGCCTCCAAGTCGGCGGTCGCGGCCATCGAGGGCGCCGGCGGCACCGTGAAACTTCTCGCCGGCGAGACGCCAGCGCAGTAACTCAAAAAGGCGCGCCGCTCTCGCATGAGCGGCTGCGCTGTTTTATACCAAACGCTCCGAACGGAGCGGGCGAGCCTCGCGCGCTGCTAGCTCCGAGCGCTGAGCCCAACAAAATGGCGTCGCGTCGACAGCGGCGCGAAAGGGGAGTTCCTTCATGGCATCGGCAGCCGAGCAGCTCGCGGCCAACGTCAATCTCTCCGCCTTCGGCAAATCCGAGGAATTGAAAAAGCGCATCCTGTTCACGCTGGGCGCGCTGATCGTCTATCGCCTCGGCACTTACGTGCCGCTGCCGGGCATCGACCCCGAGGCTTTCGCGAAAAGCTTTTTCGGCCAGTCGAAGGGCATGCTGGAGCTCTTCAACATGTTCGCGGGCGGCGCCGTGCAGCGCCGCGCGATCTTCGCGCTCAACATCATGCCGTATATCTCGGCGTCGATTATCATTCAGCTGCTGACGTCGGTGATTCCGACGCTCGAGACGTTGAAGAAAGAGGGCGAGCAGGGCCGCAAGGTCCTCAACCAATATACCCGCTACCTCACCGTCGCGCTCGCGACGTTCCAGGCCTACGCCATGGCGATCGGGCTCGAGGGCCAGCAGGGCGTCGTCACCGATCCGGGCATGTTCTTCCGCATCACCACGGTCGTGACGCTGGTCGGCGGCACGATGTTCCTGATGTGGCTTGGCGAGCAGATCACCTCGCGCGGAATCGGCAACGGATCTTCGCTCATTATCTTCGCAGGCATCGTCGCAGCGTTTCCGTCGGCGATCGTGTCGACCTTGGAGCTCGGCCGGCAGGGCGCAATTTCGACGGCGCTGATCATCGGCGTCATCATCATGTCCTTCGCCGTCGTCGCCTTCATCGTATTCATGGAGCGCGCGCAGCGGCGTCTGCTGATCACCTATCCCAAGCGTCAGCACGGCAACCGGGTCTATGAGGGACAGACGTCCTTCCTGCCGCTGAAGCTGAACACGTCCGGCGTCATCCCGCCGATCTTCGCATCGTCGCTGCTGCTCTTGCCGACGACCGTGGCGAATTTCTACCAATCGACCGGCAGCGAAAGCATCTTCGCGACGATCTCCGCCTATTTCGGCCACGGGCGGCCGCTCTATATGCTCGCCTATGTCGGATTGATCGTGTTCTTCGCCTTCTTCTACACCGCGATCGTCTTCAATCCGGTCGAGACGGCGGACAATCTCAAGAAGCACGGCGGTTTCGTGCCGGGCATTCGCCCCGGCGAACGCACGGCGAAATTCATCGACGAAGTGCTGATGCGGATTACGGTGCTCGGCGCGGCCTATCTGGCGGTCATCTGCATCATTCCGGAAGGGCTCATCGCCTACGCCAATCTGCCGTTCTATTTCGGCGGCACGTCGCTGCTGATCGTCGTCAGCGTCACCATGGATACTGTGGCGCAGATCCACGGTCATATGCAGGCGCAGCAATATGAGGGGCTGATTCGCAAGACAAAGCTTCGCGGCGGGAAACGCGCCCGATGAGGCTGGTGCTGCTCGGTCCGCCCGGGGCCGGCAAGGGAACGCAGGCGGCGCGGTTGGTCGAAAAGCACGGCGTGCCGCAGCTGTCGACAGGAGACATGCTGCGCGCCGCGGTCGCGGCGAAAACACCGATTGGCCTGAGGGCCAAGGAGATCATGGACGCTGGCGCGCTGGTGCCGGACGAGGTCGTGATCGGCCTGATCGACGAACGGCTCGGCGCGTCTGACTGCGCCAGCGGGTTCATTCTCGACGGCTTCCCGCGCACTGTGGCGCAGGCCGAGGCGCTGCAGGAGCTTCTCGTGCGCAGGGGTCTATCGCTCGACGCCGTGCTCGAGCTCGCCGTCGACGAAGGCGCGCTCGTCGACCGGATGCGCAAACGGGTGGATGAAACCCGCGCCGCGGGCGGCGCGGTGCGCGCAGACGACAATCCGGAAAGCTTCAAGACGCGGCTCGAAGCCTATCGGGCCCAGACGGCCCCGGTGTCGGCGCACTACGCCAAGCGTAGCGAACTGACCAAAATCGACGGGATGGCGCCGATCGAGGATGTCACGGCGGAGATCGATCGCGCCCTGTCGGGCGCCGGCTAGATTTTTTCGCGGAATCGCTTGACCATCAACCCGTTGGCCCCTAAATAGGCAGTCTTCACGTTGTTGGACAGTCGGCTCCGGCTCCCGGATTGGGGGGCGGGGCCTGTTTTCGTATGAAAACGGTTCACAACCGCGCGCATGGGCCGGGCTCCACCGGACGCGGGCGTCATCCCGGAGCTTAAGGCTCCTTCTCACATGGAGAGACAAAGTGGCCCGTATTGCAGGCGTCAATATCCCGACCAACAAGCGCGTCGTCATCGCGCTCCAGTATATTCACGGCATTGGCGCCAAGAAGGCAGAGGAAATCTGCGAGAAGGTGAGCATCCCGGCCGAGCGCCGCGTGGCGCAGCTCACTGACGCGGAAGTTCTGCAAATTCGCGAAACCATCGACCGCGACTATATGGTCGAAGGCGATCTGCGCCGCGAAGTCGCGATCAACATCAAGCGTTTGATGGATCTCGGCTGCTATCGCGGCCTGCGCCATCGCCGCCAGCTCCCCGTGCGCGGCCAGCGCACGCACACCAACGCCCGCACCCGCAAGGGCAAGGCGAAGCCGATCGCCGGCAAGAAGAAGTAATCGGCCGTCAGGACGATCATCGATGGCCGGGACACGCCCGGCCATGACAACCGAAATCCCTAGCGCCTGGAACTACGGGCGCGTTTGAAGGACGAAAGAAAAAATGGCTAAGGACACAACGCGCGTTCGCCGCCGCGAGCGCAAGAACATCGTTTCCGGCGTCGCGCATGTGAATTCGACGTTCAACAACACCATGATCACCATCACCGACGCGCAGGGCAACACTGTGTCGTGGTCGTCCGCGGGGTCGATGGGATTCAAAGGCTCGCGCAAATCCACGCCCTACGCCGCGCAGATGGCCGCCGAAGACGCCGCCCGCAAGGCTGGCGAACATGGCGTGCGCACGCTTGAAGTCGAAGTCTCCGGTCCGGGCTCCGGCCGTGAGTCGGCGCTGCGCGCGCTGCAAGCGGCGGGCTTCACCGTCACTTCGATCCGCGATGTGACGCCCATTCCCCACAACGGGTGCCGGCCGCGCAAGCGACGCCGCGTCTGAGTTTATTGTCTGATTTGATTTCGCGCGGCGCGGCGCATGCCCAGCGCCGCACTCAGGAGCTTCAAGGAAAGGCCTCCAAGTGAGCATCCAGAAGAACTGGCAGGAACTCATCAAGCCGAACAAGCTCGAAGTCGCCGCCGGAGACGATCCCAAGCGCGTCGCGACCGCGGTCGCCGAGCCGCTGGAGCGCGGCTTCGGCGTGACGCTTGGCAACGCGCTGCGCCGCATTCTGCTGTCTTCCCTGCAGGGCGCGGCGATCACGTCGATTCACATCGACGGCGTGCTGCACGAGTTCTCGTCGATCCCCGGCGTGCGCGAGGACGTGACCGACATCGTCCTCAACATCAAGGACATCGCCATCAAATATCAGGGCGATGGCATGAAGCGCCTGACGCTCAAGAAGACGGGACCGGGCGCCGTCACCGCCGGCGACATCCAGGTGACGGGCGACGTGCAGATCCTCAACCCTGAGCTCGTCATCTGCACGCTCGATGAGGGCGCCGAGATCCGCATCGAGTTCACCGTCGCGAACGGCAAGGGCTATGCGCCCGCTGACCGCAACCGCGCCGAAGACGCGCCGATCGGCCTCATCCCGATCGACAGCCTCTATTCGCCGGTTAAAAAGGTCAGCTATCGCGTCGAAAACACCCGCGAGGGCCAGGTTCTCGACTATGACAAGCTGACGCTGACGGTCGAGACGAATGGCGCGATGAGCCCGGAAGATGCGATCGCCTATTCAGCGCGCATTCTGCAGGACCAGCTCAACGTCTTCGTCAATTTCGAAGAGCCGCGCCGCGAAGAGGCCGCGCCGTCGATTCCGCAGCTCGCTTTCAATCCGGCGCTGCTGAAGAAGGTGGACGAGTTGGAGCTTTCGGTGCGTTCGGCGAACTGCCTGAAGAACGACAACATCGTCTACATCGGCGACCTTATCCAGAAGTCGGAAGCCGAGATGCTGCGCACGCCGAACTTCGGCCGCAAGTCCTTGAACGAGATCAAGGAGGTGCTGGCGCAGATGGGTCTGCATCTGGGCATGGAAGTTCCCGGCTGGCCGCCGGAGAACATCGACGATCTCGCGAAGAGATTCGAGGAGCATTATTGAGTTTCCCCCTTCTCCCGCTTGCGGGAGAAGGCGTCGCGCGAATGCGCGACGGATGAGGGCGCGGGAAATACCCTCACCCGACCCCGCTTCGCGGGGCCACCCTCTCCCGCGAGCGGGAGAGGGAAATAATGGAGACGGCCGTTCCTTGGCACGGCGGCCGCATAATCAACGGAGAGCCGCATGTATCACGGTCACAAGAAGCGCCGCTTCGGGCGCACGCATGAGCACCGCAAGGCGATGTTCGCCAATATGGCGCAGGCGCTCATCAAGCATGAGCAGATTGTCACGACGCTGCCGAAGGCGAAGGATCTGCGTCCGGTCGTCGAGAAGCTCGTGACGCTCGGCAAGCGCGGCGACCTCCACGCGCGCCGGCAGGCGATCGCCAAGATCAAGGACGTCAAGCTCGTCGGCAAGCTCTTCGACGTGCTCGGACCTCGTTACAAGGATCGCAACGGCGGCTATACGCGCGTGCTGAAGGCGGGCTTCCGCTATGGCGACAATGCGCCGCTCGCGGTCATCGAATTCGTCGACCGCGACGTGAACGCCAGGGGGCAGGACTCCGGACCGGTCCACGAAGGTGAGGCGGCGGCGTAAACGGCTCAAGGACGAACGCTTCGATCGTCATGATGATCAACAAACGCGGCGTCGCACCCGGTCATCGGGATGCGGCGCCGAAAGTGTTTTAAGGGCAAGAAGCGTCCGAGAACTCGCACGCCGCCGGACGTCCGGCTGGCGCTCGACGACGCATCTCGCGCAGAACGAACATTGCGGCGCATTCTTATCGTCTCGCGTCTTTGCGTCTATAAATGCGCCGGCAAAAACGAGCTACGGAGCGCTTCATGAAGATTTCGGCGCGTCACATTTTTATGGCTGCGGCGCTCGCCTGCGCCCTCGCGGCGCCTTTGGCCTTCGCGCGCGCCGAAGTCTCGCCCGAGGCGGCTCAGACCGCCTCGCCAAGGCCGCCTGGCCGTGTCGAGAGCTTTACGCCGCCGGCGCCCGATCGCGCCGTGCCGACCAGCCGCGGCGAGCTGATGAATTCCTTCGCGCCGGTGGTCAAAAAGGCTCAGCCGGCCGTTGTCAACGTCTTCGCGTCGCGCGTCGAGCGCATGCCCGCCAATCCGCTGTTCGACGACCCGATCTTTCGTCGCTTTTTCGGCGAGGGTGGCGGCATGCCGGGGCGCAACATGGCGCAGTCGCTGGGCTCGGGCGTCATCGTCGATCAAAGCGGCCTAGTCGTCACCAACAACCACGTGATCGAGGGCATGACCGACGTGAAAGTGGCGCTCGCCGACAAGCGCGAATTCGCCGCCAAGATTTTGTTGCGCGATCCGCGCACCGATCTCGCGGTGCTGAAGCTGGTCGACGGCGCCAATTTTCCGACGATGGAGCTTGGCGATTCGGACGCGCTCGAGGTCGGCGATTTGACGCTCGCGATCGGCAATCCCTTTGGCGTCGGTCAAACGGTGACGCAAGGCATTATTTCGGCGCTTTCCCGCACCCATGTCGGCATCAGCGACTATGGCTTTTTCATTCAGACGGACGCGGCGATCAATCCCGGCAATTCGGGCGGACCGCTGGTCGATATGAACGGGCGCGTCGTCGGCATCAATTCCGCGATCTTCTCGAAGTCCGGCGGATCTGTCGGCATCGGCTTCGCCATTCCCGTCAATATGGTGAAGAGCGTGATCGCCGCCGCGAAGGGCGGCGGCAAGCAGGTGCGGCGGGCCTGGATGGGCGCGACGCTGCAGACGCTCTCGCAGGAGATCGCCGACGGCCTCGGGCTCGATCGTCCCACCGGCGCTCTGCTGGCCGACGTCGATCCGAAGGGGCCGTCAGCTGAAGCCGGCCTAAAGCGCGGCGACGTCATTATCTCGGTTGACGGCCAGACGGCCGATGACCCGGAGGCGGTCGGCTATCGGCTCGCCACCAAGCCGATAGGCGGGCAGGCGACGCTCGGCGTGTTGCGCGGCGGCAAAAAGATTGTCGCGCAAATTCGCCTCGCGCCGGCGCCGGAAACGCCGCCGCGCGACGCGATAAAGATAAAGGGCGCGTCGCCCTTCGCCGGCGCGACGGTGATGAATATTTCTCCCGCGGTCATCGAAGAGATGTCGGTGCAGGGAACGACCAATGGCGTCGTCGTGTCCGAGGTCGACGACGGCTCCTATGCGCAGCAGCTCAATCTGCAGCGCGGCGACATCATTCTCGCGGTCAATGATCAAAAGATCGGAACGACGCGCGATCTGGAGAGCGTAACGGCAGGGCGCGCCTACTATTGGAAGATCACCCTGGCGCGCGGCGGGCAGGTGTTCACGACCGTCATCGGCGGTTAAATCGGCATGAGCGGCCTTGTGATCCTCGTCACAACGATCGACGACGAGGAAAAGGCGCGCGCGCTTGCCCGGGCGGCGCTCTCCGCGAAGCTCGCCGCCTGCGTTCAGATATATCCCACTCGCAGCCATTACGTCTGGAAGGATGAGATGCGCGAAGAGCCGGAGTTTTTACTGCACATGAAAGCGCGCGGCGACGACTATCCCGCGCTTGCCCAACTGGTCCGCCGTCTGCATAGCTATGAGACGCCGGAAATTCTGCGCATCGACGTCGCTGAGGCGGACCGAGATTATCTCGCCTGGGCGATGGAGGCGACGCGACGGTAAGCGCGCCGGCGGAGCGTCTTCCAAAGCGTCGATCTCGGCATTACGTTCTGCGCGGCGAGCCTCCGCGCGCCACGCTAGCCATCGGGACCCCTGGATGTCACCTCCCACCGACTATTTCGTTGATCGCCGCAGGCTTCGCCGCAAGCTCGGCTGGTGGCGTCTCGCCGCTCTGATCGCTTTGGGTGTCGCGGGCCTCGTCGCCGTGGTTCGGCTCGGCGGAGCCGACTCGGCGGATAAGCTCACGCCGCACATCGCCCTTCTCGAGCTGCAGGGCGTCATCACTGGCGACGATGATACGATCGATATGATCAAGAAGATCGGGGAATCGAGCCAGACGAAGGCTCTGCTGCTGGAAATTGAGAGTCCTGGCGGCACGACGACGGGCTCGGAACGGCTCTATGAGGAGCTTCGGCGCGTCGCCGAGAAGAAGCCCGTCGTCGCCGTTGTCGGAACGGTGGCCGCGTCCGGCGCCTATATCGCCGCGCTCGCCGCCGACACGATCGTCGCGCGCGGCAATTCGCTGGTCGGCTCGATCGGCGTGCTGTTCCAATATCCCAACGTCTCGAAGTTGCTTAATAATTGGGGCGTCGAGGTCGAGACGATAAAATCGTCGCCGCTCAAGGCCGCGCCGAACGGGCTCGAACCGACGAGCCCCGCAGCGCGCGAAGCGATCGCCAGTCTTGTCGCCGACTCCTTCGCTTGGTTCAAGGCGTTGGTTCAGGAGCGGCGCAAGCTTGACGACGCGGAACTCGCGAAGGTCTCTGACGGCCGTGTCTTCACCGCGCGGCAGGGCGTGCCGCTGAAGCTCGTCGATCTCATCGGCGGCCAGCGCGAGGCCATTGACTGGCTGGTCGCCAACAAGGGAATTGCGAAAGACACGCCTGTGCGCGAGTGGAAGAAGAAATCCAGCCTCGAGCGGCTTGGGCTTGTCGGCGCCGCCGCCGGCCTCGCGCGGGTCGCCGGATTGGAATCGATCGCCGGTTTTTTAGAAAAATCAATTCTGCTCGAACGGAGCGGCGAGCTTGACGGCCTTTTGGCGATTTGGCAGCATTCGGCCGCAAACTGACTCGGGCGTCCGCGCTGTGTTCGACGCCAACATATTGGATCGGCTCATGATAAAGTCGGAACTTATTCAACGTATCGCGCGCCGAAACGGCCATCTGTACCAGCGCGACGTCGAGACGATCGTCAGCACGATTCTTGACGAGATCACCTCGGCGCTGGCGCGGGGCGATCGCGTTGAATTGCGAGGCTTCGGCGCTTTCTCGGTCAAGAAGCGCGATGCGCGCACCGGCCGCAATCCGCGCACGGGCGCGCAGGTGTCGGTGCAGCAAAAGAGCGTGCCGTTCTTCAAAACCGGTAAAGAGATGCGCGAGCGCCTCAACGAGAATTATCCGGGCTGAGGCGATTTAAAGCGGCTGCGTCCTCTGGGTCTCGGGACGCGCGGCAGCGGCGAAGCGGCGGCTGTATGTGGCGGCTGCCCAGCGTGTTGCGCGGCGCCGGCAAGAGGGAGATGTTATGAAGTCCATCCTGCGCGTCATCGTTTTCGTTCCTCTGGCGCTCATCATTTTGTTTTTCTCGATGGCCAATCGTGGCTCGGTGCGCATCGGGCTTGATCCCTTCGCACCGAGCGACGGATCGGGTCCTTCTTTCGAGGCGCCGATCTTCCTTGTCGTTCTGGCGTCGATGGCGATTGGCGTGCTTGCGGGCGGGATCTCTTCCTGGCTGGGGCATCTCTCCGTGCGCCGCGCCGCGAAGATCGCTCGCGCCGAGGCGCGCAAGACGCGCGTGGAGATCGATAAGCTGCGTCAGCAGGCGTTGGCGAGCCTGCCGGCCGATAAGAGAGTGAAGAGCAGTTAAGCGGCTGTTGCTGTCGCTGCGCCTTCAATGGAAATCCCGCGACTTCGGCAGAACGCGGACATTGCGCGGATGGCCGCCGCGCGGATGCTGGGGATGGATGAATTCGTCGGCGCGAGACAGGACGATTTCCGGCCGATGCGCTTCTGACAGCCTATTGAGATCCTGGCTGCGGTCGATAATGCGCTGCGCCATCAGATGCACGACATTTTCGGGGCTCTTCTGCACCCTTCCTTCCACCAGCATGAGTCGTGACGCCATCGTCTCGCGGCGGTAGCGCTCGAAGAGCCGCGCCCAGATGACGATATTGAGGATGCCGGTTTCATCTTCGAGCGTGACGAAAATGGCGTTGCCCTGGCCGGGCCGCTGGCGCACCAGCACGACGCCGGCGCCGCGCGCAAAGGCGCCGTCAGTGAGCGCCGAAACTTCCGCGCAGGTCCTGATGCGCTCGCGCGCGAAAATCGGCCGCAGCACCGCCATTGGATGGGCTTTCAGCGAGAGCCGCAGCGTCTGATAGTCGGCGGCGACATGTTCGCCAAGCGACATGGACGGCAGCAGCGGATCTTGTTCCTTGGCGAGTTCGCGCGCGTCGGCGGCGGCAAAGAGCGGCAGGGGTTTGGCGTCGGGCAGACGCCGCACGGCCCAGAGCGCGTCGCGGCGGTCGCTTTGCAATGAGCGGAAAGCGTCGGCGTCGGCGAGCGCGCGCATCGTCGCCCCGTTGAGCGCCGCCCGCCGCGCAAGGTCTTCGACGCTGTCATAGGGCTTCGTCCGCGCTTCGACGATGCGCCGTCCTTCGTTCTCATGCACGCCGTCCGCTTGCCGGAAGCCGAGACGCAGCGCCAAATCTCCCGTACGTTCCAGCGTATTGTCCCATTCGCTGAAATTCACGTCGACGGCGCGCACGTCGACGCCATGCTCGCGCGCGTCGCGCACGATCTGCGCCGGCGCATAAAAGCCCATCGGCTGCGAGTTGAGCAGCGCGCAGGCGAAGATCGCCGGATAGTGGCATTTGATCCAGGAGGAGATGTAGACGAGCTTGGCGAAGGACGCGGCGTGGCTTTCGGGAAAGCCATAGGAGCCGAAGCCCTTGATCTGCTCGAAACAGCTTTGCGCGAAGCCGCGATCATAGCCGCGCGCCGCCATGCGTTCGACCATCAGCGCCTCGAATTCATGGATGGTGCCAAGATTGCGGAAAGTCGCCATCGCGCGGCGCAGACGATTGGCTTCAACGTCGGAGAATTTTGCGGCGACCATGGCGAGCTTCATCGCCTGCTCCTGAAAGAGCGGCACGCCCTTGGTCTTTTCGAGCACCTTGCGCAATTCATCCGCCGGCCCGTGCTCGGGCGCCGGCGAGGGATAGATCACCGGCTCGCTTCCGGAGCGGCGGCGCAGATAGGGATGCACCATATTGCCCTGAATGGGTCCCGGCCGCACGATCGCCACCTGAATGACGAGATCGTAGAATTCACGCGGCTTCAGACGCGGCAGCATGTTCATCTGGGCGCGGCTTTCGACCTGAAAGACGCCGATGGAATCGCCCCGGCACAGCATGTCGTAGGTCGCTCTATCGTCGGCCGGGACGTCGGCGAGGCCCATGTCCTTTCCTTCATGGGCGCGCAAGTAATCGAAACATTTGCGAATGCAGGTGAGCATGCCGAGCGCCAGCACATCGACCTTCATCAGGCCGAGCGCGTCGATGTCGTCCTTGTCCCATTCGATGAAAGTGCGCTCCGGCATCGCGGCGTTGGCGATGGGCGTCAGCTCGTCGAGTCGTCCGCGCGCGAGAACGAAGCCGCCGACATGCTGCGAGAGATGGCGCGGAAAGCCGAGCAGCCGCGTCGCGAAACGAATGGCGCGGCGGATGATGGGATTTTCCGGATCAAGCCCGGTCTGGCGGATGTAAGCCTGCGGAATGTCGGAGCCCCAACTGCCCCATTGCGTGCTGGCGAGCGCGGCGGTCACATCCTCGGTCAGTCCGAAGACCTTGCCGACTTCGCGAATGGCGCTGCGCGGCCGGTAGCTGATGACGGTCGCGACGAGGCCGGCGCGCTCGCGGCCGTATTTGCCGTAAATATGCTGGATGATCTCTTCGCGCCGCTCATGCTCGAAATCGACGTCGATGTCGGGCGGCTCCTTGCGCTCCTGCGAGATGAATCTGGCGAAGAGCAGATCGTTCTCCGCCGGATCGACGCAGGTGACGCCGAGCACATAGCAGACGGCGGAATTGGCGGCGGAGCCGCGCCCCTGGCAGAGAATCCCCTTGTCTTCGGCGATCCGCACGATGTCGTGAATAGTAAGAAAATAACGTGCGTAGTCGAGCGTCTCGATGAGCGCCAGCTCCTCGCGCAGAAGCCTCTCGACCTTCTCCGGCACGCCGTCTGGATAGCGCATGACGGCGTGGCGATAGGTCAGCTCCTCGAGCCATTCCTGGGGATTGCGCCCCGGCGGGACAGGCTCGTCCGGATATTCATATTTAAGTTGATCGAGCGAGAAATCGACGCGCGCGAGAAAACATTGCGTCTCCTCGATCGCCTCCGGCGCGTCAGCGAAGAGACGCGTCATTTCGTCGGGCGTCTTCAAATGGCGCTCGGCGTTGATCTCGAGCCGGCGTCCAGCTTGCGCGAGCGTCACGCCTTCTCGAATGCAGGTCATGACGTCTTGCAGATCGCGCTGGGCGGGATCGGCGTAAAGCGCGTCATTCGTCGCGAGCAAGGGCGTCTGCGTTCGCGCGGCGATCTCTTTCAATCTGGAAAGACGCCGCCTGTCGTCGCCGCGCCGCGGCATGGTCGCGCCGAGCCAGACGTCGCCTTGCGCAAGATCGCTCAGACGCGCGAGCGTCGAGGGCAGGCGCGCCAGATTGCGTGAAGGCATGACGATCAGCAGCAGATCGCGCGCGGCTTGTGCAAGATCGTCGAAATAAAGACGGCATTCGCCTTTCTTGGCGCGAAGATTCCCTATCGTCAGCAGCCGCGTGAGCCGTCCCCAGCCGTCGCGGTTTTGCGGATGAACGACGATGTCGGGCGTCTCGTCGGCGAAGACGAGCCGCACGCCGACGACGAGCTTGAAGGATTGGGCGCGCTCTGCGTCGAGCTGCGCCAGAAGCGCCGCATCGTCGCCAGCTGGCGGATCGCTTAATTTTTCGCGCAGTTCCTTAAGCGCGGCATAGGCGCGCACGACCCCGGCGACGCTGTTGCGGTCGGCGACGCCAATGCCGCTATGGCCGAGCAGCAGCGCCGTCAGCGCCATGTCTGACGGATGCGACGCGCCGCGCAGAAAGGAGAAATTCGTCGCCGCGACGAGTTCGGCGAAAGGCGCGCTCATGCGAAGAGCCCATGCAGGAACCAGCGCGGCGCGGCGGTTTCGCTTTCATAGAGCCCTTCGCGAAACACCCAGAAGCGGTGGCCTTCGCGATCCTCCAGCCGGTAATAGTCGCGCGTTCGCCTGTCGCGGCCGACTGCGTTGCGCCACCATTCCGGCGCGATGCGCTCAGGCCCTTCGGCGCGGGCGATCATGTGGCGCACGCGGCGCCATTTGAAATGCATCGGCGGCCCGTCCGGCGTCTCGGCCATTGTGTCGATGGGCTGCGGCGGATCAAACAGAAACAGCGGCCGCAAGGGCGGTTCGCCCGGCTCCGGCTTCTCCCAGGAATTGGGTTTGGAAGGAGACGCCGCGTAAACATAGGAGGCGGCGCGCACGGGATCATGCGTCTCATGCGTCGCAAAGCGCAGCACGCGTTCGCGGCCAAAACGCGCCGCCAGGCGATCGACGAGATCGGCGACGTCGCCTTCCTGCGCGTCCTGCCGCTCGAAGCCGATCTGGCTTTGCGCCAGAGTTTCGGCGTTGAGGACGCAAAAGCGGATAACGTCGAAGCCGAATCCCGGATCGAGCGGATCGGCGAGCGACTCGGCCTTCAGGCGAAAGAGCCGCAGCAGCGCCTCGACATTGCGCGAGGGCGCGCCGGTTTCGAAATTGAGGGCCGCGACGGCGCCGTCGGTGCGAAAGAAGCGCGCTTCAAAAGCGCGCCCGCCCTCGCCGCGCCTTTCGAGAATGCCCATCGCTTCCGCGATCAGCGGCCGCAGAACATTCTCTATCGCGGAGAGATCGAGGAAAGGCTCGGCGAAGCGCCGCTCGACCATGCATTCCGGCAAGGGCCGCAAGGGCGTGATGCGCGCGTCCTCGCGTCCCAGAATGCGGGTCAGCCGCCGCATGGTTTCGTCGCCAAAACGCGCCGTCAGCGCGGCCGAGGAACGATCGGCGAGATCGCCCAATGTCGTAAGGCCGGCGCGCGTCAGCGCCACGCTCGTCTCTTTTGGCGCTTCGAGCGCGGCGATGGAGAGCGGGCGTGTGAAAATTTCATCTTCGCCCGGAGGCGTGACGCCCTCTTGGCCAAAACGCGCCAGAGCGCGCGTGGCGTCCGGCGTTCCGGCGACGGCGGCGCGTCCCGTGAAGGAGAGGCGCGCCATCGCCTGTAAGATGCAGGCCCGCATCGCCGCTTCGCCGCCGAAAAGATGCGCGCAGCCGGTCGCGTCGAGTATGAGGCCGCAGGGCGGATCGAGCGCGACGAGCGGCGTGAACTGTTCACAAAAGGCGGCCAGCCGCAGCATCAGCCGCTCGTCGGCGTCAGGGTCGGCCTGCGCGACTGAGAGATGGGGCGCGCGCGCCCTGGCGTCGGCGAGCGTCATGCCCGGCGTCAGGCCGAGCGCGATCGCCTTTCGATCGAGCGCGTCGATGCGCAGCGCGCTGCGTTCTTTTTTGACGAGGATGAGCGGCGCGTCATCCGAATTTGCGTCCGGCCCTCTGCGACGCGCCTTCGCCAGGCGTTCCGCCGACAGGAAGGGAAGCCACAGGGCCAGATAGCGACGATGCGTCGAATGTTCTGTCCTCGAAGGCGCCACGGTCACGGTTCCACTCCACACGCCACTCATGCGACTCTTGCCCCGCCGCGCCGCCGCGCTGGCGCAGCAGAAAAATCGTAAAAGCCGCTGATCCCGGCGCATTCGCCGCAAGCGCGCGGGAAGGCGCGGCGCGCACAAGCCAGCGGCTGGCGGCGGCGCTCGGCGCAGGGGAGGCGCCGACGCGGGCCACGAAGATCGGCGCGCCGGCGGTGGCGGCCGCCAGAGCCAGGCGCCGGCTCGCGGTCAGATCATAGGCGCGCGCTTCGCCGAAGAGTTCGATCAGCGTCGCGCCCACAGTTGCGCAGCGTCCGGCTTCGACGCCCGCCTGCAGCGCCTCCTTGGCGTCGCGCACGCGAATGAAGGCGACGGCGGCGGGATCGAGGCCGATGTCGGCGAGGCCCGGCGGATAGGGCGCGCCGGATTCGGCGCTCAGCGCCTCGGGGCGCGCCCAGAGCAGCGGCTTTTCCGCGCCCGCCAGTGCGCGCCTGGCGAGCGCCAAAGCGAAGCCCGTCGCCGCCGGAGCGTCGGCGGCGGTCTCGGCATAGGCCTCATGCAGCCCGGCGCGGAGAATGCCGCCGCCGAGCCGCCGATCGAGGCTTTCCGCTCCGAGCGCGATCGTCTCGGAAGGGACGGCCGAATAGGCGCAAGCCAGGCTTTGCCGCAGCGACGCCAGCGGTTGGGTCATCTCATGAGTTCCTGTTATGTTCTTATAATGACTCGCCATGCGGGAGAGTCAAGGCGGGGCTGCAGGGCTCCGTATCCAGGTTAACAAGGCGTCATCTCACCGCGTCATGGCCGCGCTTGTCGCGGCCATCCACGCGATGACACGACGCAAATGTCAGGACATGAGCCGAACATGCCGTCTCCACGTGATGCGTTTCGCGATGTCCCGGCGTGGATGCCCGGCACAAGGCCGGGCATGACGGCTGCGGGGAGGAAGATTCCGGACGGCTGATGCCCGCCGCGCCGGGCTTCGAATGTCACTTCGTCTTCAGATATTCGACGATCGCCATGGCGCCGGGGATGTCGTCAGACCAATCGAGCTTCAAGGTCTTGCCGTCCTCGACGACGTCCTTGTCGTGCCCCTTGTTGGAAAGCGCCGGAAAGGACGCCGTGTCGAAACGATAGCCCTCGCGCGAGAGCGTCTGCGCCGGCTCCCAGGAGAAGCCGACGAGCTTCTTGTCATAGTCGAGCCGGCTCTTGATGAAGACGGCCGGGCGCTCGCGCGGCACGAGGAGATGATAAAGCGTCGGCACTGAGCCGTTGTGCAGATAGGGCGCCTGCGCCCACACGCCGCCAAGCGGCAGGGCGTTATAGCCCTCATGCGTCGCGGGATCGGCCATGGAGACGTCGGCGCGGTTCTCCAGCGAGACGTCTTCGAACTTCGCGCAGGGCGCAAGCCGGTCGCCCGAGGGCGGCATCTCGACGACTCTCGTCGGCGGACAGATCTTCGTAAAACTGTCGCGGGCGTTTTTCGCAATCGTGTCGCTGACGACGCGCGCCCGTCCGAGATCGGTGCCGAGGTCGTAGACCTTGCCGTTATGCGGCCGATGACACGCCGCGCAGTTCTCGTCGAACAGCGCCGCGCCTTTTTTCGCGAGCGCGAGATCGACGGGGAAGGGGTACACGGGCGCCGGCAGATCGCGCAGCAGATCCTCGCTGAAGGCGGCGATGCGGATGTCGGTGTCGCGTCCGAGCCCCAGCGTCAATTCGGCGGCGAGGTTGCGGAAAATCGGAATCGGAATATTGCCGTTCCATTGCCCGCCGCCGTCGACGAGTTGCGTGTGATCCGGGGACCAGCGGGCCAGACGCTTCTCCTGCTCCCACACGGCCATGAAGTCGGTGATGCCCGGCGTCGGCGGCAGGCTTGTTTTCGGATCGGGAGTTTCGCCGCGCGCTTCGGCGGCGGCGTAGACCATCGACGTGCTGACGCCGGTCGCGTCGGCCATGCCGCCGAAGCCTTGCGTCATCTGCTCCTCGAAGCCTTTGTAGTTCTTGAAGACGAGATCGAGGAGCGAGACGTATTCGAGTCCGGCGCGCGTCAGGAATTTTTCGACGATCGCCGGCGCGTCCTGCATGAAGAGTTCGATCTGACGCGTCTCATAGGCGGCGTCGAAGCGGCGGCCGGCGAAAGAGTAATTCTTGTAGAAGTAATTTCTGTCTTGGGCATGCGCCTTGTCGAGCGCGACGAGAATGGCACGCGTCGCGCGTTCGATCTTCTCCTCGGGCGTTGTCGCGTCCGCGGTGATCTTCTTGATCGTGTTTCTCACTCTGACGCGATATTGGACGAGGTTGAACTGCGCGTTCACGCCGCCGTCGAGATAGCGCAGACTGCCGTCGTCGAGCCGCACCCGACCGATATGGCAGGCGCCGCAACTCAACGCCGCGTAGTCGAGGGCGCCGCTGGGATCGTTGCGCGCCAGGCCGGTCCAGCCGAAGCCGCGCGCGATGGGGTAGGTGGGATCGCGCTCGTCGATGAAGAGGCCGGCGACGTCGAGAAAATTATCGGCGCTTCCCCATTCTTCGGGCGCGAGCTTTGGCAGGAGCTTCAAAATGATGAACGGAGCGCCGTCGGTCAGGCCGAAGGGAAAATCCGCAAACCAGCGATAGGCGACCGGCTTTCGGCTGATATAGGCGTCGAGCGCCTTCAATCTTTTTTCCTGCTCGGCGCGCCACTCGCCGCCGGCCGGCGCCGTTTGCGCGAATGCCGGCGCGTGGAGACAGGCGTGTGACGCCAGAGTCAGGCATGCGACGAACGAAATGCGCGCGATCGCGCGTGTGAGACGCGTCACCACGGCCATTTTGGGAATCCCGTCGGCTCTTTGGGCTGGGACCGGAACTTCGAGGAGGCGATATAGACGTCGCGACGCAGCCGATTGATGCCGCCGATCGGCTGATGCGCCGTGAGTCCGTGCCATGGCGTGAACGCCATATGCTCGCATTCCGTCACCTGAAACGCATTGTCGAAATCTTGCTGGTCGATCTCGATGGTCGCGACATTTTGCGGCGGCGCGGTCGTCTCCGACCATTCGGCCGTCGCATCTTCGATCGGCAGCGAATCGTCATTACGCAGCTGGACTTTGAAATCGAAGACAGCCGGCTTGCCATTGGCGGGATCGAGGCTCTTCTTCATCGCCTCGCGCAGATAATTCGTGGTTGGATTTGCCGGCACGGGCGTCTTTTCCGCGCTTCTCGGCGTCACGCTGAATTTCGCGACCCTGTCGGAGCCATAAAGAAACGGCGCAGCCGAAAAATACGG
Source organism: Methylocystis rosea (assembly GCF_003855495.1). Taxonomy (NCBI): domain Bacteria; kingdom Pseudomonadati; phylum Pseudomonadota; class Alphaproteobacteria; order Hyphomicrobiales; family Methylocystaceae; genus Methylocystis; species Methylocystis rosea. The sequence continues at coordinate 2,589,444 of NZ_CP034086.1, read as the reverse complement.
ACTCTCGAGCGGATTGCCGACATTGGTTTGCTGGATCTTCTTGACGACGCCCAGGGTCTTCTTCTTCTCGGGCGAGAGCGGCGGCGCAAAAAAAGACGAGATGTCGTCGTGTTTGGCGAGCTGGATTTTTGTAACTTCCAAATATTCGGAGACGTTCGGAAAGGCGAAGCCGGGAAGATTGATCAGCAGGAAATCCTGCGTCTTCGCTCCCGGCTCGTTCAGCAAGGTTTCTCCCTCGACGCCGATGAGCTTGATCGCCATGCCGCGGCTGTCGGGACCATTCTTGCCGAGATCTGGCGCGAGAAACGGCGTGGCGTTGGAGAAGCGAATCCAGGCGGGATATTTCTTGCCCGGCGTCGCGAAGACGCCAGCCCGGTAATTTGGGGGAATATCCGAATTGACGGTAAATGTCGCTTTGACACAGCCGTGATCTTTTGGATGCACGCCGCGCCGCGCCATCCCTTCCGGATAGCGCATCTGCAGAAGCTGCGTGGTGAGCGAAATGATCTGCCCGATCTGCTCGGCTTCGCCCTGAGGCGCTTTCTCGAATTTGGTGAGCGGGGCAGCCGGTACGGCGGCCGCCGCCTGTTCGGCGCTGGCTTGGCGCTGGCTTGCTGACATCGCCAAAAGCATGGCGGCCGTCGCGACAGACGCGCTCCGTCTTCTCATCATGTTTTCCCTCCCCTCGAGAAAGCGATTTCTTGAATTGCGCATTTGAAAGAAGTCCGCCGCAAGGACGTTATACGCCCGCGTGACCTTGACGCCTAGAATGGCGCTAACGACGTTGTGCAGAATGTTGAGCCGGCGACAGCAGATGCGGTTGCGGCGAAGTTCGCCGCAAGCAACTCGCTCAAGACCATTGTTCGCTCCCACCCGAATCGACGAAACTGAAAACGCTAACACTATCAGATTTGCAAACTGGCAAAGCCGCAATATAGGCTTGCCGCTTGTGGGGAACGCCGATCCTTCGTTAAGGTTCCGCCGGCAGTCGATTTTGCAGCGCAGGATGCGCAGCGCGCACCGCAGTGGCCGCGGTTGCGCCTATCCCTTGCGCGCAACTATAGTAGCGATCTCCAACATTGCGGAGCGCGCCCATTGCGCGTCGCCGTTTACGATCGGCTGCCGACGACATGAATCAGACAGCGGTTTTGCGGAAGCGATTCCGCAGAGCGGAAAATGTCATCGAACGGTCGTGAAAAGCGGGCTTCGATGCGCGTCAGACAATGTGCTCAATGATCCTGGCTGAAGCGAACTCAGAGAACGCGCCCGTAGGTTCACGTCGCTTCGGCGTGGAGTCCTGTGCGCAATCTGGCGCCGAGCTTATTCATGATGCTTGTTGCGGCCGCGCGCGGATCCGCCATATGGGGCTGCGCGGCCGCGCAGCGCTCGCGCGGGCCGTCGAGAAGCGGCTTCGACGTCTACCCGGCGTCCTTTTCGTTCGCTCCAGCGAATTGACGGGTTCGACTCTCATCGAATTCCAGCAGCCTCTCACGAGCGCGCGACTGATGCAGGCGCTCGAAGCGGCGGTCGCCGAAGAGCCGGCATGCGACGTCGGCGAAGGCGCGTCGCCAACGCCGGAAAACGCCGCTCACGCCGAGGCGATGGACGCGCTCGCGGCGCGGTTGGAAACGGATGTCGATCGAGGCCTAACGGCGGAAGACGCGGCGGAGCGACTGCGGAAATGGGGGCGCAACGAGCTCCGCCGCGCAGAGCCGCGCTCGGCTGCGATCGTTTTCGCGGAACAGTTGACCAGTCTCCCGATTGTTTTGCTCGGCGCATCGGCGGTGGTGTCGCTGGCCACCGGCGGCGTCGCCGACGCGGTGATGATCGCTGCGGTGGTGCTGATCAACGCCGGCATCGCCGCGGCCACCGAACGTCAGGCGGACCGAACGATTTCGGGCCTTGCCTCGGAGGAGTTGTCGGACGCCGCCGTCGTCCGCGACGGCGCGCGACTGAGGATTGACGCGCGCGATCTCGCGCCGGGCGACCTTTTGCTGATCGAGCGCGGCGCCTTCGTGCCGGCAGACGCGCGACTGATCGCCAGCGACGATCTGACCGTGAACGAATCGCCGCTGACCGGCGAAGCGCAACCGGCCCCGAAAGACGCAAAGATTGTTTTGTCGCCGGAAACGGGAGTCTCCGACCGTCGCAATATGGTGTTTCGCGGCACGGCGGTGACCGGCGGATCCGGCGTAGCCATCATCACCGCCATCGGCGCGCAGACCGAGATTGGCCGCGTGCAACAGTTGCTCGGCGCGCTACAACGGCCACAAACGCCGATTCAGCGCGAACTGGGCGACGTCGAGCGCGAACTTGTCATCGTCAATGGCGCCATTTGCGCGTGCGTCTTCGCTCTTGGCCTTCTGCGCGGCCACGGGCTTATCCCGACCTTGCGCAGCGCGATTTCGCTTGCCGTGGCCGCCATCCCCGAAGGGCTGCCCGCCGTCGCGACCACGACGCTCGCCTTGGGCGTGCAGGACATGCGCAAGCGCAAGGTGCTGGTGCGCAAGATCGACGCCGTGGAGACGCTTGGCGCGATCGAGACGATCGGACTCGATAAAACCGGCACGCTCACCGAAAACCGCATGGCGGCGGTTCGCGTTCACGTCGACGATGGCGCGTTTGAGCTACAGGAAGGCCGACTGTTGCGCGACGGCGTCGATGCCGACGCCGCGACAATCGCTATTGCGCGTCGCCTCTTCGAAGCCGCGACGCTGTGCAGCGACGCCGCCGTCGCGCCCGCGGCGAAAGGTTGGGAAATCGACGGCACGCCGACCGAAACAGCATTGGTGCAAGCGGGCGTGGCCATGGGCGTCGATCCCATCGCTCTGCGGCGATCTGCGCCTATGGCGACCTGCGTGGCGCGCGGCGAGGGCCGCAAGCGCATGAGCACGCTCCACGAAGCGACCGGCGGCGCGCGCGTGCTCTGCGTCAAAGGCGATCCGGTCGAGGTGCTGGCGCGTTGCGCGGCCCGCAGCACGGCCGATGGCGCCGCGCCGCTCGACGGCCCGGCGCGGACCGCCATTCTCAAGGCCAATGAGCGCATGGCCGGCGACGCGCTGCGCGTTCTCGGCGTCGCGGTCGGCGAAGCCGGCGGCGATCCCCGTGACGAGCATGATCTCGTGTGGCTCGGCCTTGCCGGCATCGCAAATCCGATTCGCGCCAGCGTCGGCCCGGCGCTCAAGCAGCTGCATCGCGCCGGCGTGCGCACGGTGATGATCACCGGCGATCAAAGCGCGACCGCCTTCGCCATCGCGCGGCGCCTCGATCTCAATCACGGCGGCGAGCTGCGCGTGCTCGAAGCCGGGCAGATGGCGAAGATGCAGCCCGAGATGCTCGAGGCGCTGGCGAGGCAGCCGCATGTCTTCGCGCGCGTCAGCCCCGTCGACAAGCTCAATATCGTCAAGGCGCTGCAAGGCCACGGCCATATCGTGGCGATGACCGGCGACGGCGTCAACGACGGCCCCGCCTTGCGCGCGGCGGACGTCGGAATCGCGATGGGCGGCGAAGGCGCCGACGTCGCCCGGCAGGTCGCCGACATCGTGCTCGCGACCGACGACATGGACGGCGTCGTCGAGGCCATACGACTCGGCCGCGCCACCTATGCGAATATTCGCAAGGTCCTGCGCTATCTCGTTTCGACCAACGCATCCGAAACGATCGCCATGCTCGGCGCCGCCCTTGTCGGGGGCGAGCCGTTGACGCCGATGCAGCTGCTCTGGCTCAATCTGGCGACCGACGCGCTGCCGGCGATCGCGCTGGGACTTGAGCCGCCGGAGCCCGACGTGCTCGACAGGCCGCCGCATGATCCGAAAGCGCCCATACTCGCCGCCTCCGATTTCCGGCGCATTCTTCGCGAGGGGTCGGTGATGGGCGTCGCGGCGCTGATCGGTTATTTCAGCCTCGGCGGCGGCGCCGGCGGCGCGCGCGCTGGCGCCGTCACCTTTCACGGCCTCACCTGCGGCCAGTTGCTCCACAGTCTGGCCTGTCGTTCGGAGTTACGCGGATTAAGCTCCGAGGTCGGCAGGCCGCCCAATTCGACGCTCTATGGCGCCGTCGGCGCGACCCTGCTGCTGCAGGCGGGCGTGCAACTCTTTCCGTTGACCCGGCGCCTTCTCGGCCTGTCGCCGCTCGGCGCCGGCGACCTGTTGCGGATCGGCGCCATCGCGCTCGGCAGTTCGCTCGCCAACGATATCATCGGCAGAATCGCCGATCGCGAAGAGACGCCGCCGCGCGGCAACGGAGAAAGCCATGTCGCCTGACATGATCTTCACGTCGGAGTCGGTGACTCCGGGGCACCCCGACAAGCTCTGCGATCAGATCAGCGATGCGGCCATCGATGCGCTGCTGCGTGAAGACGATCGCGCGCGCGCAACTGTGGAATGCGCCCTGGCGACGGGCGTCGTCTTTCTCGCCGCGCGATACGCCGCCGACGCGCTCGTCGATTTGCCGGCGCTCGCGCGCGCGGTCATGCAGGAGGCCGGTTACGCCGCTGGGAGCTTCGACGCGCGCAACTGCTCGATTCTGACGAGCTTCGTGGAATTGCCGCTCGAGGCGCGCGAGCCGCCTTTAGCGGAACTGGATGATGATGCAGCCGTCGGCAGGCGGGTGGCGCGCGAGCAGGCCAATGTTTTCGGCTACGCCTGTCGCGATACGCCTGAATTCATGCCGGCGCCGATCAGCCTCGCGCATAAGGTCGCCCGCGCCCTCGACGCCGCTCGGCGCGACGGATTCTCGTCGCTCTCGCCGGACGCCAAGACGCAAGTCTCCGTCGAATTTCGCGGCGGTCGTCCCGCGCGTATTTATGGGGTTTCGCTGACCGTCGCCTTTGACGGCGCGACGATCGACGACGCCAGTTTCGACCGGCTGCGCGCGATCGCGCTTGATGCGCTTTCCGCGGGCGACATGAGCCCCGACGCTCACACGACGGTTCACATCAACGCCGGCGAACCCTTTGAAATCGGCGGACCGGCGCGCCACGCCGGCCTGACCGGGCGCAAGAACGGGATCGATACTTATGGCGAGATCGCGCGCCAGAGCGGCTCCGCGCTGTCAGGCAAGGACCCTTCGCGCATCGAACGCGCCGGCGCTTACGCCGCGCGGCACGCCGCCAAGAACATCGTCGCGGCGGGCCTTGCCGAGCGTTGCGAAGTCCACCTGGCGTACGCGGCGGGGCGGGCGGAGCCCATCAGTCTCTCGGTTGAGACCTTCGGCACGGGCCATCTTGCGGATGAGAAAATCGCCAGACGCCTCACCGCGCTCCTTGATTTCCGGCCTGGCTCGATCGTCCGCCGCTTCGGCTTGCGCACCGCGCCCCAGATGTGCGGCCCGGCAGGCTTCTATCTGCCGCTGGCGACCTACGGACATTTTGGCCGCGCCGATCTCGATCTCCCGTGGGAAGCGACCGACGTCGCTGAGGCGCTTAGGGGCTAGGACTAATCGCCATTCCCGCCGTCGCCATCCAGCGACCAGACGCCGCCCAGTCGGCTCGCGTACCACAGCAGGGTGATCGCCGGCGGCAAAACGCTTTCCTTCGACATTTGCCACAGCGCGGCGGCAAAGAGCGCGAGCGCCGCGACGGCTTTCGGGTCGATCGAGACTGCTGGCGCCGCGCGCGCGGCGTGAGGCGCTTCGCCGACGACAAAGAGCCGCGCCTCCTGCGCCGCGACGCCGATGCGCGCCAAAGGTCCGCTGTGCTGAATGAGCACGCTGCCCGTCATTGGCGCCACTTCGACGTTGCGAACGCCGGCGATCGCCGAAAGGCCCTTGGAGACCGAAGCGAAATAAGCGGCGTCGCCGCGGCGGTCGGCGACGCGCAGCCGCGCGCGGCCGGGCATGGCGTGGGCCACCTGCGCGAGTGGCAGGATTGCGTCATTCATTTACGCGCTCTCGCTTGCGGCTCGCGACGCGTGAGCCTCGCCTGCTGGCGTCGCGCTCTCGGGCTTTGACGTCGCTTCGGGCTTGGTTTCGGGCTTGGTTTCGGTCTTTGTTTCGGTTCTGGCTTGCGCAGCCTTCGTCTGCGCGGCGGCCATCGCCGCAGCGAAAATATCGGCTACGGCCTCGGCCTTGGCTTCGGCGAAGAGATCTTCGGCGGCTTCGGCGAGTTCGGCGCCCTGCACGCGCGCTTCGTGATAGGCCATCACCGCGGCTTTCATCGCCGCCTTGGCGACCGGGCGCACGCGCTGCGTTCCCTGACGGTTCAGGAGCAAAACGGCGGCGGCGCCCGTCAACGCGCCCAACGCAAATCCAAAGGGTTTCATCACTTCGACTCCGGTCCGATTCGCTACGGGCCACCAGGGCCAAGCGAAGACGGCGAGGAAATTCTATCAAGACATCCTATCATGCAACAATCGACGCGCTCGCGAAAAGAGCGCGCGGACGCCGTCACATAATTGTAACGTGGCGCGTTCCTATGATCTGCGCTGCCCGCTGCTCAATTGGCCCGGACGCCGCTCGTTTCTCAGAACATCATGGAAGCCATGACCGCAATGCCCCGTATCTCGACGCTAGACCGCCTGCCTCCAGTGGAGACGAACGGCCAGACCGTGGCGCGCTATCTCGTGACGTCCGTGCCAGTGGCCCGCTCGCGGGAAAGCGCCGGCGAGGCGCGGGGGCGGTTGATCGGCCAGCGCTTCGACGACGCCTCGCATGTTTTCGTGCTTGCCGAAGACGGTCGCCTGATTGGCGTCGTCGCCATACGCGATCTGCTTGGCGCGCCGGAGTCGACGCCGCTGCATGACATTGCGCGAACGGCCGACGCCTACAGCGTCCCGCTCGGCGCGGATCGCGAAGCTGCGGCCAGCGTCGCCATTCACTCGGGCCTGTCGATCTTGGCCGTCTGCGACGCCGAAGGAAGATTTCTCGGCGCCGTGCCGGCGCGCGCGCTCATGACCATCCTGCGCGACGAGCATCTTGAGGATCTGCATCACATGGTGGGCATCCTCGGCAAGTCGGAGGCTGCAAGAGACGCGTTGACGGCCGCGCCGCACCGTCGTGCGCTTTATCGATTGCCCTGGCTGCTCGTCGGCATGGCCGGCAGCGCCGCGGCGACCGCCATGATGTCGCGCTTCGAAACCGCGCTCAGCGCGCATATCGCCGTCGCCTTCTTTATCCCTGCGATCGTTTATCTCGCGGATTCGGTCGGCACACAGTCGGAAGTCGTGGTCATCCGCGGCATGTCCCTGACGGATTCTGCGCTGCTGCCGCTTTTCGCCGGGGAGCTGGGCACCGGGGCGCTGCTCGGCGCGATGCTCGGCGGTCTCGCTTTCCCGATCGTCTGGTTCTTCTTTTCAAGCGTCGGCCTCGCCGCGACCGTCGGAATTTCGCTGGCGGTCGCGAGCACCATCGCAACGACGTTCGGATTTCTAATGCCCTGGATTTTCGCGCGGCTCGGCTATGACGCAGCGCTCGGCTCCGGCCCGGTCGCGACCGTGGTGCAAGACACGTTTTCCCTCTTGACCTATTTTGTCGTCGCTTCTTGGCTGGTGTTCTGAGCCGCGCGTTTAAAAGCGTGCGGCGGTCAGTCGCGACGCCTGAAGGCCGCGACGCCGCAGGGTACGAGAAGGCGCTCGCCGATCAAGAGAGTCTCTTCGCCGACCAGCGCCGAAATATCCGTCGTTGACGCGCCGTAATTGAAAATATAACGCATCGCCCCATTGTCGCGGACGCGGATATCTTCTGGAAGATCGAGCGTCGATACGCCGGCGACATGAACAACATGGCGCAGCAGGTTCGTCAGCAATTCTTCGTCCGGCCAACCGGCGAGATAAAAGACGTTGTCGGCTCGCGCGAGCGCAGTTTGGCCGTCTTCCGATGTGAACTCGGGCGCGACGCTCTCGCCGAGGGCCAAGAATTCGCGCCACCGCACGAAAGCGCCATGTCCAGAAAGCGTAATCCGTGCGCCGGGCCGAAGGCTCTCGACTCGTCTGACGCGAATGTCGATCACGCGTCGCAAAACTCCGGGAGGGAGATCCGCCGGTATCTGAAAATCCGCCGTCTTCGATCCCGTGCGCGGACCAAGCAGGATCGTCGCGCCGCTTTTCGCCAGCGCCTCTGCGAAGTTCTCAGACGGCGCAAAAAGCGCGGGCGCGATGATCAGCCTGCGTTCGGCGACCTCCGCCGCGGTCGGCGGAACGACGTCGACAGAAAGCCCCGCGCGCCGCAGCGCCCGATAGAAGCACATGACAAGATCGAAATAGGCGAAGTCCTGGCCTTGCGGCTCGATGCGCCACGCCCAGGCGCTTTCATAATCGAAGACCAGCGCCACCTCTGCGCGCGCTGTTTCGACGCGCGCATCGAGCATGGCGAGCTCCTCAGACATGCGCGCGACTGTGTTAGAGGCTTCGTTCGGTGCGGCGTTTGGCAGCAGCAGCGCTTCATGCATCTGCTCTTGCGCGAAAGGCGCCTGCCGCCATCGAAAATAACTCACTGTCTCGGCGCCGGCGGCGAAGGCCTCGAAGGTCCAGAGCCGTACGGCGCCTTTCGCGGGGGCCGGATTCCATGGCGCCCAGTTCACGGCGCCGGGCTGCTGCTCCATCACCTGCCATCGGCCGCGCCCGCAGGCGCGGTAGAGATCGTGATGAAAGGCTTGAAAGTCTGGATCGCCGACGCGCATGTAGCGCAGCTTGAAGGCGTCGTCGTGAGAGGAGCGTTCGAGAAAGCCGAGCGGGTAGCTGTCCCACGCGGCGACGTCGAGATCGTCTGAGAGCGCATAGTGATCAAAGTCGGCGAATGCGCCCATGAAATTATGCAGGATCGTCGCACCGGGCGCATGACGTCGGATGACCTGGGCTTGGCGCCGATTGAAGGCGACGACCTGATCCGACGAGAAGCGCTGAAAATCCATCAGATGCGATGGATTGGCTTCGGTGACGGTTAGGTTCGGCAGCTCGATCTCGTCGAAGCATCGATATTCCATCGACCAGAAGACATTGCCCCAGGCTTCGTTCAGTGCCTCGATCGAGCGATATTTAGCCTCGCACCAACGCCGAAACGCCTGCAGAGCGGCCGGCGAATAGCTGAGCACCGTGTCGTGGCAGCCATACTCATTGTCGGTCTGCCACGCCGCTACGGCGGGATGCCCGCCGAAAGCTCGCGCCAGATGCTCGACGATGCGCTCGCATTCTTGAGCGTAGCCTTCGTGGCTGAAGCAGTAATGCCGGCGCGAACCGAATTTGCGCGGTCGCCCATTGGCGTCGAACGCCGCCATCTCCGGCATCTTATCGACGAGCCATTTCGGCGGCGTCGCCGTTGGCGTGCCAAGCACGACCTTGAGGCCGGCGCGATCCAGCGTATCCACGGCGTGGCTTAGCCACTCGAAACGATAGGCGCCCTCGCTCGGCTCCAGCCGCGACCAGGCGAATTCGCCAATCCGCACGAAGGAGAGACCTATCTCCTTCATCATGGCCGCGTCTTCGCTCCAGCGTGACTGAGGCCAATGTTCAGGATAATAGCAAACGCCAAGCCGTTGACGTGTCATGCGCGGACTATCATTTGATCCCCTACCGCCGATCCGATGCGGCGTCGCCTTGACGATTTGATGACAATGGGATTGTGGCCGGAATGGAGTCGAGGATCGAGCAAGATCTGATTGCCGCCTTCCGCCAGAGTTTCGAGCGCGAGCCGCGCCTTTTTCGGGCGCCGGGCCGCATCAATCTGATCGGCGAGCATACCGATTACAACGACGGCTTCGTCATGCCGGCGGCGCTTGACCTCTCGATCTGGGCCGCGATCGCGCCGCGCGCCGACCGGCGCTTGCGCATACGCTCGCTGATTATGGACGAAGTCGTCGAATTCGATCTCGATGATGCGAACGCACAGCCGCGCGGCGATTGGACCGATTATGTGCGTGGCGTGGCGATTTTTCTTGAGCGCGCCGGTTACAAGCTGAGCGGCGCGGATCTCGTCCTCGACGGAAATCTGCCCATCGGCGCCGGACTCTCGGCCTCGGCGGCGTTCGAAGTCTCTGCGGGCTTTGCGCTTTTGACAATTTCCGGCGCCGAGGTCGACCGAGTCGAACTCGCCAAGATCTGTCAGCGCGCCGAAAACCAATTCGTCGGCGTTCGCTGCGGCATTATGGACCAATACATATCGTGCTGCGCCGTCGCTGGGAGCGCCCTGCTGCTCGACTGCCGCAGTCTCGTTTCGCGGAAAGTTGCGATAGATCCGGACGCGCGTCTTGTCCTTTGCGACACGATGGTGCGCCATCAACTCGCGAGCGACGAATATAATTCGCGTCGCGAGGACTGCGAGCGCGCCGTCGCGGCGCTCTCGACGCGACTCGACGGCGTATCGGCGTTGCGGGACGTGACATTCGCCCAACTGATACGTCACGCCGACGCGATGCCCGAGCTCATCTTTCGCCGCGCGCGGCACGTTGTCGGCGAGATCGATCGCACGCTGCGCGCCGCTGCGGCGCTGGACGCGGGGGACCTTAAGGAATGCGGCCGTCTCATGTATCTTTCGCATGAAAGTCTGCGCGACGATTATGAAGTGAGCTGCGCCGAGCTTGATCTCATGGTTGATATCGCCCGCAGCCTTCCGGGAGCCTATGGCGCTCGGATGATGGGCGGCGGATTTGGCGGCTGCACCATCAATCTGGTGGAAGCGAGCCGCGCTGAAGCCTTCGCGCAGGCGATGGCTGACAGATATCGCACAGCGACCGGCGTGACGCCGCCCATCCTCACCTGCGTGCCCGGTCCTGGCGTAGGCCCTGTCGGCGATTAGGAGCGGCTCGTGTCCTTGCTGAGTAACGCCTCGCATCGCCGACTTAATCAGCTCACGGGCGAGTGGGTGCTCGTCTCGCCGCATCGGACCAGCCGTCCCTGGCAAGGCCAAGTCGAAAAGACCCACGCTCCAGAACGACCTCGATACGATCCGACCTGCTATCTGTGTCCTGGAAATGAGCGGGCGAATGGCGAACGCAACCCGGCCTACAGGGGCGTTTTCGCCTTCGACAACGACTTCGCGGCGCTCACGCCGCTGGCGTCAGCGGAGGAGATCGTTCAAGACGGGCTGCTTGTCGCCCAAGGGGAGACGGGCCGGTGCCGCGTGCTGTGCTTCTCACCGCGCCACGATCTGACTTTAGCGCGCATGACCGTTCCCGAGATCGTCCCCGTCGTCGAGGCGTGGCGCGACGAGAGTATGCGCCTCGGCACTCTCGATATGATCAACTACGTGCAGATTTTTGAAAATCGCGGCGCGGCGATGGGCGCGAGCAATCCGCATCCGCACTGCCAGATCTGGGCGACGCAGAGCATACCGAACGAAGCCGCCAAGGAATCGGCGCGGCAGGGCGCATATCTCGCGCAGAACGGATCTTGTCTCCTCTGTGACTATCTGGCGCTTGAAGAAAGACTCGGCGAGCGGATCGTTTGCCACAACGATCATTTCGTCGCGCTCGTGCCGTTCTGGGCGATCTGGCCGTTTGAAACGATGGTGCTGGCCACGAGGCATGTCGGCTCTTTTGACGATCTTACCGCAGACGAGGTTGAGGCGCTCGCCGAGATCCTTCGACGCCTGACCATTCGCTACGACAATCTGTTCGAAACCGACTTTCCTTATTCGATGGGATTTCACCAGCGCCCCACCGACGGCGCGGCTCACGCGAACTGGCATTTTCATGCGCATTTCTATCCGCCGCTGCTGCGTTCTGCGAGCGTGCGGAAATTCATGGTGGGCTTTGAGTTGCTGGGCGAACCGCAACGCGACATCACCCCGGAAACAGCGGCGGCGCGTCTGCGTGACGTCTCCGAAACTCATTATCTCGACAAGCCCACACGATAAGCAGGGCTTGGCGAATGAGAAAAAGCGCGATCACCGTCGAAGCCGCAGCGCAGCTCGTTCCCGACGGGGCGCGCGTCATGATCGGCGGCTTTCTTGGCGTCGGGTCGCCTGAGCGGTTGATCGACGCGCTCGTCGCGCGTGGCGCGCGCGCATTGACGATCATCGGCAATGACACAGCCTATCCGACCGTCGGCGTCGGCAGGCTGATCGAAGCGGGATGCGTTGCGCGCGTGGAGGTCTCGCACATCGGCACCAATCCGACCACGCAGCGATTGATGAGCGCCGGCGCGATCGACGTGGAGCTCATACCGCAAGGCACGCTTGCCGAACGCATTCGTGCTGGCGGCTCGGGACTTGGCGGCGTCCTGACGCCGACCGGCGTGGGGACAATCGTCGCGCAGGATAAGCAGGTCATCGAGATCGATGGCGCAAGCTTTCTCATCGAAAGGCCGCTGCGCGCGGATTTCGCCCTGCTGCGCGCGCATGAGGCCGACTATTACGGCAATCTGACGTATCGTCTGACGGCCGCTAATTTCAACCCGGTCATGGCCTTCGCCGCGGACTGCGTCATCGTCGAACCCGACGAGATTGTCCCCGTGGGAGTCATTCCGCCCGACGCGGTGCGCACGCCGGGCGTGCTCGTCACGCACATCGTGGGCAGGGCGCGCTGATGGACGCTAAGGAAATCATCGCGCGCCGCGTCGCCCTGGAGCTGCGTGACGGCATGCTCGTTAATCTCGGAATCGGCCTGCCGACTCTCGTGGCGCGTTTCATCCCGCAGGGGATGTCGGTCGCCATGCAGAGCGAAAATGGCCTTATCGGTTTCAGCGCGCCGCCGCCGGATGGCATGGAGAATCGCGATCTCATTGACGCCGGCGGCGGATTCATCATGTCGTTGCCGGGCGCCGCCAGTTTCGACAGCGCGACAAGCTTCGCGCTGATTCGAGGCGGCCATGTCGACATGGCGGTGCTTGGCGCGTTGCAGATCGACGCCACGGGACATCTCGCCAGTTGGATGATTCCCGGAAAGTTTACGCCGGGAATGGGCGGCGCCATGGACCTCGTCGCGGGCGCCAAGCGCGTCATCATCGCGATGCAGCACGTCGCCAAGAGCGAGCCGAAGATCGTCGAAACTCTTGCCCTGCCGCCGACGGCGGCGCGGCGCGTCAGCCTCATCGTGACGGAGCTCGCTGTGATCGAGCCGACGGATGAAGGGCTGGCGCTACGCGAACGCGCGCCCGGCGTCAGTGTCGCGGATATCGTCGCCTCTACTGGCGCGCGGCTGATCGTGCCGGAAGTAACGCCTGAGATGCTTCTCTGTCGCGATTAGCAGGCAGGCGTCGACACTTGATATCGGCCACGCTCGATACAGATATTCGCTCTGGCCGCGTCGGGCGCTTTGCGCAGCGGTCGTTAGCGCTAAACGAAAGAGCAACCGATGAGTAAGCTGTTGATCTTTTCTCTTTCCGCCTTCATTGGCCTCGCCGCGTTCAATCCCGCGACAGCCCGGACGATGGACAAGCAGCGCGCAGCCTGCGAGCGCGATTCCCACAAGTTCTGCGCGGCGGAAGAGCCCAATGCGATCGCCGTCGAAAGGTGCCTGCGCACGCATGTGAACGAGCTTTCAAGCGCCTGCAAACGCCAGTTCAGGGCAAAGGGCCGCTGATTCAGCCCGTCGCTTGAGGATTGCCGGCGCCGGCCGCGCATTCCGCCAAGGTCGTTGGGCGCCGTGAGGGTGCGCGGCTGATTGCAGCGCCTTCGCAGGCCCACTAAACTGCCGGGCATGAACCGGCTACCGAAAAGCGCCAAGGCGTGGGGCGCGTTGCTTGCCGCCAGCGCGCTGGCTTTGGGCGCTTGCGTCGTGTCGGCGCGCGCCGCGCCCTGCGGATCGTCGGCGGCAGGTTTTAGCCAATGGCTCGACGAGGTGAAACGCGAGGCCGCCGCGGAAGGGGTGTCACAACGGACGCTCGACGCTGCTCTGGCTGGCGTAACCTATGATCACGCGGTGATTGGCCGCGACCGCGGACAGCGGATTTTTCACCAAAGTTTTGAGAAGTTTTCGAGCCGCCTGGTGACGCCTGGTCGCTTGAGCAAAGCGCGGGCGCTGCTCCAGCGGCACGCGGCGCTGCTCGCACAGATCGAGGCGCGTTATGGCGTTCCTCGAGCGGCGCTCGTGGCGATCTGGGGATTGGAAACGGGCTTTGGCGCCGACAACGGGCGCTTCAGAACGATGCAGGCGCTCGCGACGCTCGCCTATGACTGCAGGCGCTCCGCGCAATTTAACGAAGAGCTGAAGCATGCGCTGAGAATCGTCGAGCGCGGCGATATGTCCCCGGCGCAGATGCGCGGCGACTGGGCTGGAGAAATCGGCCAGACGCAGTTCATGCCGTCCTCCTATTTGAAATATGGCGTCGATTTCGACGGCGACGGCAGACGCGATCTCATACGATCCACGCCAGACGCGCTCGCTTCGACGGCGAATTTCCTCAAGGGCAAAGGCTGGCGCGCGGGCGCGGGCTGGAATGAAGGCGAGCCCAACTTCGCGGTTTTGCTCGAGTGGAATCAGGCGCGCGTTTACGTAAAAACGATCGCCCTTCTGGCGACGAAGCTCACAGGCGCGCAATGAGCGGCGCCGCGTTGTTCAGACGCATGTCCAAAAACGCTGAACAAAATCCACTTGAAAAAGTTCATTGTTCTAAATTTTGACTGAGCTATAAGCTCACGGTTCCGTCGCTTCATCAGCGCAGGTTTTGCCATGCCTTACGCCTCAGTCTCGAAATTTCGCCGCGGCATATTCATGCTTGCGCCTTGTGCTTTGGTTGTCGGCTCGCTTCCAGCATTGGCGGAAGCTGTTCCCAAATGCACGCAAGAAAACATCTCGAAACATTGCGTCGGCGTTATAACGGCGCCCGACGGCAACCGTTATGTCGGAGAGATGAAGGGCGGCAAAGCCAACGGCAAAGGCGCGCTCATTTTCACGGATGGCAAGCAATACGTGGGTCAATTCCGCGACGGCGCGCCAAACGGCAAGGGAACCATCACGCATCCCGACGGCGAGTCCTACACCGGCAGTTTCAAGGACGGGAAGAAAAGCGGGCAGGGAAAGTTGGTGGCTGCTGACGGAAAAATCTACGTCGGCCAGTTCAAGGGTGACGTTCCCCATGGCGCGGGCGCCGTCACCATGCCCGATGGCAAGAAATTCTCTGGAAATTTCGTTGACGGCGAGCTTGCGGTGAAGCCGAAAGCCAGCGGCGCGGCGCAAAGCGAACAGACGAGGCCGAAAAACGGCCTGCCGCCGTGCGACGTCAGTCTGGCGACGCCTTGGAAGCGCTGCGTCGGGGGGCTGAAGTTTCCGAACGGCGACTTTTATGCGGGCGAGTTCCGCGACGGAAAAGCGACCGGTCGCGGCACGATCACGTTCGCGTCCGGCGGCCAATACGTCGGCGAGTTCCGCGACGGCATTCGTCACGGCAAAGGCACTTACACGATCGCCAACGGCGAAAGCTACAGCGGCGAATTCGTCAAGGGTCGGATCGTCGGCAAGGGCGCTTACACATTTCCCGACGGCAAGAAATATGTGGGCGAATTCCGCGACGGCCGTCCGCACGGCAAGGGCATTCTCACCCTGCCGAACGGCGCCTCCTACCGCGGCGAGTTCCAGAATGGCGAGCCGGACGGACAGGGAACGATGAGCTTGCCCGATGGCCAATCGCAGAGCGGAATCTTTAGAGCGGGCAAATATCAGCCCCAATAGACCGCGTGGGCTCGGCGCGCCAGCGGGCGCAGGATCGTTCTGATCGGTGCTCGCCAAGGCGGGCCGCCTCGCCGAGGCGACATCCTTGAAAGCGCAAACCCCAGCCGGGGGCTGGGGTTTTCTGGTCTCGGCCGTCTTTCGTTTCCCCGCGCCTATTGGATGGGCGTGACGATCGAGGCTTGCGCATTATTATTAATGGAAATGTTGTCAGAGTCCGTCTTGCTGATCGTGGCGCCTGCGGAGTCGATGATGCTGCCGATCGCGAAGGCTTGCTTATCGATGTTTACATTGCTCTGATTCTGGTTGCCCGAACCAAGATCGACCATGCTTCCGCCGACCGAGCCGTTTTGAACGACGGCGGCGTTATTGTTCACGCCGATCTGTGTGACGGCCGAATAATTGTTGCCGTACGCTTGGGACTGATTCTGGTTCTGATTGTTCTGACCGTCGGCGAGGGCCGAACCGGCAGCGAGCGTGCAGAAGGATATTGTCGCGATCAGCTTTTTCATGAGTCTGGTCCCTGGAAGTTGGCCTTCGTTGTTCGGATACTGCCTACAGTCACCCTAGCTTTGCAGCGTGCCGCGGTCGATCGTTTCGACCTCGACGAACTGCGATAGAATCCTCGATGTGGCCGAAACGCCACATGTCTCCAGCCTCATCAAAAGGCCTTTCGCATATAGGTGAGGACGTTCGGGAAGTTGACGGCCACCGGCAGGCCGCGTCCGCCGAGGTATTGGCCGTTGGCCTGGCTCCATGTCCAACCGCCTTCCAGCCCGAACGCCCATCCCTCGCCGGCCCAATATTCGGCGTTTCCGACGACGCGTTGACCTCTGACTTGCGTATTGAAGCCGAAAGCTGCGTTGCCGAAGCCGAGAAATTCCGGGGCGGAGCCCATGTAGCTCTGAAACGCCGCTCCGGTGATCGAAGTCTTGAACACGGGAGTCCAAAGATGTTCGTAGGATGCCATCAATGATTGACCGGAGCTCCGCTGGATCGTTCCAGTCGAGCTGCTCACATAGTCGATCGACATATACGGCATGCCGAGGTACGACAGCGCGCCTTGAGTGGCGGTCGCCGACAGCATGGCCTTGCCGTACATCTCGCCGCCGATCGGACCAACGAGCCCGCTCCACTTCCAACGATATTCGCCGGCAAGCTGCGCAGCCCAGCCCCAAGTGGAGTATTTCGGCATGAAGGTATTGTACGCGTTGGCGGAAACATCCCTGATTTCGTGCATCGCTCCCGACGCGTGGACGACGAAGGCGGGGGCGCCGACGCGCAATTGCGCGACAAAGTCCGGGTATCCCATGCCCGTCGGATATCTCGACAGAACCCCGTCCGGATAACGCCTCAGCGTCGGATCTTCAGCCGATACGCTGATCGAGGCGCCCAAGCGCGGCAGGAGACCTGGGAGAACGTTGATATTTTCGATTCTGTGAGTGTACGAAACCGCCGGCGTCGTCATGTAGGACGCGTAGCCCGGCATGAAGGTGTAGCCGGTACGGCTGAAACTGAACAGCGACGGCTGGAGTCCAACGCGCAGCCCGCCCCATTGAACCCAGGCCTGATCGAAGGCGCCCCTCCAGTAGTTTCCGTAAAGTTGATTCAGCGTGATGCGCGTTTCGCCTTCATAATTTTTTACCGTCCTGGCGAACAATCCGGCGTTGATGAAAACGGAGATCGTTCCGTAATCCGTGTTCCGGAACGCCAGAAAATTCACCATGCTGTATGTGCCGGTATAAGCGCCGGACGTCGTCTTGCCGACGAGCGGATTTTTCCAATAGTACAACATCGGAACGGCGGCGCTCAATCCGAGACCGTTCCATCCATATCGATAGGCAGGAAGCCGCTGCGTCGTGAACGCTATGTCTTCGGTCGCAAAGTCCTTGCCCAGGAAACCGGTAAAGGATCCGTGGACCGCGCCGCAAAAGCCGATATAGGGAATTTGAAAAAACTGGGTGTTGCCGTTCAGATTGCACGGCCCCGTCATTCTGACGACGGGCCGCGGCGCCGCTTTTGCTACCGGCTGACTGACAGGACGCTTCTCTTTCACTCGCGTTTTTGACGCGGCGTTGAGCTCTTGGATGGCGCGCTCAGCTTCCAGAATCGAAGCGTCGACGCCCTTATCGAAGCTTGCCGGCTGTGCGAGCGCAGTCGACGCGCCGGCCATTCCGGCGGCGCAGGCGAACGATACGACGATTTTTGTTCGCTTTTTCACGTAGTCCTGTCCTTTGGACATCAAGTCAAAGGTTCGTCGTTAGTGCATTCGTCCAAAGCTGTTCGTCGCCGTCAGACCTGGCGGCGTCCATATCGCCAGACTCATGCTGTCCGTGGCGAACAGAGAGAGATAGCCTTCTGGCGTTTGATAGGACTGGTAGATCGGGCCGTCGGTCGGCACCAGCACGCGAGGCGCCGAACCATTTCCGACATGGGAGTTTTGCGCGACCGCCGCGACATTCGTGCCGCCCATTTGCGTGATCTGCGAACTGTTCTCCACGCCGTTCTGGGTCACGGAGGCGTAATTCTGTGCGCCATAACGCGGACCGTCGCCGCGAACGCTCGCGCCGCCGCTAGACTGACCCGTGGAGTCGCCGATCTGCTGCATCTGCGAATAGTTGTTGAGCCCGTTCTGGTTGATCACCGCTTGATTCGCCTGATTGGAATCCTGAACGCCGTAGTAGACGTTCACGAAGCCGGACTGCGAGAGGTCGATGGACGACTGCGATCCGCCGGTGAACCCATATGCGAAATTGAAAGGCGCGCTTTGCGTCGCCATCTGCGCAAAGGCGCAATTCATGACGCTCAGGAGGAAGATTGCGGCTAAAAGCGAGGTTCGCGACATCGTCTATTCCCAGCTCTCGAAAAATGACGACCAAGCGCGCGGCGGCGCTCTCTCAAAGACAAAGCGCTAAGAGCTAACGCCTGAAAAAAACCGGCTGCCGACAGTCGAAGCGATACGGGCGATTGTCGCTGCCCGGAACCGGCTCCAAGACCCAGATGTCGTCTCTGAGATAATCCTGGGCTTCCGTCTGCGCCAAATAGCCGCCGAGACATGCCGGCGAACTGTCCTCAGTCACGACCGCTACAGATCGTCTCTGCCTGTGGCTCTTGGCTGCGTCGGCGGGCGACGCGAATGCGGAGAGACTGAAGAGAACGACGAGGGCGGCTTGCAGTATTGGCTTCATAGGACTGATCCTTTGAACATATGCTGCACGCCGCCCTCGATGTTAGCCAGGCTCGCTAAGATCAGGGAGCGCCGTTGCCGATGGCGTTGTGGTTCGCGGTGACCGCGACGCCGGCGAGCGCGATCGCATTGTCCTGGATATCGATCGGGTTGAAGGAGTCATCGATCCGCAGGCCGCCAGCGACGCCGCCACGATCGGCGACATTGATGTGGGTGTCGACTTCGATCCGCGACACCGAGGTGTTGTCGATGCTGGTGTTGTTGGAGCCGATGGTGATCATGAAGGCCTGGCCGTTGCCGCCGTTAGCGTCGATGCCGTTGCCGATGCCGTCCTGGGTGGCGCTGGCGGCCGTGGCCGACTGCTGGGACGAGAGATTGGCCTGCACCGTGGTGAGTCTCGCGGCCGACGCGGTGGTGCTGTCGCCGGTGCCGACGCCAACGTTAATCGGAACGATCGGGGTCGCGGACGCGTCCTGCAGCGCCGTGCCATTGGCCGAAAGCGCAACCGGGATCGCGAGGCCGCCGGCAAGACCGGCCTGAGTCGTTTCAGTATCAGACACCGCCACCGCGGCGTTGATCGCCACGACGTTGACGTCGCCGCCGTCGCCGCCATTGCCCGAGTCGACGATGCTGCCGACGCTGAAGGCGTGCGTGTCCATGTTGAAGACAGCAGAGGTCTGGCTGAACGCGCCGGTCGCCAGATCGATGCCGCCGCCGACGGCGACGTTCTGGTTGACGACGCCGACGTTGTTAAGGCCGAGGTTGGTGACGCTGCCGACGTTCACGCCCTGCGAGACGGAGGTGTTGATGCCGACGTTGGCGCCGATCGGGTCAGCGAAAGCGGGGGTAGCGAGCACGGCGGCGATCGCCACAAGCGAGAGCTTCTTCATGGGGAGGATCCTTCTAGAGATTTTTTCTAATCAGACGACCAGCACGCCAGTCATCGTGGCGCAGAGTTGGCGAAGAGCGGTCGATCCGTCCAGCCACTAAATAACCCGATAACCACTTTTAGTAACAACTGTGGCGAAAGTGCAACATCATCTTGCAGTGCAATGTAGAATGGCTAAAACCTAGAAGTTACACCGATATTTGCAGTTTATCTT
The DNA here is from genome assembly GCF_003855495.1 of Methylocystis rosea. Lineage (NCBI taxonomy): Bacteria > Pseudomonadati > Pseudomonadota > Alphaproteobacteria > Hyphomicrobiales > Methylocystaceae > Methylocystis > Methylocystis rosea. The sequence goes on along the minus strand of NZ_CP034086.1, from coordinate 2,569,619 downwards.
GGAAAAAACATGGCCATTCGACCCTATGTGGATAACCTCGGCGATGAGAGGTTAACGTCGTTGGTGAAGTGCAAATGAGAATTATGGAACGCTTCCGAATTATGAACTTTAGATGAATGTAAGACGCCTTCTTGTATTCGATCGAAGTACAATGATAGCTAATAAGCTGAGCGCTCTACCTGGTAAATTGGGGAAAAAGCATGAAATGTCGCGGGGTTAACCTGATTTCGTCGGTGTTTGTCTCATTGGCGGTCCTAAGTCCGACTTCCCTTGTGGCTCAAGGAGATATGGGCCCGATCGGGACCGTGGTCTTGGAGAACATGGTGCGGGAGCAAAATCCGCCTGGGGATGGCTATGAGACATTCAGACCACGGCCGTCTTACAGATACGGAAGCTGCAAGACTCACAAGATGCGCAGTTGCCGGCGCGGAATGCGCTCGAGCAAAGCTAATTAGCGCTCCTGTTCCGGCGAGATGCGCAGTTTTACCTGCGAGTTATTTTGCTTAACCGCCGCTCGATCTCGCCTGCGCGAGTCCGGCATGGCGCGCTGTCTCTAAAGACGTTTCCAGGACGACGATGGGTGAGCGCATCGACAGCTCTGAACGTCGCCAAAGGCTTCGCTGAGTTGTCGAAATGTCGCGCGCGCACGCGCCGGCTGCCAAGCCTTGAACCCCGCAATTCTGCGTCTTCAACGTGCGCCGCGTCCGCGCTCTGGGATCGCCGCGCTGGCGAGCAAGCCCGCTCCTGTTTCGGCGGATCCCTGTCGAAGCGCGGCGTGAAACGCGTCGGCGCCCGCGAGCCTCTTCCTTACCTGAGACGCGCCAATCACGACTTCGGCCAGAGAAATTGCGATAGGCCAGGAATCGAATCAGTCATGCTGCGGAGCTTCTCTCTGCCGATAACCTGCTCCGCGCCGCCGAAGATCTCTCTGGCCAGCTTCTGAAGCTGGTCGGGAGAGAGACCCAGGCTCGTCAATCGAGCCGTCAGCGCAAGGACGTCGCCCTTCGCGCCGCCCACCAGGCCGCCGACCCCTCCGAGCACGCCGCCGAGCAGACCCCGCCGCGGCGCCGCCGCAGCGTCTCTTATCGCGGCTTCAGCGCCCGGGATTTTCTCGATCAGCTCGTCGGCGGGGCCATTCGGATGGCGCTTCTGGAGGAAGCCAAAAACGTGACCGACGGCGAGTCTCGCGACCGCGGGCGCGATGCCGACTGACGCCGCGATATGCGCGACCCATTCGTCCATATTCGGCCCTCGAAATTCTCAATCTGATGGCGATGCCGGCGCCTTGACCAATTGATGATGTTGGTGAGCGCGCTGGGGCTCGAACCCAGGACCCCCTGATTAAAAGTCAGGTGCTCTACCGACTGAGCTACGCGCTCGCTCCAGAGGCGGCGGGCGGCGCCGCCGAAGTCGACTGAGCGGGTCGGTCCGTTCGGCCGTGCGGGTCGTCTGTCCCGCGCTTGGCGATCAACTACCGGCGGGCGGCGGGCCGGTCAACCCCCGGAGGGCCAGCGCCCCTGTCACGCCGTCACCTTGGCGAAAAGCGCCAGCAGGCCGAAGAGGACGGCCGAGACCACTGTCGTGATCCCCGCTTTTTTTAAAAGATCTGGCGAGGCGGGAGCGCCGGGGTCGGCGCCCTCGGGAAGATCTTCTTCGGCCTCTTCGGAAGAGCGAATGCCGAGCGGCAGCACGGCGAACAGCACGATCCACCAGATCGTCAGGTAGATCGCCGCCGCCAGCGGCAGGGAAAAGGGCATGCGCCTAAGCCTGCTCGAGTTCGATCAAGGCGCCGCAGAAGTCCTTGGGATGCAGAAACAGCACGGGCTTGCCATGCGCGCCGATCCTCGGCTCTCCATCGCCCAACACGCGCGCGCCCGAGGCCTTAAGCTGCTCGCGCGCCGCGATGATGTCTTCGACCTCGTAGCAGATGTGGTGGATGCCGCCCGCTGGATTTTTCGCGACGAAGCCGGCGATCGGCGAGTTTTCGCCGTAAGGCTCGAGCAGCTCGATCTTGGTGTTCGGCAATTCGACGAAAACGACCGTCACGCCGTGCTCAGCGACGCGTTCTGGCGCCGAGACCTTCGCCCCGAGGGCGTCGCGATAGACGGCGGAAGCCTTTTCGACGCTATCGACAGCGATAGCGACATGGTTCAGACGGCCGATCATTGTCACCTTCCGGAAGAATGCTGTGCAGCGCCAATAAGCGCTGAGGCGGGCAATTTCAACCGGCGGGGCGCGCCTCGGCCTGCAGCGGGCGGCCAAATCCGTCGAACGCGCCACGCAAGGCGACGAAGCGCGGATCGACGCGTGCGAAGGAGCTCCAGGGACAGCCTTCGGAAAGGCCGCGCCGAATCGCTTCGAGCGCCTCGGCGCGCTTTCCCAGAGCGAAAAACGCCGCGCCGAGAAAGCAGGGCGGCGCATAGAGCTCGGCGTCTTCGACGAGCTTGCCGATGAGCGCCTGCACTTCCTCGGCGCGGCCGGCGCGGGCGAGCGCATAGGCGAGCACGGTCAATTGGAAGGGATCGTCTGGGCTCGAGGCGACGGCGCGGCGCGCCGTGCTCACCGCCTGTTCGTGAACGCCCTGAAGGCTATAGGCGATGGACATCACGAGATGCAGAGTCGCCGCGTCGGGCCTTACATCGAGTCCGTCGCGCGCATAGCGTCGCGCCCGCTCGAGGTCGCCGGCGCAGAGAAGGAGCCATGCGCGCAACGACAGCAACGCCTGATCGTGCGGCGAGTTGACGAGTCCCTCTTCGCAATCGGCGAGACCCTCGTCGAGACGATCGGCCGCCGCGAGCAGCCAGCTGCGGTAGGCGCGCGCCTTGCCGTAAAGCGGGTCATCGGCGACCGCCTGATCGAGGAGCGCGAGGCCCTCGGAAAGCTTGCCCCTCAGCGCGCCGCGGGCCCAGCCGAGAACGGCCAGCGCCGGCGTATGATCGCGCAGGACGCCGAGCGCCCGGCCGGCGAAGTCCTCGATCATCGCCGCCGCCTGGGCGGGACGAAGAAACCCTCGCACGACTCGGCCCGCGGCGATGTCGGCGGCGAGCGACCAGACCGCGGGGTTGCCGGGGTCGATCTGGGCGGCGGATGCAATCGCTTCCTGCGCGCGGGCGAAGCCCTCTCGCGTGCGGTCGCCGGCAAGCTCATAGGCGGTCTGCCAGAGATCGAGAATATGCGGCTCGCTCAGCGGCGCGAGACGGAGCGTTTGCGCCGCGCCCTCGTCGATGGTTTCGACCGTTCCGCGGAGCAACAGCCCGCGGCCGTAGGCGGTGGCGATCAGCTCCTCGCCGCCGGCCTCGCGCAGCGGCTTCCGCAAAAGATAGGCGCAGCGGTCGATCGAATCGTCGGAAGCGGCGCGATCCGGCCACAGGCGCGCGGCGATTTCGGCCTTGGTGAGCAGGACGCCAGGCGACTCCAGAAGCATTTCAAGGAGTTGACGCGCCTGCGGACCCAGATGAATGCGCTTGCCGTCGCGCTGCAGTCCGCCCTGCGCGCTGTAACTAAATCCTGAAAATCGCTTAACCAATTCGCCCATGGCAGCCCCCAACCGGCCGCGATGATGGCAAGACAGCGCGGCTTCGGCAAGAGGCAGAATAAGGTTAAGTCTTCAAAATTGCATAGTTTTTTGAAATCAGGCCGTTCCGAGGGGCTCCCTAAAATAAAAAACGCCGGACGTACCTCCGGCCCGGCGTTTGAGCCTTCCTTAATACGCAGCACGCTCGGAAAGGCTCGGCGCAGTCTATGCGCGTCCAAATTGACGGCCGCATGACGCTGCGCCGCACATGGCAGGTGTGGAAAAGTTGACGGACTTTTTCGATTACAACGCGATCAACATTTTAATTGTGAGCGATTCCTTGTTGATCACAAGATTGCATGTGATCGGCTCTGGTCATCCTTTCCCCGAACGAAAAGCACGAGAGCGAGAAAGCCAGCGGCGCGCAGGCGAGCGCCGCCGTCATCAGCAAGCAAATGACGCTGAGTGGCTTCGACATGCTTCAAGGTTGGATGACGCTGCCCTGAAACTCAGCTTGCGCGTCATCCCTTCGTCGAATAGCGGTTCGGTGCGTCGCCCACGCGCGTGCGATAGGCTGTCCCAGGACAGGAAAGAACCCGGCAGGAACGAAAAAGATGCGCCCGGTGTCGAAATTCCTCATTGTCGCGCTGCTTCCGCTTCCGGGTGCTTGGGCGCGGGCGGCGGATCTCAACGACTATCCGACCGCCGCGCGCGCCGATTACGTCTTCGGCTGCATGAAGGCGAACGGCGATACGCGCCTCTCCTTGGAACAGTGCTCTTGCTCCATAGACGTCATCGCGACCATTCTGCCTTATGAGCGGTATGTCACGGCCGAGACCGTCGCGAGCGTCAATCAGCAGGCGGGGCAGGTCGGCGCGCTGATGCGCAATACAGATGCGGCGCGCGATGCGCTCCAGGAATTGCGCCGCGCCCAGGCCGAGGCGCAGGTGCGGTGTTTTTAGAAGCCAATCGATGCAAGAGCTGGAGAACCCATGCTTATTCTCATTCTCGGAATCGTGATTTTTCTCGGGGTCCATACGCTTACGGCGTTTCGCGAGACGCGCGCCAGTCTGATCGAACGCTACGGCCTTCAAACCTATAAGGCCGCCTACGGGATCGTCGCCGCCATCGGTCTCGGGCTGATCGTCTATGGCTTCATTCGGTATCGCGCGGAGGGCCTGATCTATGTCTGGACGCCGCCGTCATGGGGACGCCATCTCGCCATGCCGCTCGTCTGGTTCGCCTTCGTCGCGATCGCGAGCCGTCGCGCGCCGCCGGGCCGCATTCGCGGCGCGCTGCGCCATCCGACGCTCGTCGCGATAAAGAGCTGGGCGCTTGCGCATCTGCTCGTCAACGGCGATCTCGGCGGCATGATCCTGTTCGGGTCTTTTCTCGCCTGGGGCGTCTTCGACCGCATCGCGGTGAAGAAGCGCGGGGACGGGGGCGCGCCGCGGATTTCGCAGTTCACGCGCGGCGACGCGATCGCGCTGGGCGTCGGAACGGCGCTGTTCCTCATCGTGCTCTATCTGCATCCCTGGCTGTTCGGCGTTTCGGTGCTGCCGGCGTGAGCAACGCTCGACTTAATCCTATGACGGCGCCGATTCGTCTTCGCTTGGCGCCGCCGTCTCCAGGCTTCGGCCCTGCCAAGGCCAGCGGCCTTCAAGCTCCGCCTCCATCGTAAAGCTCATCCCCGTGCGGATCATCACGATCAGGCCGAGCACGAAGACGTTTTCGAGGCTTGGATGTTCGACGGAGACGGTCCGGATGATGTCGCCGCCGACGAGGAACTCTAACCCGAGCAGGATCGAGCGGCCGACATTCTTTCGGTAGCCGCGATAGGTGAGGGGATGCGCCCTCCAGGGCGTCAGAAAAGCGAGCGTCGACAGGACCGCGCCAATGACGATGATCAGCACGCCGACGACGTCGAGCGCCAGACCGGCGAAGTTGATGATCTCGTGGATGCTGGCGAGATAGGACACTAGCGCTTCGCTCTCATGCGCCGGCGCCCACGAGCCGCGTGAGCGCCTTGGCGTGGCCGATGAGCGGCAGCAGCGCGGCGAGCTCCGGCCCGCTCTCGGCGCCGGTCAGCGCTAGCCGCAGCGGATGAAAAAGCGCCTTGCCCTTCCTGCCGGTCGCCGTCTTGATGTCGCTCGTCCAGGCCGCCCATGTGGTCTCGTCCCAAGGCTCCGGCGGCAAAAGCTGCGCCGCGTCTTTTAGGAATGACTCGTCCTCGCGGATCGGTTCGATCTCGGCGTCCACGACGCGCCACCATGTCAGAATATCGTCGAAACGCGCAAGATTGCCGCGCGCCGCGCGCCATAGAGGCTCCGCCTTGCGGCCGACGATCGTCAGGGCTTCGAGCCGCTCGCGCACGTCATCATATTCGTAAAGCGCGAGAGTGCGATGCGTCAGAGTTTCAAGATCGGCGGGGTCGAAACGCGCCGGATTGCGCGAGACATGCGACAGATTGAACCTCTGTGCGAGTTCGCCGAGCGAGCGCACGGCGTGGACATTGTCGGAGGAGCCGGTCAGCGTCGCCAGCGCGGCGACGGCGAGGGGCTCATAGCCGTCTTCGCGCAGCGAGGCGATGGAGAGCGATCCGGTTCGCTTCGACAGAGCCTCGCCGCCCGCGCCGATGAGAAGATTGTGATGTGCGAAAATCGGCGTCGGCGCATGCGGCGCGAGCGCTCGCATGAGCTGCAACTGCACGGCCGTATTGGTGACGTGGTCTTCGCCGCGAATAACATGGGTGATCCCCATGTCGATGTCGTCGACGACCGAGGGCAGCGTGTAAAGAAAACTGCCGTCCTCGCGGATCAGAACCGGGTCCGACAGCGCCGAACAGTCGATATGCGCCGGACCGCGCACCAGATCATTCCATTCGGCGACGCCCGGCTCGAGCATGAATCGCCAGTGCGGCTGTCGGCCTTCGGCTTCGAGCGCGGCGCGATCAGATGCGGAGAGGCGCAGCGCCGCGCGATCGTAAACTGGCGGCAGCCCGCGCGCCTGCTGCATTTTGCGGCGCTTGTCCAACTCTTCCTGGGTTTCATAGCAAGGGTAGAGGCGGCCGGATCGCCGCAAGCGATCGGCGGCGTCCTCATAGAGCGCGACGCGCTCCGACTGGCGGAAAACCTCATGTGGAACGACGCCCAGCCAGGCGAGATCAATCTCGATTCCACGCGCGAATTCCTCGCTGGATCTAGCAAAATCAGTGTCATCGAACCGTAGCGCGAATCGTCCAAGGTTGGCGGCGGCGAACAGAAAATTGAATAGCGCGACGCGCGCATTGCCGATGTGAATGCGGCCGGTCGGCGAAGGCGCGAAACGAACGATCGGAGAGGTCATGAGGAAGCTTCGTCAGGAGTTTCAACAGGGAATTCGGCAGCAGAGCTTCCAGCAGGGATTTTCAACAGCCGCGCGTCGGGAGAAGATTCTCGCGCCACCATCCTTTTGCCAAGACCCCGCGTCTTTGTCAGGCGGAATTTCAAATTGGCCGCGCCCCGGCGTCGCGCGCCGGAAGCCGAGCCACTCCGCTGGCGTTCGGCGTTCAGATTCTCTGCGTTACGACTCTTAAGAAAAAGCGCCGTTCATGATCCTGGCCTATATCTGCGCCGGCTGGTGCGCCGTCATTCTCATCCTCAATTTCACAAGCGTGGCCCTGATGTCCCGAAAATGTCGGGCGCGGGCGCGGACTCTGCCTCCCCCCGACAATGCGCCGCCGGTGAGCATCGTGCGGCCCTTGCGCGGGCTGGAGCCCTTCAGCGAGGAGACGCTCGGCGCGACCTTCAACCTCGACTACCCCGACTATGAGATCGTCTTCTGCGTGCAGTCGCCGAGCGATCCGGTCATTCCGCTGGTCGAGCGGCTGATCGCGGCGCATCCCGAGCGCGAGGCGCGGCTGCTCGTCGGCGACGATTATGTCAGCGCCAATCCCAAGCTCAATAATTGCGTCAAAGGCTGGGATGCGGCGCGCCATCATCACGTGATCCTCGCAGACTCCAACGCGCTGCCGCCGCGCGACTATATCCAGACGATGCTCGCCGCGTTCCGCGACAATACGGCGATGAGCGTCTCGATGCCGATCGGCTCGCGGCCGAAAGGCTTCTGGGCGATGGTCGAATGCGCGATCCTCAATACATTCCAGGCGCGCTGGCAATATGGCGCCGAGGCGATCGGGGCCGCCTTCGCTCAGGGCAAGAACATGATGTGGCGGCGCGACGTGCTCGACAGAGCTGGCGGCATTCGTGCGCTGGCGAGCGAAATCGCCGAGGACGCCGCCTCGACCAAAGTCATCCGCGCTCAAGGCATGGATGTGCGCCTCGTCGACATGCCTTTCGAACAGCCGCTCGGCCAACGCACCGCCCGTGAAGTCTATTCACGGCATGTGCGCTGGGCGCGGCTGCGGCGCGCGACCTTCCCCGCGCATTACGCCCCCGAATTCATGAACGGCAGTTTTGCGGCGATCGTGCTCGGCGCCTACGCCGCCGTTCAGCTCGACGGCGGGATTTCGACGGTGGCGCTGGTCACGACGCTCATCGTCTTTTCGCTGCATGGCGGCGAGATCTGGCTGGCGCGCGTCTGCGGCTTCCCGCTCGACTGGCGCACGCCCTTCGCGCTCATCGTGCGCGACCTGATGCTGCCGGTGATGTTCATCGACGCGCTGCTTTACGACGATTTCGTCTGGCACGGCGCCGAGATGACGGTGCGCGAGGCGGAAGAGACGACGGGCTAGCCAGCCCTCGCGTCTTGCCTCACTCCGCCGCGTGCTGCTCCTGCACGCCGCGGGCGACGCGCTCCGCCTTCAACAGCTCGGCCACCAAGAAGGCGACTTCGATCGCCTGTTCGGCGTTGAGGCGCGGATCGCAATAGGTGTGATAGCGGTCGCGCAGATCGCTCTCTGAAATTGCCCGCGCGCCGCCCATGCATTCGGTGACGTCCTTGCCGGTCATCTCGAGATGGATGCCGCCGGCGTAGGATCCCTCCGCCTGCTGAACGGCGAAGAAGTTGCGGATTTCCGACATGATCCGATCGAACGGCCGCGTCTTGTAGCCGCCGGCGCTGACCGTGTTGCCATGCATCGGATCGCAGGACCAGACGATCTTGCGGCCTTCGCGCGTCACCGCCCGCACCAGCGCTGGCAGCGCATCCTCGATCTTGTCCGCGCCGAAGCGGCAGATCAGCGTGAGCCTGCCGGGCTCGTTCTCGGGATCGAGCGCGTCGATGAGGCGCAGCAGCGCGTCGGGCTTCAAGCTCGGACCGCATTTCAGCCCAAGCGGGTTTTTGACGCCGCGGACGAATTCGATATGGGCGCCGTCTTCCTGGCGGGTGCGGTCGCCGACCCACAGCATATGGCCGGAGGTCGCGTAATAGTCGCCCGTCGTCGAGTCGATGCGAGTCAGCGCCTGTTCGTAGCAGAGCAGCAGCGCCTCATGCGACGTGTAGAAGTCGGTGCCGCGCAATTCCGGATGATGCTCCGGATCGAGACCGATCGCGCGCATGAAGCTTAAGGTCTCGGTGATCTGATCGGCGAGCTTCTGGTAGCGCTCGGACTGCGGGCTGCTTTTGACGAAGCCCAGCATCCAGCGGTGGACGTTTTCGAGATTGGCGAAGCCGCCCGCCGCAAAGGCGCGGATGAGGTTCAGCGTCGCCGCGGATTGCCGATAGGCGAGCAGCTGGCGCTGCGGATCGGGTTCGCGCGCCTGCGGGTTGAACGCGAGGTCGTTGATGATGTCGCCGCGATAGCTCGGCAACTCGAGGTCGCCCTGCTTTTCGAGCGGCGAGGAGCGCGGCTTGGCGAACTGGCCGGCGATGCGCCCGACCTTCACCACCGGCGAGGCGGCGGCGTAGGTCAGCACGACGGCCATCTGCAGGAAGACGCGGAAAAAGTCGCGGATATTGTCCGCCGAATGTTCCGAGAAACTCTCGGCGCAGTCCCCGCCCTGCAGCAGGAACGCCTTGCCGGCGGCGACTTCGGCTAAGTGGCGCTTCAGGTTGCGCGCTTCTCCGGCGAAAACGAGCGGCGGAAAGCCGGCGAGCTGGCGCTCGACATCGGCGAGCGCCGTCTGGTCCTGATAGACCGGCGTCTGCTCGATCGGTAGATTTCTCCAGCTGCTCGGCGACCAACGTTCCACTTCGCAAAACTCCGCAAAATCAGGCCCGATAGGCGCTGGGGTCGTTCTCGCAGCGACGCCAGCGGCGCTTATAGTGGATTATTGCCCTTAATGCGACCCTGCGCTTGGCCGCGCGATTTGGCGAAGCCGGGGGCGACCGGCTATAAAGCCGGGGCGCGAGCGCGGCCGAGAGCGAGGGGGCGAACCGGGGCGATGCCGTTCATTCTGTCGCAATTCATCGAGGCGTCCCGCTGGCTCGGCGCGCTTGTCGTGCTGGCGGTCCACACGAACAATATGTTCACCAACCAGGCGGACATCATGAGCGCGCCGCATGGGCCGCTCGCCTATGTCTGGTGGTTTTACTCGGCCTTCGAGCTGGGGCATCAGGCGGTGCTCGCCTTCTTCGTGATGTCGGGCTATCTCGTCGGCGGCGCGGTGCTGGCGCATATGCGCAAGAACCAAGGCTTCCTGCGCGAATATTTCATTCATCGCGTGTCGCGAATCTATCTCGTCGTGGGGCCTGCCGTCGCGCTCACGCTCGTTCTCGATTCGCTCGGCAGATGGCTGTTCGCCAGTAGCGGCGTCTACGAATGGCCGCTGTTCAAGGGCCATTTCTCTTCGGTTCTGTTTCTTGCAAGTTTTCTCAATCTGCAAGGCATCGCCTTCGACTATTTCGGCACCAACGGGCCCTTGTGGTCGCTCGCCTGCGAATTCTGGTACTACGTGACCTTTCCGCTGCTGCTGCTGCCCTTCGCGCGCAACTACCCGCTGGCGCTGCGCTTTTTGGGTTTCGCGCTGGGCGCGGCGCTCTTCCTGGCGCTCTCGACGCCGCCGAGCTGGTTCAAATTCGGCTATATTCTCTGGGCCGGCGGCGCCTTCGCCACGCTGCTTGCCCGGCCGATGATCCGGTCGCGCTGGCAGGCGCTTATCCTCTACGCCGCCGTCGTCGCGGTCATCCGGCTGGTCGTGCGCGGCCATCTTCTCGAGGCCCATCCCTGGCTCGCCGATGCTGGCGATCTTCTCGCGTCGGGCCTGTTCGTCAATGTCCTGCTCGCCTTCCGCTATGGGCCGGCCGAAGGCTTTTCATTGCTGCGTCCGAAGTTCCACAAGACGCTCGCCGATTTTTCCTTCTCGCTCTACAGCATCCATATGCCGATCCTGATCTTCGCGCGCGCGGCGGTCGGCAGCACATTGGGGAATGACTGGGCGACGCAGCTGGCCACCCCGCAAAATTATGCCGTGGCTTTCTCGGTGATGGGGGTCGCCATCGTCGCGGGCTATTTCTTCTCCCGAGTCACCGAGGCGAAGACGGGCGCGGCGCGGCGCAAGCTTCGCGCCCTTCTCGACAGATGGGCGCCCGAGCCCGCCGCTCCGGCTCCGGAGCAGCAGCCTGTTGCGGCGCAGCCGCCGCGCCAGCGGATCGAAGCCTAAAGCATTTTCCGCCGAAGTGGATGCCGGTTCGGCGTAGAAAATGCGTCAATTCAAGAAACTGGCGCGCATTCATGAAATCGATGTTTCATGAGTGCGCGCTAAGCCTGAGGCCTCAGCAAACGAGACGGCGCGCGCATCGTCACGAGTTCTTCCGCCATCGTCGGATGCACGGCCATCGTCGCGTCAAAATCGCGCTTCGTCGCGCCCATTCGCAGGGCGACGGCGACGAGCTGCGCCATTTCCCCCGCCTCGGGACCGAATATATGCGCGCCAAGCACGCGCCCGTTTGAGCCGTGGACGATCAGCTTCATATAAACGCGTTCGCCGCGTCCAGAGAGCGTCGCGCGCATGGGGCGAAACTGCGTCTCATAAATATCGAACGCGCCATGCTGCGCGAGCGCCTCGGCCTCGGTCAGACCAACTGTTCCGATTTCAGGCGTGGTGAAGACGGCGCTTGGCGTGCATGCGTAATCGACCGCCGTCGGCGTCGCGCCGAACACGCTGTCGGCGAAGGCTTGCCCTTCGCGAATGGCTACAGGCGTCAGATTGATCCGATCGGTGACGTCGCCGACGGCGTAGACGGATTCAAGGTTCGTGCGCGAATTCTCATCGACCGCAACCGCGCCATTTTCGCGTAAGACCACGCCTGCGGCCTCGAGCCCCATGTCTTGCGTCATCGGCCTGCGCCCGGTCGCGATGAGCAGGCAGTCGACCTCGAGCGGCGCGCCGTCGCTCATCTCGACCGCCAGAACGTCGCCGCTTTTCGTAATGCGCGTCGGCAGGACGCCGGCCCGATGTTCGACGCCAGCCGTCTTGAGCGCTTCGCAAAGACGCGAACGCAGATCGTCGTCGAAGCCGCGTAGCGGCAGATCGGCGCGATAGGCGAGATGCACCTTCGCGCCGAGCCGCGCGAACACGCTGGCGAATTCGACGGCGATATATCCCGCTCCAACGATCAACAGCCTTTGCGGAAACTTCTGCAGATCGAAAATCTCGTTTGACGATATGCCGAATTCGATGCCCGGAATGTGGGGGGCGAGCACCGGCGCGCCGCCGGTGGCGATGAGAATATAGCGGGCGCGGGCGGAGCGGCCGTTGGAAAAACGCACGCCGTTTGGATCGGTGAGCGTCGCGCGCGCGCGGATGAGTTCGACGCCAGAACTCGCGAGCGTTTCAGCGTAAAGGTCTGAAAGGCGCGTGATCTCCTTTTCCTTGGCGGCGACGAGGGCCGGCCAATCAAAAGACACATCGCCGACGCGCCAGCCGAAACCGGCGGCGTCCTGGAAATCATCGTGGAAGCGGCTCGCGAGCACGTAGAGCTTTTTGGGAACGCAGCCGCGTATGACGCAGGTGCCGCCGACGCGAAATTCCTCGGCGACCGCGACTTTCGCGCCATGGCTTGCGGCGACGCGCGCCGCACGGACGCCGCCGGATCCGGCGCCGACGACGATAAGGTCATAGTCGAAAGTCATAAGGGGTCGCCCGATATGTTTCCCAGGATGCGCACGCCTTCGGCGCCGGCGATGAAGATCGCCGTTGCGAGTCCGATGAACAGTCCGTGATCCACGACTCCGGGAATCGCCGAAAGCCGCGCGGCGAGGACGTCAGCGTCGTCGATGGCGCCGAACGCGCAGTCAACGATGTAATGGCCGCCGTCGGTGATGAAGCGCTCGCCAGGCTCCGCTTCGCGCATCGTCAGCGGGCCGATGAGTCCCAGGCCGCGCGCGACCCGTTCGATATGCAGCATGGTGGAGCGCGCGCCGAATCGATCGATTTCGACGGGCAGGGGGAAGGCGCCGAGCGTGCGCACCTCCTTCGTCGCGTCGGCGATGACGAACATGCGCGTCGAGGCGGCGGCGACGATCTTCTCGCGCAGCAGCGCGCCGCCGCCGCCTTTGATCAGGCGAAGCGCCGCGTCGAATTCGTCAGCGCCGTCGACGGTGAGATCGAGTTGCGGGGTCTCGTCGAGGGTGGAGAGCGGTATCCCGAGGCTTTCGGCCTGCGCGCGGGTGCGCTCGGAGGTCGGCACGCAAACGACCTCCAGCCCCTGTTTGACGCGGGCGCCGAGAAGATCGACGAAATGCGCCGCCGTCGATCCCGTGCCGAGCCCCAACTGCATGCCATGCGTGACGGACTCGAGCGCCGCTTGCGCGGCGGCGCGCTTCATGGCCTCGGCGGAAAAAGCGCTCATGCGGACATTCGCTTCGCTTCGTCGCTCGCTCATTTGGCCGGCGGCGTGCAGACCACCGACGTTTCGTTCAGCACGAAGCAGATCGACATTATGCCGGAACGCAGATCGACGCGGAATACGCCGCCTTCGCCGGTATGGCGCGAAGCCACCAGCGCATATTCGCTGAATACGCCGGCGCGCGCGCCTTCGCCAGGCGGATAGCACAGCGTGACGCCGATCGCCGCGCCTTCCTTCAGGCCGTATTGGCAGGCGCCGACCTCGCCATTGGAGCGGTCCAAGCGAAACACGCGATTGAGATCCGTCTGCGGCGCCGCCAGAAATTCGTAATTTCCGGCCGCCGCCATCGACGCCCCGGAAAGGGCGAAGACAAGCGCGCCGGCCGTCAAAGCTGCACGTCGGCGCGTATGGAAATGGCGCGTTCCACGCATATTTGCGCTCCCTGTCCCGAATCGGTCGGCGCAGTCTACACGCAGAGCCCTCGCGTGCGGAGGCGGCAAAATTCGCCTATCGGATCAACGGCGCTTGATCCCGGGGGGCGGCGCGGCTACCCCCTGCGTTATGACAGCCCGCTCCCCTGTTCTCGTTTTCGATCTCGACGGCACATTGGCCGACACCGCCTATGATCTCATCGGCACGCTCAATGTGCTGCTCATGCGCGAGGGACTGACGCCGCTCGCTCTCGAGGCCGGACGGCCGCTTGTCGGCGCCGGCGCGCGGGCGTTGATCGAGCGCGGCTTCGCCCATCAGGGCGCATCGCTCGATCCGGCGCGCGCCGAGGGGCTGGTGCGCGACTTCCTGGTTTATTACGAGGCGCACATCGCCGACGAAAGCCGGCTGTTCCCCGGCGCCCTTGCGGCGCTCGATCGGTTCAAGGCGGCCGGCTTTCGCCTCGCCGTCTGCACCAATAAGCCTGAAGAACTGGCGCGGCTGCTGTTGCAAAAACTCTCGGCGGCGGACCGCTTCGCGGCGATCTGCGGCCGCGGCAGCTTTCCGATGCACAAGCCCGATCCGCGCACGCTGTGGTTGACGGTCGAGGCGGCGGACGGCGACCCCAGGCGCGCGGTGATGGTCGGGGATTCCAAGACCGACATCGACACCGCCCGCGCCGCCGGAACGCCGTCGGTGGCGGTCGATTTCGGCTATACCGACACGCCGGTCGCTGCGCTTTCGCCCGATCGCGTGATTTCGCATTTCGACGAGCTGTGGGACGCGGTGGCGTCGCTGGACGAGGCGCTGTTCCACCGCGCGATTGAGGCGTCTTGATCTTTTGAGCCCCGCTTCGCCGTCGAGGCTGGCGCCGCGCACGTTCCGGAAGGGATCGCAATATGGAGAAAATGCATTTCACGCGGATGGACCAGGGCACCGACGAAGATTTTCAGATCCTCAAACAGGTTCACGAGCACACGCTCAAGGAACTGCCGGACCGGCTCTTTGGACTGCTGAGCGATCTCGGCAAGGACACGGCCTATAACATCACGCGCCGCGATCATTGTCTGCAATCGGCGACGCGCGCGCTGCGCGACGGCAAGGACGAAGAATATGTGGTCGTCGCTCTGCTGCACGACGCTTGCGAAACGCTTGGACCTTTCAACCACGGCGAGGTGATCGCCGCGATCCTGAAGCCCTTCATCAGCCGCGACAATTACTGGATGCTGGCGCAGCACGGCCTGTTTCAGACCTATTTCTATGCCGCCCACCTTGGCCTCGATCCGAACGCCCGCGACAAATTCCGGTCGGACCCGGCCTATGAGCAGACGATCGAGTTCTGCGCCAAATATGACGAAGTGTCGTTTGATCCCGCTTATAAAAACGAGCCGCTTGCGACCTTCGAGCCGATGGTGCGGCGCGTTCTCTCGAAGGATTGGACCCCGCCGTGAGCGCCGAGGGGCGCGGCGGCGCGGGACGCGGCGGCTCAGCCCAGGCTTGAGCCTCGGCGGAGGGCAGGGCCATCTCCGACGTGGGAGGGCGATCTCCGATCTTGACGGAGGGCGCCGGGCTCTCATACAGGATGAGGATCGATCGCCGATGGCGACGGGCGGCTAGCTCAGCGGGAGAGCACTCCCTTCACACGGGAGGGGTCACAGGTTCAATCCCTGTGCCGCCCACCATTAGGCTCCGCACAGCAAAAACCTCCCCCTCGTAACGAGGGGGAGGTTGCCAGCGGCGTCTCTTATTCGGTAGCCTTGTGAATGGCGTCCTTGGCGTTCTTGGCGACTTCCTTCGCCTTGGTCGCCGCGGCATCAAGCGCATCGGCAATGGCGTCCTTGGCCTCTCCGAGCGCCGTCTGGCCCTTCCCCTTCATTTCCTGCAACACGCCCTCGCCTTCCAGCTCGGGAGAGTCGATCACCTTTCCGGCCGCCTGCTTCGCAGACCCTGCCGTTTCATTCAGGGCGCCTTTGAATTTATCGCTGGTCGAACTCATGAAAACTTCCTCCTTGTGAAGATCGCTACGTGACCATCGCCACGGTCAAGACAAAGGAATAACCGCCGTGCTGCAGATATGTTCCGAACATTTTGCGGTTTATAGTCGCGCTTCGATGCAATGACGAAGGCGGACGCAATGCCTGACGTCTCCGCCGGGGCGCGCGAGATTGAGAGAGCCGCCGTCATCTCAAAGTGCGGCGCCTATCGCTACAGCCTCACGCGCAAATGGAGCGACGCGCCGCTTCTGTCCTTCGTCATGCTCAATCCGTCGACGGCCGATGCGAAAGACGACGATCCGACAATTCGCCGCTGCATCGGCTTTGCGCGGCGCGAAGGCGCCGGCGGACTCATCGTCGCCAATCTTTATGCGCTGCGCTCCCCCTCGCCCGAGGCGCTCTGGTCGGCGCGCGATCCGATCGGCCCGAAGAATCGGCGCACGCTCGTTGGCCTCGCCGCGCAAGCGTTCGCTCAGTCGGCGCCCATCGTCTGCGCCTGGGGGGCGCTGGCCCGACAAGATCAGATCGATGAGGCGCTCCTGATGTTTCAGGTCTCGGGCGCGCGTCTCGCCTGCCTCGGCAGGACGCAGCGCGGCGCGCCGCGCCATCCGCTCTATGTTCGCGCCGACCAGCCGCTGGAGCGTCTTCCGTAAAAGGCCGCGCCGCGCCTGCGCGCTCGGCCTGAAGCCCTCATGCGCAATGTGAAAGCGCCAAGGCCGGAAACAGAGTCCATGCGCCCGCGACGAGAGCCGCGACCGCGAGAATGATGCTGATGTGCGCGACAAAGGGAGAGGCGGAGCGAAAGCGCGGCGAGCGCAGCGCGACGAGAACGGCGACGAGAATCAAAAGCGCGACGAAAAACGCAAGCGTCATGGCGGCTTGGAAGAGCGTCGCGCCATTGATTGGGATGCGATGCCAGCCTGCCGCGCAGCCCACGCCCTCCAGCCCATAGAGGGCGCTGAACACGGCGAGCCACACGAGCATGGCGATGACGATCCGAGCGACGTCCTTCATGTGAGATAGCTCGAGAACTGCGTCACGACGAGGCTGGTTGTCGCGACGAAGGCCGCATAATCGGTCCAGAGGCGCACAATGTTGACGTTGGATGTTCGGGGGCGCGACGCGCCGCCGCGCAGGGTTCGGTAAGCGAGCGAGCAAATCATGATCGCCGCGATCGCCGCATGAATGAGCGCATAGGCGATCATCACGAAAATCGTCGCGCCATAGGCGTAGTCCGTCAGTTGGCTCGCACGCGCAAACGTCATCGAAAGCGCCGCGATTGTCATTGCGGCGCCGGCGAGCGCGATGAGAAGTCCGCGCCATAGAGACGCGCCGCGCGAAGCGGCGCGCGCCGCGGCGTGGAGGCCAATGGCCGCCGCCGCCGCGCCGATGAGACCGAGAACCAGTTCGAGAACGGAGAGCGAGAGCCATTGCGGCGGCGGCCAATTGGGTCCGACGGTCCAAAGAAAGGCATATCCGAAGAAGAGGGAGCCGTAGAGAACGGCGTCGGCGCCAAGCAGGAAGGCCGATCCCCACCAGCCGGGAGACCGATCAGTCTCGATGGCCTGGGGCAGAAGCGTCGCGCGCCCGACATTCTGAAGTCCAGGATAGGCAGCCGCGTTTTGCGACCAGCCCCAGCGCAGCGACAGGCCGACGACGAACAGCAAGGCCAATGGGATGGCCCAATAGACTCGTATCAAAGCACCGAGAAAGGCCGCTCCGGTGGCCGCCGCGAGCGCGATAGGCAGCGTCGAATTGCTTGGGAAAATGACCAGAGCTTCAGGCCTGCCGCTCGCCGCGTCGACGGTCAACGTCTCGCGCAACTCTCCGCGCGGCTCGCCCAGAAAATATTCGCCGCGGGCGATTTTGTTCGCGAGTTCCGGGTCCCTCGCCAGCGGCTCACGATCGCCGACAATCGGTATGCTGGCGAAGTTATACGCGGCGGGCGGCGTCGGCATCGCCCATTCCAGCGTCCCGGCGCCCCAGGGATTGCGAGACCCTCGGATCGCGAGAAGCGCATGCAGCGCAATGTCGAAGACCACCATCGCGACGCCGATCGCCATGACGAAACTGGTGATCGAAGAAAACAGATTGATTGCGGTCCAGCCGGCGTCCTCGGGATACCAGGCGATCCGCCGGCGCTGGCCGAGGAGGCCAACCCAATGCATCGCCAGGAAGGCGCCGTTGAATCCGAGAAAGATGAGCCAAAAGGCCATCTCGCCGATTCGAAAGAAACGCTTGCGGCCGGTGATCTGGGGAAGCCAGTAATACAGCCCTGCGAGCATCGGAAAGACGAATCCGCCAAACAGCACATAATGGAGATGCGCCGTGATGAAAGCCGTGTCATGCGCCTGCCAGTCGAAGGGCACGATAGCCACCATAACCCCCGTCAGGCCGCCAATGACGAAGGTAAAGAAAAAGCCAATGATGTAGAGCATCGGCAGCGTCAGCCGCGGCTGACCCTTCCATAGCGTGCCAAGCCAGGCGAAGATTTGAATCCCCGTGGGAACCGCGACGAGCGTCGAGGCGGCCGAGAAGAACGCCAGTCCCATATGCGGGATGCCTGTCGCGAACATATGGTGCACCCAGAGCCCGAAGCTCAGGAAGGCAAGCGCGACGGCCGCCGCCACGACCCATCGATAACCAAGCAGCGTCGTGCGCGCCATCACCGGGAGGACTGTGGAGATGACGCCGGCGGCGGGCAGGAAGATGATGTAGACCTCGGGATGGCCGAAGAGCCAAAAGAGGTGCTGCCAGAGCAGGGGACTTCCGCCGAGTGCGGATTCGAAAAAGGGAAAGCCGAAAGCGCGTTCCAGTTCGAGCAGAATCGAACCGAGGATCAAGGGCGGAAAGCCCATCAGGATCATCAGCGCGGTGACGAGCGCATACCAGGCGAAGATCGGCATAAGATCCAGCGACATGCCCGGGGCGCGAAACTTCAGGATCGAAACACAAATCTCAACCGCCGCGGCGATGGCTGACACTTCGACGAAGGTGACGCCGATGAGCCAAAAGTCGGCGTTGACGCCGGGCGAATGCGCGCTTGAAGACAACGGCGGATACATGAACCAGCCGCTGTCTGGCGCAAGGCCGGCCAGCATGGCGAAGATCAGCATCGACCCGCCGAACGCGTAGCACCAGAAGCCGTATGCCGAGAGGCGCGGATAGGCGAGGTCGCGCGTACCCAGCAGCTTCGGCAGCAGATACACGGCCGCCCCTTCGAAGAGCGGGATCGCGAAGAGGAACATCATCACTGTTCCATGCATCGTGAAGATCTGATCGTAGATCGCGGGCGCGACGAACGCCGAATGCGGCGTGGCGAGCTGCGTTCGGATCAACATTGCGAGGACGCCGCCGATCAGGAAGAAGAGCGCCGCGACAAGAAGAAACATTCTCCCGATATCGCTGTGATTGACGGTCGAAATGACGCCTCTCCAGCCGGGCTGCGAAGACCAGATGCGACTAAGGGCGCGATGGCGCGCGAGCGCGTTCATTCTGTCGCGCGTCCGAGAAAGGCCGCCCAACCCGCTGGATCATGCGCGATCACGGTGAAGGCGTCGCCGCTGTATCCGGGGCCGCTGAATTCGGCGCCGACTCCGTGATATTCTCCCGGCGCCGCGGCTTCGATCCTCAGCACGTTCACCTGCCCCGGAATGGCGTCGAGCTTGCCGGCGAGCCGAGGGGCCCAGAAACTGTGGATCACGTCCACCGTCGTGATCTCGACGTCGACGGGCCGTCCGGCGGGGATGTGCAGAACGCCTTGCGTGCGCAGTTCGGCGGCGTCAGCATAGCCGAAGCTCCATGACCACTGACGCGCCTCTGCGCGCACCGTCACGACGTTTTCGCTAGCTTTGGGAAGAAGCGTTTCCCCCAGAACCAGCCCGTAGATAAGAAGCGCCGCAAGGATGACGAGCGGGAAGGCGAGGCCGAGGCCATACAGCCAGAAGCGCTCCTGCCGAGGCTCGCTCTGATGAGGGGCAGGCGTTCGGCGATAGGCGATCAGCAGCAAGAGCATCACCAGGGCGAAAATCGCCGCTGATCCCGCCAACATCGTCCACCACAGCGTGGCGATCCGTGCGGCGGCCGGGCCTGCGGGATCCACGGCTGATAGACCTCCGGCGCAACCTGTGACCGCCAGAGGCGTTAAGAGGACGAGACGACGCGCGGAGGAACGCTGGTGGCGAACAAACGAAACGGTGAGCAAAGCGGCTTCATTGATCCGATCAACCAGCTGCCCGAGTTTCACGAAACCGAATCTCGAGTGGCGGTGCTCGGCCATCCGATCCACGCGATGTCCGTCGCTTTTCCGATCGCGCTGACATTCACCCTGCTTGGCGCCGATCTCCTTTACTGGTGGACAGGCGATCCGTTCTGGGCGCGCGCCGGCGTGTGGTCCGCGGGCGGAGGTTTCCTGCTTGGCCTTGTGGCGGGGCTGTCGGGAACCGCGGAATTGTTGCTTGTCGCCGGCATACGCGCCAGGACCGCGGCCTGGTCGCATTTCATTCTTGCCGTATTGCTGCTCGCTCTTCTCGGCGTGAATTGGGGCTACAGGCTGTATGACTACGAAGCCGTCGTGCTGCCCTACGGACTTCTTTTGTCGTTCTTCTGCGTGATCATGGTGTCGGTGACCGGATGGCATGGCGGCAAGCTCGTCTTCGACTATCGGCTGGGCGCCAAAAAGGGGAGCTGACCGCCCTGCGGCTGCGAGAGCCAGTGCGGAAAGCGAAGCTCGCTGAAGTCAGGCTTGTCGAGCACCAGAAACAGGATGGCGAGGATGGGGATGAACGCCGCCACCGGCTGCAGGGCAGGATGCGGCGGCTGGTGAAGACCCTGGGTCTCCTCCATCGATGTGACCGTGTGCCCGACCCAGCCATGGGTGAGGACCAGAGCGCCGACGAAGACGAGCTTCAAGAACATCCATGGCGTGAACGCGTCGCGCAAAAAGACGAGCACGGTCCCTGAGGCCACCGCCAGAACCGCGGCAGGCGTGACGCCAAGCGTATAGGCGAAATGCGTATAGCGCCGAATTCGCGCATAATCCGACTGGCTGATCGACGGGTCGTGGTGCGACAGCATCAGCGGCAGGGCGATAAGGCCTGCGCACCAGAGCGCAAGGGTTAGGACGTGGAACGCCAGGAAATGGGGAACCAGCGGCGCGAGCGGACCCATCACCGAAGGCCGTCCTGAGGTTTCGCGCGGAGGTTGGAGGCGCGCACTGCTCCGATATCCGCGCTGCCGCCCGGAGGAATAATGCATGCAGCCATGCGCGCGGAGAGGACGATCAATGTGCGATGAACCACGGGCGCTTTCGAAGGAAAAATTCAAAACTGTAACGATTGAAGCTGCGCTGTGTTCCCAATCCAGAGCTAATCTTTACGCGAGGCGTGGGCCAAATGCGGCGTGAATGAAGCGAACCGCTGCGTTGAAGCTGAGGATGCGGTTCAATCTTTTGCGCCGGATCTTACGGCTGCTCCATCAGCTCCTCGGCCGTAAGCCGGGTGAGCGTCTGCCGGCGCTTCTTGGACGCATAGCTTGGGGAGGCGAGCCAGATGACTCCCGCCAGCAAGATGAACGTCATCGCGCCGAATAGAAAGGCGTCGTTGAGCGCCAGGATCCCGGCCTGCTGGCGGATGAGCTGCGCCGCCCGGCTGCGCGCGGCATTCGGCGACATGCCCATCGCCTGCATACGCTCGAGGAACGAGGCGAGCAGGTCGAGCGAGGCGAAGCGGCGTCCGCCGAAATGATCGGCGAGCTCGAGCTGATGGAAGGGCGTGCGGCGGAAAAAGAGAACGCCGAGCAGCGTGATGCCCATGGCGCCGAACACCGTGCGCAACATCGCGAGTTCCTCCGCGGCGCGGATCAGTCGTTCGCCGGCGAGTCCGGTCATGGCGAGCGTCGCGAGCGGCGCAAAGAACATCGCAAGAGAGAAGCCGAAGAAGAACATCGGCGTCGTCACATTATCGAAAGAGGCGCTCTTGTCGTAGTGGCCGAGCCACACGAAGGTCACCGCGAGGCCGATGAAATTGAGGAAAATGATGAGTCGCGCATCGACGTTTCTCGTGATCTCATGCACAACGGCGGCGGCGGCCATCGCCAAAAAAATCATGGCCAGATAGACCATGCCGGCCAGAGAAGACGTGTAGCCGAGCAGCACCTGCAGCTGCACGATGAACACCGACAGCAGGCCCTGAATGATCAGAAAGCCGATCAGCGAACAGAATGTCGCGATCGCGAAATTACGGTGCAGAAACAGCCGCAGGTCGAGGGCGGGCCGCCGCTCGCCGAACTCCCAGAAGATGAACATCGGCAAAGCGAGGAGAACGACCAGAAGCAGCCATGCGAGCACGGGCGAGGCGAACCAGTCGAAATCATTGCCCATGTTGAGAATGGTCTGCACGCAGAGCAACACCGTCGCGAGCAGAATGAAACCGATCGTGTCGAAGCGCGTCACGCGGCGCTCAAAGCCGCTCCCATAGAACAGCGCAGCAATGACGCCTGCCGCGGGTAAGGCGACCATCACATTGGAATAAAACAGCCAGCGCCAGTTGAAATATTCGGCCCAGAAGCCGCCCATGAAAACGCCGATGGTGAAGGGCGCCATGCTCATGACGCCCCAAAAGCCGACGCCGAGCGTGCGCTGATCATCCCGATATTGCCCAAGCGTCACGGATTGCGCGAGCGGAAGGGCGACGCCGCCAATAAGGCCGAGCAGAAAGCGCATCGGCGCGAAGAACCAGATCGTCTCGCTCGCTGCGCACATCAGGGAAACGGCGGCGTAGGCCACAAGGGCGCCGACCAGCACGCGATAGGCGCCAAGTCGTCCCGAGAGCCACCGCGATAATGGAAGGCCGAGCGCGATCCCCACCATATGGTCGGTCGTCGCCCATGTGCCATAGCTCGGCGTGACGCCCTCGAGGCTTCCGGCCGCGTAGGGCGCGAGCACCGTATAGCCCGGCACATTCGACAACATAACGACGTTGGCCGCGCCCGCCGCGACGTTGAGCAGCAGGAATCGCCAGCCTTTCATTCGCGCCTGTGTGACCACCGTTACGCTCCAGCCGGGAGCGCGGAGCGCCAAGCCGATCGCAGGTCGCCTGAAGAGCGCAGGTTCATCCGTTTTCTCATTTGCGCGTGCGAGTCATGGCTCAAAAAAGCGCATTTGTCACGAAGCGCATGTGCGCGAATAACGCCGCAATCTTGTCAATGGCCGGCGCCATGCGCCATACCAGCCGCTTGGAAGGGGAAGGCCTATGACGGGGATCTGGTTTCAGGTGGCGCTCATACTCGGCCTCGCGCTCATCGCCGCGATGATCGCCGCGAGATTTCGCATCTCGACGGCGCTGACCGAAATTATCGTCGGCATGTGCGCCCGGACGATTTTCGCCGCGACTGTCGGCGCCGAAATCTTCAGCGTCCAGGAGCCTTGGGTTAAAACGCTCGCCGGATTGGGCGCCATCGCGCTGACCTTTCTCGCGGGCGCCGAACTTGATCCCGATGTCTTTAAGATGAAGTGGAAGGAGGCTGCGTCGGTCGGCGCTGCGAGCTTCCTCGCCCCCGCCATCGGCTGCTGGGCGGTCGCCTATTATCTGCTGGGGTGGGAGAGTTCGCCGGCGCTGCTTGCCGGCATCGCGCTCGCCGCCACCTCGGTCGCCGTCGTCTATACGGTGATGATGGAATATGGCTTTAACCGCACGGACTTCGGCAAGACCATTCTCGCCGCCTGTTTCATCACCGATCTCGGCACCGTCGTGACGCTCGGCCTCGTCTTCGCGCCCTTCACCTGGAAGACCGCGGCGTTCGTCGTGGCGGTCGGCGCGGCGTTTGTCGGATTGCCGCGGGCGACGCCGGTGATCTTTGCGAAATTCGGCGGACGCCCTTCGGAATTCGAGACAAAATTCCTGTTCTTCGCGCTGATGGCGCTTGGCGCGCTCGCGACCTGGGCCGGAAGCGAAGGCGTCTTGCCGGCCTATCTGATCGGCATGGCGCTCGCAGGCTCCGTCGGGCGCGACCATGCGCTCATTCGCAAGATTCGGGCGGTGACCATCGGCCTGCTGACGCCCTTCTATTTCATCCGAGCCGGATATTTTGTGTCCATCCCGACCGTTCTCGCCGCGCCGCTTGGCGTCGCCGCCTTTCTTGCCGTCGAGATGGCGACCAAGGTCGTCAGCGTCTATCCCGTGGCGCGCCGATTCGGGTCGCCGCACAAGGACGCCATGTATACGACGCTGCTGATGGCCTCCGGCCTCACATTCGGCACGATTTCGGCGCTTTTCGGCCTGTCAAACAATATCATCGACGAAAACCAATATTCGACGCTCGTCGCAGCGATCATCGCGACGGCGATCGTGCCCACGATGATTGCGAACAGTCTCTATTTGCCGCGCCATCGGCTGCCCCGAGAGACGGCGCCGCAGCGCGTTCATTCCGCGGATCCGGCGAAGGAGTCCGTCCTCGAAGGATAAATGCGACTTGATTCCCGGCGGGCGCGATGCAATCAACGTCCCCATTGTCGCTCGAGGAAGCGCGCCTGGCGAGTGGCGCGCCTGCGGTACGCCTCGAAGCGCGGACAACAGGAAGGACAATCTGAATGCGCATCATTCTGAGGCTATCGGCTATTCTGGCTCTTTTTGCGCTCACGCCGGCTTTCGCTCAAGGCACGCCCGAACAGCGCGAGGCCTGTGAAGGCGACGCGAATCGCGTCTGCGAGGCGTATATTCCGGACGCCGTCGCCATCGAGCGATGCCTGAGAGCCAATGCGGGATCAATCAGCGCCGCCTGCAAAGCCGAACTCGGCCTCGCGTCGGCGGGCGGCAAAAAGCGCAAGCGCTAACAGCGCGCGGCGCAACGCGTCGCGCCTTACGCAGCATCAGGTCGCGACGGCGAGCCGTCTTTCGGCGAGCCGCGCGGCCTCGGCGCCCGACAACATCGCGCCGTTGAAGCCATGCTCGCCGCCAAAAGCCGAGGCGAGATAGAGTCCGGCGATCGGCGTTTGCGGCGTTCGCGGAAATCCCATCAAGATCGGCGCTTCGGCGGGCAGCGCCGCAAAGCCGTACACGGCGCCTTCCGGCGTGTTGAGATAGCTCGCCATCGAATAGGCGTTGAGCAGCATGCGCGTCGTGACCAGGCCGGAAAAGCCTGGATAGTCGCGATCGAGAGAAGCCTGTATGGCGTCGAGCCAGCGTTCGCGGCGCGCGAGCGCCGCGTCGCGCGGCAGATCGCGCCAGTTCTCGACGCGATCGAGGCCCAGCACGCTGACGAGGATCGGCGGCTCCTCCCAAAGACCTGAATCGACCGCGGTGAAATTGGCGATCGTATGCAGGGGCAATTCCCCCTTGGGATCTTCCGCCATCGCGCCGGCGCCATCGCCATATTGATCGAAGCGCCGCATATTTTGCGGCATCACGACGGTCGTGAAATCCGTCAGCCCGACTGTGGATGGTTTCGCGCTCAAGCCGAAATTGGCCGAAAACAGCGATGTTGAAAGCCGGCGGGACCCAAAGGTCTCCTCCATTTTCGCGCGCGCTGGCGCGTCCATCATCGCCGCCGCCTCCGAAGGCGCGCAATTCGCCATCGCCACGCGCGCTTCAATGCGCTCCTCGCTGTCGCCGGCGCGCCGCGCGACATGGCGTATGGCGATCACATTGCCGCCCGCATCGGTCTCGATGGCGCTGACCTGCCGGCCCATGCGCACGACGCCGCCGGTCTTGGTGATGCACTTGGCGAGCTTGAGGCTCAACTGTCGCGAGCCGCCTTTAATATAGGCGCCACCTGAACCGATGTAAGCGCCCTGCGCAATTGCATAATAGATCCACCACAGCCGGCGCGGGTCGTCGCCGTAATAGGCGAGATTGGCGCCCAGCGCGCATTTCAGGGCCTCGCAGCCGGCAAAATCGCGCTCCATGATCTCGTGCAATGAATTCTGCCAGCCGGCCGCGGCGGGCGCGACTTCCCAAAGTCCGCGCGCCAATTTGGCGAAGGAGCTCTCCTCGCGGGCCTGTTTCAAGGTCCACAGCGCGTCGTGAATCTGCTCGACCTCGCCGAGAAATCTTTGGATGGCGGCGCGCTTGTCGGGGAAACGGGCGGCGAGCGCCTCATATGCGGGGGCAAAGCCGAAAGGCAGTTCGAAGGC
Organism: Methylocystis rosea; assembly: GCF_003855495.1. Lineage (NCBI taxonomy): Bacteria > Pseudomonadati > Pseudomonadota > Alphaproteobacteria > Hyphomicrobiales > Methylocystaceae > Methylocystis > Methylocystis rosea. The sequence goes on along the minus strand of NZ_CP034086.1, from coordinate 2,543,824 downwards.
GTCGCCAACCGGGCCGCCGCGCACCGTATAAAGGGCGCCGGTGGGCAGCCATTCGATTTCATCGAGAATTCCCAGGCGGCGCAGGATGTCGTGCTTCACGTCGCGTGGGTTGCGCGCGTCGGAGGTCTGATGAAGCGAGGCTTCCACGGTCAGCGGACCGACCTTGTATACCGACGCCGCGCCGCCGAGGCTGAAATTGCGTTCGAGCAGGCAGACGCTGTAGCCGTCATGCGCAAGCATCGCGCCCGCCGTCAATCCGCCCAGTCCCGAGCCGATCACCACGGCGTCGAATTTCTTGTCGCTCATTCTTGAATCTTCTTTCCCACTGAAAGATCGCCACTCTATCCCGCCAAGCCCCTCTGGCGAAAGGCGGCGGTCGATACAAGATAGGACCCAAGTCCACGAATCTCAGACAAGGCGCTTGCGATGGCCGACGAGATCTTTCCCGTAACCCACACCGACGCCGAATGGCGCGCGCTTCTCACTCCCGAGCAATATGACGTCATGCGCGGGCATGGCACCGAACGCCCGGGAAGCTGCGCGCTCAATCATGAAAAGCGTCGCGGCGCATTCAACTGCGCGGGCTGCGGCCAGCCGTTGTTTCGCTCGGGCGAGAAGTTCGAAAGCGGCACCGGTTGGCCGAGTTTCTTCGATCCGCTTCCCGGCGCGCTCGGCTCGACCGTCGATCGAGGCTACGGCATGGTGCGCACGGAAGTGCATTGCAGCCGTTGCGGCTCCCATCTCGGGCATGTCTTCAACGATGGCCCGCCGCCGACCGGGCTGCGCTATTGCATCAATGGCGTCGCGCTCGATTTTCAGCCGGAGTAGGCGTCAAGAGACTATCGAGCCTCGTGATCGCCCGATAGAGTCAAGGCTGCGACGCTGACTGCGACAAAATTTTTTCGAGGGACGTCGCAACGGATGCTGCGCCCGCTGGCTTGCGGTTTCTTCGGATAGGTAAGGATGGGGCTCGGTTTCTCCCCAGCGCGAGCGGCGAGCCTGTCCAGACCCGTCGCATCAGCTTTTCGGCCGTGTAGGAAACGTCACAATTCTTGTAGCAAATGCGCGCATTGATAAATGCGCACGCAGCCTGTCTCTTCCTGTTCTATTGGGTAGGTGAAGGATAGGTGGCCAGCCCGGCTTGTCGAATAAGCGATTCGCCTCGCGCGTGTGTCGCGCGAGCGGGAGCCGCATCGCGGCGCCCGTGACGTCGTCACGCCGCTTGCGGCTCTGCCGGCTTGACGATCAATTTTGATTCCCGTCATACGAGGTGTCCGCCAATGAATTTTCAGTAAGCGGATTCATGCGCGCGTCGGCTCGTTGCGGCGAACCGCGGGCCTTGATGCGTGAATTGGAGAAAACTACGGTCGCAAAAAAGGCTGCAGCCTGCATCGGCAGGATTTCAGCCCGGTCGGCCGGGAGCGGGATCGGCGGCGCCGACGCTCGGTTCTCGATGACCGAAAAAAACGAATTGTGGGCTTGTGCGACGCAGGCCTGATAGGGAGTGGACTGCATGTCAGAACGGTCAGCCGCCGCGCCGGGCGCGAGCGGAAAGGACAACCAGCATCTTGCGCCGAAGTCCGACATCGAGATTTCGCAGGCCGCCAAGATGCGGCCGATTATCGACGTCGCGCGCGACAAGCTCGGCATCCCGGCCGAACATGTGCAGCCCTACGGCCACTACAAGGGCAAGATCTCCCTCGACTACATTTCCTCGCTCGACAGCCAGGCCGACGGCAAGCTGATCCTGGTCACGGCGATTACCCCGACGCCCGCCGGCGAAGGCAAGACGACGACGACGGTCGGCCTCACCGACGGCCTCAATCACATCGGCAAAAAGGCGCTGTGCTGTCTGCGCGAGCCCTCGCTCGGCCCCTGTTTCGGCGTTAAGGGCGGCGCCGCCGGCGGCGGCTATGCGCAGGTCGTGCCGATGGAGGACATCAACCTCCACTTCACCGGCGACTTCCACGCCATCGGCGCGGCGAACAATCTGCTCGCGGCGCTGATCGATAATCACATCTATTGGGGCGGCGAGCCCAAGATCGACTCGCGCCGCGTTGCATGGCGGCGCGTCGTCGACATGAACGACCGCGCATTGCGCTCGATCGTGTCGTCTCTCGGCGGAGTCTCGAACGGCTTCGCCCGCGAAGACGGATTCGACATCACCGTCGCGTCGGAAGTGATGGCGATCTTCTGCCTGGCTTCGGACTTCGCCGATCTGCAGCGGCGGCTCGGCGACATTGTTATCGGTCAGACCCGTGACAAAAAGAGCGTGCGCGCCTCGGAAGTGAAGGCGGCGGGCTCCATGGCCGCGCTGCTCAAGGACGCGATCGCGCCCAATCTCGTGCAGACGTTAGAGAACAACCCGGCGATCATCCACGGCGGGCCTTTCGCCAATATCGCGCATGGCTGCAATTCGGTCATCGCGACGAAGGCCGGCTTGAAGCTCGCCGATTACGTCGTGACGGAGGCGGGCTTCGGCGCCGATCTCGGCGCGGAGAAGTTCTTCGACATCAAGTGCCGCAAGGCGGGCCTCAAGCCCGACATCACGGTGATCGTCGCGACGATCCGCGCGCTCAAGATGCATGGCGGCGTCGCCAAGGACGATCTGAAAGCCGAGAATGTCGCCGCGGTCGAGAAGGGCTTCGAGAATCTGAAGCGCCATATCGGCAATGTCCGCAAATTCGGCGTGCCGGTGCTCGTCTCGATCAACAAGTTCTCGTCCGACACCGCGGCCGAAATGGCGGCGCTCGACAAGCTCTGCAAGGCGGAAGGCGTCGAATGCGTCGTCGCCGACAATTGGGGCTCCGGCGGCGCCGGCGCGGCGGATCTCGCCAGGGCGGTCGTCAACACCATCGAGACGCAGCCCTCGAACTTCAAGCCGCTCTATCCGGACGACATGCCGCTTGCCGAGAAGGTGCGCACGATCGCCAAGGAGCTCTACGGCGCCGCCGATATCTCTTATGATTCGAGCATCAAGGCGCGCTTCGCCGAGCTGGAGAAGGAAGGCTTCGGCAACTTCCCGGTCTGCATCGCCAAGACGCAATACAGCTTCTCAACGGATGCGAACGCCAAAGGCGCCCCCTCGGCCTTCACGATCCCGATCCGCGAATTGCGTCTCTCTGCGGGCGCCGAGTTCATCGTGGTGGTGTGCGGCGACATCATGACGATGCCGGGACTGCCGAAGGTCCCTGCCGCCAACAACATCTACGTCGACGATTCCGGCCGCATCGCCGGCCTGTTCTAGCGCGTTCACGGCGTCATCGACGCCGCGCGATCTGAAACCCGCCGCTCGAAAGGAGCTTGAGAAATGTTGAATTCCAGAATTCCCGGCAAGAACTTCCTGTTTGTGCCGGGCCCGACCAATCTTCCCGACCGCATCGTGCGCGCCATGTCGGTCGCGTCCGAAGACCATCGCTCGCCGACGTTCCCCGATCTCGTCAAGCCGCTCTTCCCCGGCCTGAAGAAGATCTTCGGCACTGAAAAGGGCCATGCCTTCATTTTCCCGGCGTCGGGCACCGGCGGCTGGGAAGCCGCGATCACCAACACGCTGTCGCCGGGCGACAAGGTTCTGGCGCAGCGCTTCGGCCAGTTCTCCCATCTGTGGATCGATCTTTGTAAGCGTCAGGGCCTGGAAGTCGTCGTGCAGGAGCGCGAATGGGGCACCGGCAATGATCCGGAGCTGATCGAAGAGACGCTGAAGGCCGACAAGAATCACGAAATCAAGGCTGTTCTCGCCACGCATAACGAGACGGCGACGGGCGTCACCTCCGACATCGCCGCGGTGCGCCGCGCGATGGACAACGCCAAGCACCCGGCGCTGCTCTTCGTTGACGGCGTGTCCTCGGTCGCGTCGCTCGAGTTCAAAATGGACGAGTGGGGCGTCGACGTGATCGTGTCGGGCTCGCAGAAGGGCTTCATGCTGCCGGCCGGCCTGCTGCTGATGGCGGCGAGCCAGAAGGCGATCGCCGCCGGCAAGTCCAACAAGGGCCGCCGCGCCTATTTCGAATTCCAGGACATGATCGCCCAGAACGCGAACGGCTATTTCCCTTATACGCCCTCCGTGCCGCTGCTCTATGGCCTTAAGGAATCGCTCTCGATCCTGTTCGAAGAGGGCCTTGATCAGGTCTACAAGCGCCACCATCACCTCGCCGAGGGCGTTCGCGCGGCTGTCTCCGCGTGGGGCCTCAAGTGCTGCGCCAAGGAGTCGAAGTGGAACTCCGACACCGTCACGGCGATCGTCGTGCCGGAGGGCTTTGACGCCGCCAAGGTCATCGAGATCGCCTACAAGCGCTACAATCTCGCGCTCGGCGCCGGTCTGTCCGAAGTCGCGGGCAAGGTGTTCCGCATCGGCCATCTCGGCGACCTCAACGAGCTGATGCTGCTCGGCGCCATCGGCGGCGCGGAGATGGCCATGTGCGACGTCGGCATCCCCGTGACTCCGGGTTCAGGCGCTGCGGCCGCGCAGGCGGTCTATCGCGCCAATCCGCTGCTCAAGATGTAAATCGGCGACCGGCGGTCGGAGCCTTCCGACCGCCGGAGCCCGATGCACGACTGCCAAAAAAAGAATTGAGAAAGAGGGGGATACCAGGACATGTCGCACAAAATCGTCTTTCTCGATCGGGAAACGCTCGACGCCAATGTGCGCAAGCCGAATTTTCCTCACGAATACACGGAATACGCCCAGACGGCGCCCGACCAGATCGTTGAACGCCTGAAGGGCGCGACGATCTGCATCACCAATAAGGTGCCGCTGCGCGAATCGACGTTGAAGCAGCTTCCCGACCTCAAGCTCATCGCCGTCGCCGCGACCGGCACGGACGTCATCGACAAGGCCTATACGAGCGGCAACGGGATCGTCGTCTCCAACATTCGCAACTACGCGTTCAATACGCTGCCCGAGCATGTGTTCGCGCTGCTCTTCGCGCTGCGCCGCAATTTGGTAAACTACTATAATTCCGTTCGGCAGGGGCGCTGGGGCGAAGCCAATCAGTTCTGCTACTTCGATTATCCGATCTATGACATCGCCGGCTCTACGCTTGGCATTATCGGCTATGGCGCTCTCGGCAAGGAGATTGAAAAGCGGGCTGTCGCGCTCGGCATGAAAGTGCTGATCAACGACGTTGCAGACGTGCCGAACAAGGTCGATGTCGCGACCGTTTTGCGCGAGGCGGATGTCGTCACGCTCAACCTGCCGCTGACGCCAGAGACCAAGAACATGATCGGCGCGAAGGAGCTTGCGTCGATGAAGAAGTCCGCTTGCATCATCAATACGGCGCGTGGCGGCATCGTCGACGAGGCGGCGCTCGCCGACGCGCTGCGTAAGGGAATCATTGGCGGCGCCGGCTTCGACGTGCTGACGGTCGAGCCGCCCAAGAACGGCAACATCCTGCTCGATCCGACGATTCCCAATCTCATCATCACGCCGCATGTCGCCTGGGCCTCGAAAGAGGCGATGCAGGTGCTGGCCGACCAACTCGTCGACAACATCGACGCCTTTGTCGCCGGCAGCCCGCGCAACCTCGTGACGGCGTGAGGCTTACGCCCCCTCCCGGCGCTTCGCGCCACCCTCCCCCGCAAGCGGGAGAGGGGATCAACGCCCGAGGTTGCGCGAATGCGCGTCGATGGCCGAGTCTGCTCCCTCTCCTGCGCGAAGCGCGGGGGAGGGTTGGGGAGGGGGCCAGTGAAAGGTTCGAGTCCCAATGACCAAAAAACTGCTTTTCCTTTTTGACACCGATCCGGTTCCGAGCGTTTTCGACACGGTGGTCGGCTATGACGGCGGCGCCGACCGCATCATCGGCTACGGCGGCGTGACGCCCGAAAACGTCGGGGCGCTGGTCGACGGCTGCATCTACACGCGCGGTCCGAAAGAGAAGCAATATACGGCGATCTTCGTCGGCGGCGGCGACATGACGGCCGGCGAAGCCGTGTTCAAAGCGGTGAAGAAGCGCTTCTTCTCGAATTTCCGCGTGTCGGCGATGCTCGATTCAAACGGCTCGAACACGACCGCCGCGGCCGGCGTCGCGCTCCTCGCCAAGGCGAGTTCGCTCAAGGGCAAGAAAGCCGTCGTGCTCGCCGGCACCGGCCCGGTCGGCATGCGCGCCGCGGCGATGCTCAACATCGAAGGCGCCGAAGTCGCCATCACCTCGCGTCAGAAGGCGCGCGCCGAGGCGGCCGCCAAAGCCATTCAGGAGCGCTTCGGCTTCACGCCCGCGGCGATCGAAGCCGCGGATAACGCAGCGCGCGCTCAGGCCGTCAAGGGCGCTCAGATCGTCTTCGCGGCGGGCGCCATCGGCGTCCCGCTGCTCGACGAGACGGATTGGCAGAACGATCCCACGATCGAACTCATCGCCGACTGCAATGCGCAGCCGCCACTCGGCGTCGGCGGCGTCGAGGCGACCGACAAGGCCAAGGAGCGCCACGGCAAGATCGTCATCGGCGCGCTGGGACTGGGCGGGCTCAAGCTCAAATTGCATCGCGAATGCGTCGGCAAGCTGTTTGACGCCGCCGACCAGGTGTTCGACTGCGAAAACATTTATGCGCAAGCCAAAGAGCTCGCCTGAGCGAGGAAAGATATGAGCGCCAAGAACGATACGATTGGAAAATTCCTCGACGAACTCGCCAGCGATGCGCCGACTCCCGGCGGCGGCGGCGCGGCGGCGCTGTCGGGCGCCATGGGCGCGGCGCTGGTTTCGATGGTGTGCAATCTCACCATCGGCAAAAAGAATTACGAAGCCGTTTCAGCCGATCTGCAGCAGACTCTCGCCAAGGCTGAAAAGCTGCGCGCCGAGCTGACCGCGGGCGTCGATGAAGACGTCGTCGCCTTCAACACGCTGATGGGCGCCTATGGCCTGCCGCGCGGCACCGATGAGGAGAAGGCGAAGCGCTCGGAGACGATTCAGTCGGCGCTGAAAGAAGCGACGCTGGCGCCGCTGAAGACGTGCAAAATCTGCTATGACGTCATCAGCCTGTCGAAAGAGGCCGCCGATAAGGGCAACCTCAACGTCATCAGCGACGCCGGAGTCGCGGTGCTCGCCGCCAATGCCGGGCTGCGCAGCTGCGCGCTCAATGTCTTCATCAACGCCAAGGCGATCAAGGATCGCGGCTTCGCCGAGCAACAGCTTGCCGAAGTCAATGCGCTTCTCGCCAAGGCCGCGGCCGAAACGGAAGCGGTCTATGAGACGGTCAAAGCCAAAATAGGCGGCTGAGGAAGCCGCGCCGCATTGCGAGGAGAGGACTGAAATGGACGTCCACGAGTATCAGGCCAAGGAAATACTGGCGAGCCACGGCGTCGAAGTTCCGCCCGGCACCGTCGCTTTCAGCCCGGACCAGGCGGTCTATGCCGCGACGGAGCTTGGCGGCTCGCATTGGGTCGTCAAGGCGCAGATCCACGCCGGCGCGCGCGGCAAGGCGGGCGGCGTCAAGCTCTGCCGCACCTATCACGAAGTGCAGCAGGCGGCGCGCGACCTGCTCGGCAAGCGGCTGGTCACGTCGCAGACCGGGCCGGAAGGCAAGCCGGTGCAGCGCGTCTATGTCGAAGTGGCCGATCCTTTCGAGCGCGAGATTTATCTCGGCTATGTTCTCGACCGCAAATTGGAGCGCGTGCGCGTCATCGCTTCGAAGCACGGCGGCATGGATATCGAAGAGATCGCCAAGAACACCCCTGACGAACTGCTCCAGGTCATCGTCGAGCCCGCCGTCGGCCTGCAGCCGTTTCAGGCGCGCGAACTCGCCTTTCAGCTTGGACTCAATATCAAGCAGGTCTCACGCGCGGTGAAGACGATCATGGGCGCCTATCGCGCCTTTCGCGATAATGACGCTACCATGCTCGAGATCAATCCGCTCGTCGTCACCAAGGACGACAAGGTTTTGGCGCTCGACGCGAAGATGTCCTTCGACGACAATGCGCTGTTCCGCCGTCACAATATCGTCGACATGAACGACCCCTCGCAGAGCGATCCGCGCGAGGCGCAGGCGTCGGAGCACAGCCTGAATTACATCGGCCTCGACGGCGAGATCGGCTGCATCGTCAATGGCGCCGGGCTCGCCATGGCGACGATGGACATGATCAAGCACGCCGGCGGCAATCCGGCGAACTTCCTCGACGTCGGCGGCGGCGCTTCGCCGGAGCGCGTCGCGACGGCGTTCCGTCTCGTTCTGTCGGATCGACGCGTGAAGGTCGTGCTCGTCAACATCTTCGCCGGCATCAATCGTTGCGACTGGGTGGCGCAGGGCGTCGTTGACGCGGTGCGCGCCGAGAAGATCGAAGGCGTTCCGCTCGTCGTGCGCCTCGCCGGCACCAATGTCGAAGCGGGCAAGAAGATCATCGCCGAAAGCGGCATTCCGATCATCCAGGCCGACACGCTGGCCGAAGCCGCCGAGAAGGCTGTCGCCGCCTATCAGGGCGCCAAGTAAGCGCCGGAGAACGACACATGAGCATTCTCATTGACGAAAAGACGCCGATCCTGGTCCAGGGTATCACCGGCGACAAGGGCAGTTTCCACACCAAGGAGATGATCGACTACGGCAGCAATGTCGTCGCCGGCGTCACGCCCGGAAAGGGCGGCAAGACACACCACGGCGTGCCGGTGTTCAACACCGTGCGCGAAGCGGTGCGCGAAACCGGCGCGCAGGCGTCGATCACCTTCGTCGCGCCGGCCTTTTGCGCCGACGCGATCATGGAGGCCGCCGACGCCGGCGTCCGCCTGATCTGCTCGATCACTGACGGCATTCCGGCGCAGGACATGATGCGCGTGAAGCGCTACTTCCTGCGCTTTCCAAAAGATCGTCGGCCGATGCTGGTCGGCCCGAACTGCGCCGGCATTATTTCGCCGGGCAAGGCGATGCTCGGCATCATGCCTGGCCACATTTACAAGCAGGGTCCGGTGGGGCTGATCTCGCGCTCCGGCACGCTTGGCTATGAAGCGGCGTCGCAGTTGAAGGCGCTCGGCCTCGGCATATCGACCTCGGTCGGCATCGGCGGCGATCCGATCAACGGCTCGTCGTTCCTCGACCATCTGGTGCTGTTCGACAAAGATCCCGAGACCCAGGCCGTGCTTATCATCGGCGAAATCGGCGGTCCGCAGGAGGCAGAAGCCTCCGCCTGGATCAAGGAGAATTTCTCCAAGCCGGTGATCGGCTTTGTCGCCGGCCTCACGGCGCCCAAGGGCCGCCGCATGGGCCATGCCGGCGCCATCATTTCGGCGACGGGCGACAGCGCTGCGGAAAAAACCGAGATCATGAAGTCTTACGGGCTCACGGTCGCGCCGAGCCCGGCGGAATTCGGAACGACTGTCGCCAAGGTACTGCAGAGCGCTTGAGGAATGCTGCATTGGCGTCGGCGCCGTCGCGCGCCGCCGCCCGGCCGCATTTTCCGAAGCCGTTCATCCTGCGCGGCGTCGTGAGCGCCTAAGGAGTTTTGATGACCGCCGAGACCCAGACATTTAAGAGCCTGTCTTCGACCGGCCTGCCGTCTGCTTACGCGACTCGCTCGGTCACCGAAGCTTCCGACTTCCTGCGCGAGCAGTTGCTCACCGTGATTCGCCGTCACACGCCGGAGATCGAGGCCGTCGTGCGCGACTCAAAGGCGGGCGCCGGTCTGGAGCCGCGGCAGATGGCGCGCGCGCTGCAGGCGCAGGGCATCCTGTTTCAGCTCGTCTCCATCGCGGAGCAGGCCTACGCCATGCGCCGGCGCCGCCGGATCGAGCGCGAAAAGGGCCACGACAAGCTGCTCGGCACGTTCGATTACGTCTTGTCGAGCGCCGCGGCCTCAGGCGTCGCTCCCGACGAAATACGCGCGCAATTGCAGTCGCTGCGCATCAGGCCCGTGATCACCGCCCATCCGACCGAGGCGAAGCGCGTTTCGATCCTCGAAAAGTATCGCCGCATCTATCTGCTGATGCGCGAACTTGAATCGACCCGCTGGACGGACCGCGAGCGCGAAGCGCTGGTGAAGTCGATCTATGATCAGATCGAACTTCTGTGGCTCACTGGCGAATTGCATCTCGAAAAGCCCACGGTCGACCAGGAAGTCGCGTGGGGCCAGCACTTCTTCCACGAGAGCATTTTCGATCTTGCGCCGGAGCTTCTGTCATCCTGCGAACGCGCGCTGCGACGCCACTATCCCAACGAAACATTCGAGGTCGCGCCTTTCTTCCAGTTCGGGTCCTGGATCGGCGGCGACCGCGACGGCAATCCGTTCGTGACGAATGACGTCACCCGTCGCACCATGCGCGAAAACGCTGCGGCGAGCTTGAATTATTACCGTACCCGCTTCGTCGATCTCGCGCGCATGCTGTCGATCAGCCAGCGCGCCGCCGATATTCCTCAGTCGTTCCGCGAGGAGTTGGCTGAACGCCTCGCCGCGCTGCCGGACGGCGCAGCGATCGAAGCGCGCAATCAAAATGAGCCCTACCGGCAGTTCGTGATGACGATTCTGCGCAAGCTCGACCAGACGTTGCGCGCGGTGAACGCCGAACCGGCGACAGGTCCGCGCTATGCGAGCGCCGACGAACTCATCGCCGACCTGCTGGCGCTCGAAAAGGCGCTCAATGAAGCTAAGAGCGACGCGCTCGCGACGGATCTCGTGCGTCCGCTGCGCCGCGCGGTGGAAACTTTCCGCTTCAGCACGGTGCGCCTCGACATCCGCCAGAACACGACCCGGACGACGCAGGCGCTCGAGGAGCTGTGGCGCGTGAAGACGGGCGGCGAGGCGCCGCCCGACCTCGATGCTCCCGAATGGCGCGAATGGCTGCTCGCCGAGCTTGCGAAGCCGCGGACGACGCCTCTCCCGCGCGACACGCTTTCCGCCGATACGCGCGACGTCATCGAAATGTTCGAGGTCGTCGCCGAGATGCGGACGCAACTCGACCGTGAAGCCTTCGGCGGATTTATTTTGTCGATGACGCGTTCGGCGGTCGACGTCCTCGGCGTGTATCTGCTCGCCAAGGAGGCGGGGCTTTTTCTCGACGAACCCGGCGTCGAGATCCTCACGCTGCCGATCGTGCCGCTCTTCGAGACGATCGGCGATCTGCGCGCCGCGCCGGCGATCATGCGCGATCTCTTGCAGGTTCCGGTGGTGCGCCGCTCGACGCGCTGGCAGGGCAATCTGCAAGAGGTGATGATCGGCTATTCCGACTCCAACAAGGACGGCGGCTTTCTGTCGTCCAATTGGGAGCTGTTCAAGGCGCAGGCCCGCCTCAGTCAGGTCGGACGCGAGCAGGGCGTCGCCATCGCCTTCTTCCATGGGCGGGGCGGCTCGGTGTCGCGCGGCGGCGCGCCGACCGGCCATGCCATCGCGGCGCAGCCGGCTGGTTCTATCCGCGGCCGTTTTCGCGTCACCGAACAGGGCGAGGTCGTCTCGTTCAAATACGCCAATCGCGGGACCGCGGCCTATCAGATGGAGCTGTTGGCCTCCTCCGTGTTCCAGCATGCGCTGAAGTCCGAACGCGAGGAAGCGCTCGCCCCGCATGCGGAATTCGACGAGGCGCTCGAGGAGATTTCCGGCGCCTCTTTCGCCGCATACGCCAAATTCATCGGCGATCCGGATCTTGTCGCTTACTTTCAGGCTGCAAGCCCGCTTGAAGAGATTTCGCTGCTCAACATCGGGTCGCGGCCGGCGCGGCGCTTCGGCGCCAAAAGTCTGGCGGATTTGCGTGCGATCCCCTGGGTCTTCGCCTGGGCGCAGAATCGCCATTCGATCACCGGCTGGTACGGCGTCGGCTCGGGGTTGAAGAACTTCATCGACGTGCGCGGCGACCGCGGCTACGAGCTGTTGCGCCGCATGTTCGAGGATTCGCGGGTTTTCCGGCTCATTATCGACGAGGTCGAGAAGACCCTCGCGCTCGTCGATCTCTCGATCGCCAAACAATATGCGGGGCTTGTCGCTGACGAAGCCGTGCGAACCAAAATCTTCAAGGCCATCGAAGAGGAATTTGCTTTGACGCGCGAGATGGCCTTGCGCGTCACCGGCGGCGTCGAACTGGCGGAGCGCTTCAAGGAATATCAGGCGAGGCTTTCGCATCGCCTGCAGACCATCAACGAGGTCAATCGCGAGCAGGTGGCGCTGCTTCGCCGGTTCCGCGAGGCTCAAGACGAAGCGGAAAAAGAGGCCGTCAAAGTGCCTCTGCTGCTCTCGATCAGCTGCGTCGCCGCCGGCCTCGGGGCCACAGGCTAATTCAACAGGAAGGGGAAAAAATATGAGCTTCACTTTAATCGAGCAGGCCACGCCGCGTCTGCATCGTTCGGAACTCGCCGTGCCGGGCTCAGCGCCGGGCATGTTCGAGAAGGCCGCGCAGTCAAAGGCCGATCAGATCTTTCTGGATCTCGAAGACGCCGTCGCGCCCGACGACAAGGAACAGGCGCGTAAGAACATTATCCAGGGCCTCAACGATATCGACTGGGGCAAGAAGGTGATGACGCTGCGCATCAACGGTCTCGATACGCAATACTGCTATCGCGACGTCGTTGACGTTCTCGAGAACTGCCCGCGCCTCGACATTGTGCTGATCCCGAAGGTCGGGGTTCCGGCCGACGTCTACGCGATCGACATGATGATCACGCAGATCGAGCAGTACAAGAAGCGCACCAAGAAAATCGGCATCGAAATCCTGATCGAGACCGCGCTCGGCATGGCCAATGTCGAGGCCATCGCGCAATCGTCAAAGCGCCTTGAGGCCATGTCCTTCGGCGTCGCCGACTATGCGGCGTCGACCCGCGCCCGCACGACCGTCATCGGCGGCGTCAATCCGGATTACGGCGTGCTGACCGACAAGGACGAGAGCGGCAATCGCGAATATTACTGGGCCGATCAGTGGCATGCGGCGCAGACGCGCATGATGGTCGCCTGCCGCGCCTACGGCCTGCGTCCGATCGACGGTCCCTTCGGCGACTTCGGCGATCCGGACGGCTATATCGCCGCCGCCAAGCGCGCCGCCGTGCTCGGCTATGAGGGCAAGTGGGCGATCCATCCCTCGCAGATCGAACTCGCCAATCAGGTCTTCACCCCATCCGACGCCGAGGTCACGAAGGCGCGCCGCATTCTCGACGCGATGACCCAGGCCGCTAAGGAAGGCAAGGGCGCCGTCTCTCTCGACGGCCGCCTGATCGACATCGCCTCGATCCGCATGGCCGAGGCGCTGATCGAAAAGGCCAACGCGATGGCGGCGTAAGCCGCAGCCCGCCAAAGAGCGGGGCATATCAGGGGCGAGGGACGGCGTGACGCCGCCCTCGCCCTATTTTTGAAGCGTAAGAATTTTTCTTGATTATTTTCAACAGACGCGCCCCGCCAATCCGGTACGAAGCCGTCTGACGCAGCTTGCCGGCCACATTCAGGGAACCGCCATGCGCCAGCTTTTTTCGACTCTCGCATCGCTCATGCTGCTGTGTTCCGCGAGCCAGGCGTTCGCCTGCGCGGGCGATGGTCTCGGCCGCGCCGGATGGAAGCTGGATCACAAGGACTTTTCCAATCGCGACAATTTGCCGTTCCTCAGTCCGGGCAATGACAGCCGCGTCAACGCGCAGTTCCTGATGATGGATGCGCGGCCTTGGCCCGTCGACGCGCGAAAAGACGAGGTGAAACTCGACATCTATCCCGACTATTTCGTGCTTTTCGCGCGCGACGCTTTTAACGACGCCTTCGCGCGAAACTCTTGCGATTATGCGGGCCGGCCCGTCAAAGACGTGACGACGACGCCGAGCGACTTCTTTGACGAAGGCACGCGATGCGTCTCTGCTCAAAGCGGCGAAGACGCCTTTATTCAGGCTGCACAAGCCGAAAAGGCGCTTAGCGAAGCTGAACGCGCTGCGCTGATCCGTTCACGCAAGGAACTAACGACGGCCTGCCAGGGAAAGGAAGCGGCGTCCACCGCCGCAAAGGCTTATGTCGCGGGCGCCGACGCATCGGCGGCCGCGCGCGAATTCGCCGCTTATCTTGCCGGCGCGGAGTCCTTTTACGGCGGCGCATTCGACGCTGCGCTCACAGCTTTTCGCAGCCTCGCGAAAGCGCAGAATGTGTGGGTGCGCGAGAGCGCACGCTACATGATCGCCCGCACGCTTCTGAACAAGGCGTCGGTCGGCGCCTTCGCCGAACTGGATGGCGCGCCCGAGCCAAAAATATCGGATCGCCAATCGCTGAAAGCGGCGGAATCCGAATTCAAATCCTATCTCGCCGACTATCCGCACGGCCGCTACGTGGCTTCGGCGCGCGGCCTGTTACGTCGCGTCTATTGGCTCGCTGGCGACCGGTCTCAGGCCGCGACCGAGTATGCGTGGCAGCTGAGGCATGCGCGCGATCCGGACGCCAATCTGCGCAGTTCGGATCTCGCCGCTGAAATCGACTCGAAACTCGGGCTCGACTCAAAAGACGTCCATGACGCAAATCTTCTCGCGATCGACGATTTGACGATGATGCGGCCCGTCGATACGTCGCAGAAGAAGTTCTCGGCGGCCGATCTCGACGCGCAGGCGCGAGACTTCGTGGGCCATGAGGCGCTATTCGCCTTTCTGAAGGCGGCGCGCGCCTACTATGTCGACGGGGACTATGCGACGGCATTGAAGCTGTTAGGCGATCCGACTCCCGGGCCGTTGTCGCCGCCCTATCTCGGTTTCAGCCGCGAAGTTCTTCGCGGTCAGGCGCTGATGGCGTCGGGGCAATATGCGGCGGCGATCGACCACTGGAGGCGGCTGCTGCCGCTCGCCACGCAGCCCTGGCAGAAGGAGGCGGTCGAACTCGGACTCGCGCTGAGCTGGGAACGCTCCGGAGAGGTCAACAAAGTCTTCTTGAAGGACACGCAACTGTCGTCGCCGCGGATTCGTGCGATGCTGCTGCGCTATGTTGCAGGTCCGATCCTGCTGCGGATGGCCGTCGCGGACCCGGCCTCGGCTGAGGAGCGCAAGCTCGCGCGCTTCGTGCTTCTCCTCAAGGAGGCGACGCACGGCCAGTATGCGGGCTTCCTTCGGGATTATTCTGCGGAGGGACTGGCGAAGGATGACGCCGACACCGCGCGGCCCGGGCAATATCCCAATTACCAATCCAGCGTCTTGCTGTGGAGCGGCGGCGCCGACAAGGGCTACGCTTGTCCGGACCTCAAGTCGGTTGTCGGCGAACTCGCCGCCAATCCTCAGGACCCGCACGCCATGTTGTGCTTTGGCGACTTCATCCGCGTGAACAGTCTCGACGGCTTTGAGGCGTCCCGGCCGGCGCCCGACGAACTTGGCGGCGGCAAATCCATATTTCCGGGCGAACCCTATGCGCGTGGCGAGGTCTATAAGAAGCTCATCGGCTCGCCGGCGACGCCCGCGCGCGATCGGGCTTATGCGCTCTACCGCGCGATCAATTGCTACGCGCCGGCGAACAACAACACTTGCGGCGGCAAGGACGTCGAGAAGGCGCAGCGCAAGGCCTGGTATGACCAGCTCAAGGCGCAATATGGCGCGACGACATGGGCGAAAAGCCTGAGATTTTACTGGTGACGATGTCGCGGCGTGTCGCCGCCGCCTGTCTGCTCGCTGTTGGCGTCATTTGGACGGCGGCGGCCGATACGATTGTGCGCGCGGCGGATTATGACGCCTATTGGCTATGGGCGGGCGTGCGCGCGCGTCCCGAACTCGCTTCCGCCAAGACCATCTATCTGCTGCAGGCTGAAATCGGACCCGATGAGTCAGGCGAGATGCGTGTAAAGGCGCAGGGCGCCACCGAGCCGAGCCCTCATCCGCAAGCATTATGGCTGGTCTATCGCGTGCGCAGCATCGACTGGACGCCCGCGATTTTTGCGGCGGTCAAGCGTCGGCTTGCCCAGTGGCGCGCCAAGTCGGACAAGGTCATCGGCGTTCAGATCGACTTTGACGCCGCGACGCGTGGCCTGACGACATACGCAGCCTTCCTTGCGGAGCTACGTCAGACGTTGCCGGCGGATTGCGCGCTTGGCGTTAGCGGCCTGATGGACTGGGCCTCTCAGGCCACGCCGGAAGACATTGACAGACTCGGTCGGAGCGTCGACGAGGTCGTGTTTCAGACTTATCGCGGCCGCGCCACCGTTGACCATATCGACGATTATTTGGCGCGCGTCGGGCGTGTCCATACGCCTTTTCGGCTCGGCCTCGCGGAGGGCGCCGTCTGGTCGCCGCCGGAAACGCTGGCGCGTCACCCCTATTTTCGCGGCTATGTCGTGTTTTTGCGTAATCCGCCGCAATAAGCGAGTCGCGGCGCGCGACTCCGCGCCCGGTTGACGGGCGCTTGAGATGCTGAAAAGACAGCGCCGACGGTTGTCGCAGCTCCGCGGCGCTAACCGACGAATTGCCAAAAGAACAAGGTAAAATGCGCGATGTCCGACGATTTCCGCACCCTCCTTCGCGCCATGTTTGACGCCGCCGTCGGCGCCGCGTCGCCAACGGTCTGCCTGCCGCCCTATCTCGTGAAAATCGCGCCGCCGAAGGGCCGCACGATCGTCGTCGGCGCTGGCAAGGCCGCGGCCTCCATGGCGGCGGCGGTGGAGGCGCATTGGCGAGGCCCGCTCGAAGGGCTCGTCGTCACGCGCTACGAGCATGGCGCGCCGACAAAACACATCGAAGTGATCGAAGCGTCGCACCCGGTGCCTGACGCGGCGGGGCGCGAGGCGGCCAAGCGCATTTTGCAAAAAGTGCAGGGGCTTTCGCAAGACGATCTCGTTCTCGCGCTGATTTCCGGCGGCGGCTCGGCGCTGATGGCGCTGCCGGCCGAGGGCGTCACGCTTGAGGAAAAGCAGGCGGTGAACAAGGCGCTGTTGAAGAGCGGCGCGAACATCTCCGAGATGAATTGCGTGCGCAAGCATCTCTCGGCCATCAAGGGCGGACGTCTCGCCCGCGCCGCGGCGCCGGCGCGCGTCATCGCGTTGATGATCTCCGACGTGCCGAATGACGATCTTTCGGTGATCGCCTCCGGCCCCACGGTTCCCGATCCGACCACGCGCGAAGACGCGCTCGCCGTGATCGCCAAATATAAGATCGACGCGCCGGCGGCGGTGCTCGCGCATCTGCAAAAGAGCGAATGCGAAACGCCCAAGCCCGGCGACGCCATCTTCGAGAAAGTGCAGAACATTCTCATCGCCACGCCGCAAGGCTCGCTCGACGCGGCCGCGGCGGTCGCCAAGGCGGCCGGATTTACGCCCTGCATTCTGGGCGACCTCGAGGGCGAGTCGCGCGATGTGGCGCTCGTGCACGCCGGCATCGCAAAGCAGATCGCCCTACATGGCCAGCCTTTCGAACCGCCCGTCGCCATCATCTCGGGCGGCGAGACGACCGTCACCGTGCGCGGCAAGGGACGGGGCGGACGTGATGCGGAGTTCTTGCTCGGATTGACGCTCGCGCTCGAAGGCTTCGGCGGCGTATCGGCGATCGCCTGCGATACCGACGGCATCGACGGCAGCGAAGACAACGCCGGCGCGATCATGACGGCGGATTCATTCGAGCGCGCGAAAAAGGCCGGCGTCGATCTGAAGGCGCATTTCGCCAACAATGACGCCTACACGGCGTTCGAGAAGCTCGGCGATCTCGTCGTGACCAAGCCGACGCGCACCAACGTCAACGACTTCCGCGCGATCCTGGTGCCGAAGCGGGTGTAAATACGCATCTGGCCGAATGTCATTCCCGACGCGCGTTTTGCGCGATCGGGAATCCAGAGTCACAACAAACATCTCGAACAACGCTCTGGGTTCCCGGTCAGGCCTTCGGCCTGCCGGGAATGACGCGCGCCAAGCGTAGCTCAGCCGACTTTTTGTCGTTCAGCGGACCTTTTCTGCGAGCCAGATTTTTATGAGCGACTGATAGGGCACGTCGCGTTTATTGGCTGCGATCTTTATCTGCTCGAGCAGACTGATCGGAAGCCGCAGGGAAATCGAGGTTGTCGACGGTTTGAGATTCGGCATTCGAACGCGCTTCGCCTTGCTCCAGTCGACATGTTCCGCGGAGTCGTGACTTTCCCAATAAGCACGTTCGTCTGCTTCGGTTGCGAACGTCGGCGGCGGAGTCTTAGTCGTCTTGCTCATAGCGTTGTCGTTCCTTGCGACTCATATCGCGGGCGGAGATAACTCGAATGCGCGTCCCGTTTGAGCGCAGCGTGAATGTGACATGCAGCAATCGAGATGCGTCCGTTCGACCGAGGGCGTGATAGCGTGGCTCGCTCTCGTTGTGTGCCAAGTCGTCCGTCACGATCAGCGGATCATTGGCAAAAATCTGCTCAGCCTCCGCTTGGCTCACGTCGTGTTTTTCGACGCTCTTGCGCGCGTTGCCATGGTCCCATTCGAAACCGGCGACATGCTCGAAATTGACCATTTGTGTATATTTCCATAATATACAACGGAGTCAACAAAGCGACAGGGCGGAATGTTGCGCCAGCAGAGCAACCCGCCTAAAGGAAGCCCATGAACAAGCCTTTGAGCCCGCAACCCTTCGATCCGCGCGGCGCGGCGGCGATGTTTGAACGCTATCGCCGCGACGATTCGCCAAAGCCCAAGCAGTGGAACGACACGCTCGATCTCATTCTGGCGCATCGTTCGCATCGGAACTTTCTGCCCGAGCCGCTACCGGAAGGCGCGCTGGAGATCATCGTCGCGGCCGCGCAGTCGGCCTCCACATCGTCGAATCTGCAAGTCTGGAGCGTCGTCGCGGTGCAGGACGAGGCGCGCAAGACCCGTCTCGCCGATCTTGCCGGCGGCCAGAAGCACGTCCATCACGCCCCGCTGTTTCTCGTCTGGCTCTGCGATCTCGCGCGGCTCGAAAATCTCGGGCGCGAGAAAGGGCGTGATGGCGCCGGACTCTCGTATTTCGAATTGTTCCTGACCGGCGTGGTCGACGCCGCGCTCGCCGCGCAGAACGCGGTCAGCGCGCTTGAATCGATCGGCCTGGGCTGCTGCTATATCGGCGCCATGCGCAACAAGCCGGAAGAGGTCGCCAAGGAATTGAATCTGCCGCCGAACGTCTTCGCCGTCTTCGGCATGGTCGTCGGCGTTCCTGATCCGGCCGCCAACGCCGCCGTTAAGCCTCGTCTCGGTCAAGGGGCCGTGCTTCATCACGAGCAATATGAATGGGGCGATGCGCAGCGCGAGGCGATCGAAACGCTCGATGAAAAGTTCAAGGAATTTCAGAAGGAGCAGGGGCTGCCGGATCAGGGGTGGATTCGTCAGGCGCTGTCGCGTGTGCGCGGTCCGGAGGCGTTGAGCGGTCGCGACCGCATTCGCGAAGCCCTCAACGCGCTCGGCTTCGCTCTTAAGTGAATCGACGAGAAAAAGGCTGGCTTATGAACGCCGATGTAAAGAGCGCATACTCAGGCGAGATTTTCGATCTCTGGGACACCTATGAAAAAGTCGTCGTCAAAGATTTCATGTTCCATGCGGCGCTCGGCGAAGAGGTCGAGCGCGCCTTGCGCGAGCGCTTCGAGGGGCGCGCCTTTTCTCTGCTCGATCTCGGTTGTGGCGATGCGCATGTCTTTGCGCCGATTCTGCGCCGCATCCCGCCGGCAAGCTACAAGGGGATCGATCTTTCGGACACCGCGCTCGCGCTCGCAGCCGAAAATCTGAAATCTCTGCCATGCCCCGTGCAGCTCTCGCACAGCGACATGCTGTCGGCTCTTTCCGATGGCGTCTCCTATGATGTCCTCCACAGCAGTTTCGTTCTGCATCACTTGTCGACCGAGGACAAAGCGGAATTCTTCCGCCGCGCATCGCGCGCGCTCGCGCCGGGCGGATTGCTGTTGCTGGTTGACACGATGCGCGAGGAAGACGAAACGCGCGATGACTATCTGAGGCATTATTTCGCCTGGATCGAGAAGGACTGGACCGGCCTATCGCGAGCTGAGAAGGACGCGATTTTCGATCATGTCTCGACAAGCGACTATCCGGAGCCATTATCGCTTCTGGAGCAGCAGGCGCGCGCGGCAGGTCTCAAGCGCTTGCCGGGCGGCGTTCCGCATCGCTGGCACCATCTCATGCGCTTTGAGCGGGCTTAACTTATGTCGGATGCGGCCGTCGCAGCGCCCCCCAAGCTCGGCGCGCCGCATGAAACCGTCGACGCCGACCGCGTCGTCGCGAAAGTGGCGCGGCGACTGATTCCGTTTCTCGTCACGGCTTTTATCGTCGCCTATCTCGACCGCGTGAACATTGGCTTCGCCGCCCTGACAATGAATGCCGAACTTGGCTTCACGCCGGAATTCTTCGGCTGGGCCGCCGGGGTTTTCTTTATCGGCTATTGCCTGTTCGAAGCGCCGAGCAATTACATCATGCATCGCGTCGGCGCGCGCCTTTGGATTGCGCGCATCATGGTGAGTTGGGGCCTTGTTTCCGCGCTCACCGCCTTCATCTGGAGCGAGGCGAGCTTCGTTGTATTGCGTCTGCTGCTCGGCGTGATGGAAGCCGGTTTCGCGCCGGGCGTCATTCTCTATCTCACCTATTGGATTCCCGCCGCCCAGCGCGCGCGCGTTCTCGCCAGCTTCCTGATTGCGGTTCCTCTTGCCAGCGCGATCGGATCGCCGATCTCGGGATTCATCCTCGCCTCGCTGAACGGCGTCGGCGGGATCAGCGGCTGGCGCTGGCTGTTCCTGATGGAGGCGTTGCCGTCGATCATTCTCGGGGTGTTCTGTTTTTTCTATCTGCCTGACGGACCTCAGTCCGCGAAATGGCTCACGTCCGGCGAAAAGGCGTCGTTGCGCGCCGTGCTCGAGCGCGAGGCCGGGCGCGATCATGGCGACCATTGGCGCGCGCTCAAGGATGTGCGTATTCTGATTCTCGGCGTCGCCTATTTCGGGATCGTCATCGCGCTCTACGGCTTGAGCTTCTGGCTCCCGCAAATCATCAAGGCTTTCGGATTCGGCGTCATCGCCACGAGTTTGCTGGCGTCAATTCCTTATATTTGCGCCGCGCTGGCGATGTGGGCCTGGAGCCGCAGCTCCGACCGGCGGCGTGAGACCGTCGGCCACACGGCGCTCGCCGGCGTCGTCGGCGCAATCGGGCTGGCCTGCGCCGCCTATGCGCCGACGCCGTTGCTGTCGATGATCGCGCTTTCTGTCGCCGCCGTGGGCGCGATCGCGGCGCTGCCGACCTTCTGGAGCTTCACGACGCTGGCGCTCGGAACGGGCGACGCCGTGGTCGGCGTCGCGGTGATAAATTCGATCGGCAATATCTCGGGTTTTGCCGGGCCGTATCTCGTCGGTCTCGTCAAAGGCGCGACGGGCGAATTTTCTGACGCGCTACTCGCGCTCGCCCTGGGACCGCTGATCGCGGCTTTGCTGATTCTCCGCATCGGCAGGGTCGGCTTTCGATTTCTTCGCGCCTGATGTCTCGTTCCAGCCATTTCTCAGTTCTGGAGAGAGGCTTTCGCCGCGGCGAAAGCCTCTCTCGTTGCGGCTGATTGGACGTTCGCCAACGCCGCATTTAGGCGCGAAGACTCAGAGGCTCCCCAGAAGTTTCGTCATGACCTCGCCCGCCTTGCCGGGCAGCTTCGCCTGCTTGGCGGCGTCGAGATTGGTCGGCTCTCCGACGATGACAACGCCGACCATTCCCAGCGTGTAGTGCGGATCGCAACGGAAGCCATAGACGCCGGGCGTGGACAGCGTGATCGCCAATTCCTCATTGATCTTGCCGCGGAATGGCTCCGCGCCCGAGGGGAGCAACTCCTTTATGGTGACGGCGTTGTGCCCCTTGTCGGCCGCGACGAATTTAATCGTGTCGCCCGGTTTGATCCGCACGACCTCCGGCTCGAACACCATGTAACGATCCGCACCCTTGTTGAGCATTTTGATCTCGACGGTTTCGCCCGCCATCGAAGGGCGCGACCATCCGACGAGGATCGCAAGAGCCAAAGCCGTCGCGCCGAAACGGCGGCCGAAGGTGAGATATGCGCGTGTCACGAAGCTTTCTCCCTGGAACTATTATTAGTTGACGCGCCAATGCAAATTTCTGTGCAACGGCGCTTCTCTTGGAAGAGAGCCCGACATCTAGCTATGCTGTTTTCGATCATCAATAACGAGCGGCAAAACTTCGCATGGAAGACTTCCATTGTGCCGACTTCTGTAGAGCGGAATTCTTCTAGTTTGACCGCTCTTCCTCGCGCTTGATTTCGAGCGCGAGCCACTCATCTTCTGCCTTGGCGATGTCGGCTTGAAGCACGGCGAATGCTTCGCTCGCCTTGGCGAATTTACCCGGATCGCGCGCATAGAGCTCCGGGTCGTCAAGCAGTCTCTGCAATTTCGCGCATTGCTCCCGCAACGCGTCGATCTTGCCGGGCAGGGTCGCGAGCGCATGCTGGTCCTTGAAGGACAGCTTCTGTTTGCCCGCCGCCTTCTCGCGCGGCGCGGGCTTTTCTTTCGTCTCTCGCGCCGAGGCGATCACGCCCCGCGTCTCAACGCCCTTGCCGCGCTGAGCGACCATGTCGCTATAGCCGCCGGCGTATTCAATCCAGCGGCCGTCGCCATCGCTCATCAAAACGCTGGTCGCGACGCGGTCGAGAAAATCGCGATCATGGCTGACGACGATCAGCGTGCCGGGATAATCGGCGAGCATTTCCTCTAAGAGATCGAGCGTTTCGAGATCGAGGTCGTTCGTGGGTTCGTCGAGCGCGAGGAGGTTCGACGGCTTCGCCAGCGCCCGCGCAAGCAGCAAGCGTCCGCGTTCGCCGCCCGAAAGCCTGCCGATGGGCGTGCGCGCCTGTTCTGGCTTGAACAGGAAATCCTTCATATAGCCGATGACGTGACGGCGCTCGCCATTGATCTCGATCGTGTCGGAGCCGCCGCCGGTCAGCGCGTCCTGCAAAGTGGTTCCCGGATCGAGACTCGCGCGGCTTTGCTCGAGAGTCGCCATTTCGAGATTGGCGCCTAATCTCACCTTGCCGCTGTCGGGCGCGAGCGCGCCGGTCAGCATGTTGACGAGCGTCGTCTTGCCGGCGCCGTTCGCGCCGATGATTCCGATTCGGTCGCCCCGCAGAATGCGCGTCGTGAAATTCTCGACGATAACGCGTTCGCCATAGGTCTTGCCGATCTTGATCGCCTCGATGACAAGCTTGCCGGAAAGCTGCGCTTCGCTGGCTTCGAGTTTCACGTCGCCGGTCGGCATGACGCGATCGCGGCGCTCCGCGCGCAGATGATGCAGCCCCCCGAGTCGCTTCATGTTGCGCTTGCGCCGCCCCGAAACGCCGTGGCGCAGCCAATGTTCTTCGGCGACGATCTTGCGCTCCAACTTGTGCTGCTGCTTTTCCTCTTCCTCCAATTCGCGATCGCGCCAGGCCTCGAATTCCTTGAAGCCACGCGCCAGATGGCGCGTGCGGCCGCGGTCGATCCAAAGCGTTTCCCGGGTCAGATCCTGAAGAAAGCGGCGGTCGTGGCTGATGAGCACGAGCGCCGACCGCAACGTCGCGAGCCTTTCTTCGAGCCACAGGATCGTTGGCAGATCGAGGTGGTTCGTCGGCTCGTCGAGCAGCAAAATGTCGGGCTCAGGCGCGAGAACGCGGGCGAGCGCCGCCCGCCGCGCTTCGCCGCCCGAGAGGCGCGCGGGGTTTTCGTCCCCCTCGAGCCCCAGATCGTTGAGAAGGGTTCTGGCGACGTGAGGATCGTCGAGCGGCCCGAGGCCAGCTTCGACATAGGCAAGCGCCGTGGCGAAGCCCGAAAAATCCGGCTCCTGCGGCAGATAGCGCAGCGATGCGCCGGGCTGCAGGAAACGCACGCCGGCATCCGGCTCAATTTCGCCGGCCGCGATCTTGAGCAGCGTTGATTTGCCCGAGCCGTTGCGGCCGACGACGCACAGCCGGGCGCCTGTCGCGACGGCGAAATCGGCGCCTTCCAGCAGCGGCTTCCCGCCGAGCGTGAGCATGACGCCCTGGAGGGCGAGGAGGGGCGGAGGGGCCATTGGAAGCTTAGCGGCGTCTTATGAACATGAGATAAGCTTCTTCCACGCAGGCGGGCCGCTTGTCACCCCCGAAGCCGCCGATAGTTCCGGAGCGAGAGCGATGCCGATCACCACCGAGCAAATTCACGCCGGACAGGCGGTCTACACGCCGAAGATGCTCGCGATCTACGATGTGCTGGTGCTCGGCCTGTCCAATCGCTGGATCTGGAAATGTCCGACGCCGCGGCTGCTCGCCCATTACGATCAACACATAAGCGGCAATCATCTCGATGTCGGCGTCGGCACCGGCTATTTTATCGATCGCTGCAGGTTTCCCACTCCGACGCCGCGCATCGCGCTGATGGATTTAAACCGCGATGCGCTGCAGTTCTCGGCGCGGCGCATCGCCCGCTACGAGCCGGAGACCTATGTGCGCAATGTGCTGGAGACGATCGACTTTGACGGCGCCAAATTCGACTCGCTCGGCGTCAATTATCTCCTGCATTGCCTGCCGGGCGACATGGCGACAAAGGCGCGCGCTTTCGATTGTCTGTCGCCGTTGATGTCGCCAGGCGCCGTCGTCTTCGGCTCGACGCTGCTGCAGGGCGGCGTCGCGCGCAGCTTCGCCGCGCAGAGATTGATGGCGTTCTATAATTCCAAGGGCGTATTCTCGAATACGCAGGACGATTTGGCGACGCTGACGCGCGAACTCGAAAAGCGCTTCAGCGCGGTCCGCGTTGAAACGGTCGGCTGCGCCGCGCTGTTTTCGGCGACGGTGAAAGGTTCAGGCGCCTAGCCCCAAAGCCTTCCGCACCCGCGCCGAATAGCCGTAGAGATCAGGGCGCAGCACGATCCGCCCGCCTTCATCGACATAGGCGGTGAAATATTCGATGTGGATAGGCAGCGGCTTGGCGAGATTGATGTAGCGCTCCGAGCCGCCGATCAGTCGGCGTACGCGGCTCTCCGACCAGCCGCTGCCGGGGCCGAGCACGGCTTCGGCGAATGCGAACGGCGCGTCGACGCGCATGCAGCCATGGCTGAAGGCGCGATGTGATGCGGAGAACAGGTTGCGCGACGGCGTATCGTGCAAATAGACCGAGAAATCGTTCGGGAACATGAATTTGATGCGCCCAAGCGCGTTGCGTTCGCCGGGCGGCTGGCGCACCACGAGCTTGCCGCCGCGATAGGACACGTTGAAGCCGCTCGCCGCGATGGCGGCGACGTCGCCATTCGCTTTCGGCAGCATCTCCTTGTTCAGGATCGACGGCGGCACGTTCCAATACGGATTGACGATGAGGTACTGCAGCGCGTTGGAGAAGATCGGCGTCGGAGTCGCCTCTTTGCCAACGATGACGCGCGTGCGATGCGTCACCTCGCCATTGCGCACGACGGCGAGTTCGAAATCGGGAATATTCACCTCGACCCGTTCTTCGCCGAGGTCGCGCGGCAGCCAGCGCCACCGCTCCATATTGGCGATGATTTCGGCTTCGACTCGCGAGGTTGAAGCTTTGGCGAGCCCGGCGGCGCGGCGCCGCTTGGACTTGCTTGCGGGCGGCAGGACGTCGCTCTGGGTGACGGTTCCCGAGGCTGCGGCGTAAAGTCCGTCAGAGGCCGGCGCGCTGGCGCGCTGCGTTCTCAGCTCGATGAGTTTTTCGCGCAGCTGCTGATAGCCATAATGCGTGGGATTATAGGCCTGTAGCGCGTCGCCGGCGTTTACGCCCGCGCCGGCGACTTCCGCCACGGCCAGCGCCGGATCGGGGAGGGTCGTTTTCGCCCCGACGAGCCGCGAAATGCGCTCAGGCTCGATCCGGGCGCCGCGCGCCTGCAGCGCATAGGCGGCGACGGCCTCCGACAGAGCAAGTTCGTCCGCCGCCGTGGGCGCCGCCTTCTCTGCGTCGGGCGCCGCATAGGCGCGAAGATCCAGCCCGTCGTCGGCCGCGAGCGCGAGGCGCGCGAGCGCGGCCCGAGCCGAGGCGCGCCATTCTCCATTCTCGATCCATAAAGGCGCGAGATCCCGAGCGGCGTAGGCGGTGGCCAGCGCCGCGCGCAGCCAATGGCGTTCTGGCCCGAGAGCCGCGCCGCCGGACGTCGCCCAGGCCTCGAGCGCCACGGCGAGATCGCGCTTCTCCTCAGGCTGAAGGCTCCAGGCGAGGTCGAGCGGGTCCGATTTTACAGGCTCGGCGCGCAGCTCGACGTCGAGCAAAACTGCGGCGGGCGCGGCGTCCGTGACGGCGAAGTTCGGATTGTCCAAGGCCGCGCGCGTGGGGACGCGCACCACGTCAAACAGCGCGACCAGCGGCGGCGGGTCGAACAGTTCGGCGCGGCGCGGCGGATACTGCGCCGCGACCGCGGGAGCGGCGAACGCCGACAGGGTCGCGGCCGCAAGCGCGGCGCGGAGAAGTCGCTTGGCTTTTTCGCCAGCGGTCATAGCGGTTCCTTGCGCAAAATCCCGTCGCGGCGAGATCTGCGGCGCCTTTCCAGTCAAGATATGGGTGGAGCGCCGCCGCGCGGCAATCCTCCATTGCTTCGCCGGAACAGTAACGCGCGCCGTCAGGCTTGTGAATCGGCGCGAGGCCACGCGCCCCGCTCACCATCCGAAAAAGCCGGACTGTGGCGGCGACGCCACAACCGCTCCGGGCTCCGAATCCAGGTTGGCGAGGCGTCATCTCGCCGCGTCATGGCCGCGCTTGTCGCGGCCATCCACGCGACGATACGATGTAATCGTGAGAACATGAGCCGAATGCCTCCGCGCGACGCGTTTCGCGATGTCCCGGCGTGGACGCCCGGCGCAAGGCCGGGCATGACGGCTGAGAGTCCGAGTTGAAGCCGGAACAGTGGCGACGGGCGATGGCGGCCAGGCGCGATCGATCCCGTCCAGTCGACCGATCAAGCGGCTTGACGCAAGGGATGATGTTCAATGAGCGCGACCATGTAGCGCGCTATGTCTTCCGCGATGTTCGGATCGCGCTTCAACTCGGTCAACGCCCGTGGCGATGGAACCGCGTCGCCGTGTTCTTTCGCGACATCGATCCACAGAGCGAGCGCCTCGGCGGCGTTCGTCATCGCCTCATCCAATGAGTCGCCGGCGGAGATGCAGCCGGGCAAGTCGGGAAACCAGACGCCGACAGCCTTCCCTTCTTCCTCATCGACAATGGCGACGTAATGCGTCATTCGCGTCAGTCCTTCGGCTGCCCCGCCGCCTTGTAGATTTTCCAGACCAAGCCAGGGCCAAGGTCTTTTTTCGGATGGGGCAAAGGCTAAGCAGCGCCGGGCTGCACTTCCGCAATGACGCGCGCGCCGATTTCCGCTTCCGCGATCGCGAGTTCATATGCGGTCTGAAGGTTGAGCCAGAAACGCGCGCCATTGCCGAAATAGCGGCCTAGTCGCAGCGCCGTCTCGGGCGAGACGCCGCGTTTGCCGTTCAATATGTCGACGATCCGGCCGGAGCTTAGTCGCAGCGCGAGCGCGAGGCGATTCGCCGACATGTCGCGCGCCGCGAGTTCGCGTTTGAGAATTCGGCCAGGATGGACGGCGCGAATGGCGCCGCGCGGCTCAGTGGTAGTCGATGATTTCGACGTCATGGGCGTGTCCGTCCTCGAATTTAAAACATATTCGCCATGGGCCATTCGCTTTGATCGCCCACTGTCCGGCGCGGTCACCGCTCAACTTATGCAGCCCGACCGATTTTAGCGGGCTCAGGTCACTCAGTTTCTCAGCTGCGTCCAACGCCGCCAACAAATCTAGGGCCAGCTCTTCATCCAGGCCCGAGAACTTGTTCTTCCCGTCCTCGGCGAACCGCCGTGTAGCGCTATTCGCCCATGACTTGATCATGGCTAAATGTTACTACGTTTCGCGTTCTACGGCAAGCGTAGTATGCTCACCCCACCTCAACAAAACTCTCCAGCACCATCTTCCTGCCGGCCTTGTCGAAATCGACCGTGAGTTTGTTGCCGTCGACCGCCGCCACGGAGCCAGGCCCGAACTTCAAGTGAAACACCCGCGCGCCGACTACGAAGCGCGAACCGCCGCTTGAGCGCGCGATCACTTCGCCCTCGATCGTCACGGGCTGCTTGCCGCGTGCGCCGTGCGACTCGCGCGCCGCGCCGCTGCGCGCGGAATCGCTGCGCGTCGAATCTGCACCCGCCTTGGCCCGCTTCCATCCCGGCGTCGAATAGTCGGAGCCGTAGACGTCGAGATTGGCGAAACGCGAGACGCCATAGGAGCCATATTGCGAGCCGCTCGGCGCCTCGACCACCTCGACATTGTCCGTCGGCAGATTGTCGATGAAGCGTGAGGGCACGGTCGCCTGCCACAGCCCGTGAATGCGTCGGTTGCTGGCGAAATAGATCTTGGCGCGGCGCTTGGCGCGCGTCAGCCCGACATAGGCGAGACGGCGCTCTTCCTCGAGGCCGGCGCGTCCCTGTTCATCGAGCGTGCGCTGGCTCGGAAACAGCCCTTCCTCCCAGCCGGGAAGATAGACGGTTTCGAACTCGAGGCCCTTGGCGCCATGCAGCGTCATGATCGAGACGCGCTCTTGATCGACGGCGCTGTCGGCCTCCATGACGAGCGACACATGTTCGAGGAACGACTCGAGGTCGGGAAAGGCCTCCATCGCCCGGACGAGCTCTTTCAAATTGTCGAGCCGCCCGGTGGCCTCTGGCGTCTTGTCCGAACGCCACATCTCCGTGTAGCCGGATTCATCAAGCACCTGCTCAGCAAGCTCATGCTGCGGCTTTGAATCGATCAGCGTGCGCCAGCGGTCGAGATCGCCGATGAGGCCGCGCAGCGCGCCGCGGGGCTTCGGCTTCAGCTCCTCGCTTTCGACAAGAACGCGCGCCGCCTGCATCAGCGGAATGGCTTCGCGCCGCGCATATTCATGCAGCATCTGCAGTGTCGCGTCGCCGAGGCCGCGTTTGGGCGTATTGATGATGCGCTCGAAGGCGAGATCGTCGGCCGGCTGCGCGACGCAGCGCAGATAGGCGAGCGCGTCGCGAATTTCGAGCCGCTCGTAAAAGCGCGGGCCGCCGATGACGCGATAGGGCAGGCCGATTTCGACGAAGCGCTCTTCGAATTCGCGCATCTGAAACGACGCGCGCACGAGAATGGCGATCTCTTCGAGCGAATGGTCCTTGCGGCTCAGCTGCTCGATGTCCTCGCCGATGCTGCGCGCTTCTTCCTGGCTGTCCCAGACGCCGGTGAGCGTCGGCTTTTCGCCCTCGCCGCCATCGGTGAACAGCGTTTTGCCGAGCCGGCCTTCATTATGCGAGATGAGATGCGAGGCGGCGGCGAGAATATGTCCGGTCGAGCGGTAGTTGCGCTCCAGGCGGATGACCTTGGCGCCGGGAAAATCCTGCTCGAAACGCAGGATGTTCTCGACCTCGGCGCCGCGCCAGCCATAGACGCTCTGATCGTCGTCGCCGACGCAGCAGAGATTTTGTTTGCCCGGCGCCCTCTGCGAGATCAGCCGCAGCCACAAATATTGCGCGATATTCGTGTCCTGATATTCATCGACCAGAATATATTTGAAGCGGCGCTGATAGTCGGCGAGCACATCCGGATTGTCGCGAAAGAGCCGCAGGCTCTCCATCAGGAGATCGCCGAAGTCGACGGCGTTCAAGACCTTGAGCCGCTCCTGATAGAGCGCGTAAAGCGCCGCGCCTTTGCCGTTGGCGAAGCTCTCGGCGTCGCCGGCGGGCACCTGCGCCGGCGTCAAGCCGCGGTTCTTCCAGCCGTCGATGCGCATGGCGAGCGCGCGCGCCGGCCAGCGCTTATCGTCGATGTTCTCCGCGCGCAGCACCTGCTTCAAGAGGCGGATCTGATCGTCGACATCGAGAATGGTGAAGTTGGGCTTCAGCCCGACGAGTTCGGCGTGGCGGCGCAGGATCTTGGCGCTGATCGCGTGAAAGGTGCCGAGCCATTGCATGGCCTGCGCGCCTTCGCCGACGAGCGCTTCGACGCGCTGGCGCATCTCGCGCGCCGCCTTGTTGGTGAAGGTGACGGCGAGAATTTCATAGGCGCGCGCCTTGCCGAGCGCCAGGATGTGGCCGATGCGCGTCGTCAGCGCGCGCGTCTTGCCGGTGCCGGCGCCGGCGAGCACGAGCACCGGGCCGTCGAGCGTTTCGACGGCGGCGCGCTGCTCGGGGTTGAGCGCGTCGAGATAGCGCGGCCGTCCCGCGCTCGCCGCCGCGCGCGCGGCAAGCCCGCCCGTCTGCGGCGCGTAATCGTCGATCTCGGGCGGAGGGCTCTTCATGATTCTTCAATCATATAGGAGAACGGAAGGCGAATCACTGTTTCCGCCGGTTATGGCGCGCCAATCCCCCGGCCCCTCATCTCTCTTCTCCCCGCAAGCGGGGAGAAGAGGCGGCCGACGTCGCGCAAAGGTTTGCAAAAGGAGCGCTGTCTCTATGACCCCTCTCCCGTTCACGGGGAGAGGTGAGGTGAGGGGCTTGGGGACGTTGCACGCCCATCCAACGCCCGCTCCAGCACGAACACCCGCAGCGCCGAGGATAGATTCGCCTCTCCGCGCCCCGCATCCACCCGGGCGATGAGCGCCGCGAGCGACACCCGCTCCTGCGCGGCGATGTCCTTAAGCGCGCGCCAGAAGGCGTCCTCAAGCGAGACGCTGGTGCGGTGGCCGGCGATGACGACCGAATGCTTGACGACCCGGCGGGAACTGGCGTCCTGAGGCCCCTCGGCCTCGCTCACGCCTGATCGTCCGCTTCTTCCCGCTCGCGCCGATGCGCCTCGATCCTGGCGCTTTCCAGCTGCGCCTGCGCGGCGGTCAATTCCCGTTCGGATTTGCTGCGGCCGAAAGCTGCGCGCTTTGCTTGCGCGGCGTCGTCCTTGGCGCGGCGGTCGCGCTCTTTGCGCGCGCGCCGAAGATTGACGACCTCGCCCATCAGGGCTTTTTGCGGAAGGCGTCGATCGAGACGACCTTCTCGTCGGCGTCTTCCTTGGCTTCGACAGGCTTAAGTTTTCTTTGCCTGTCGGCGCTCGGCGTCTTGTTCGGCTCCGCTTTGGCGGGATCGACCTTGGCCGGCTTGAACTCCTTCACCGGCTCCGGCGTTTTCACGACAAGGCTTGGTCCGGCGGAAGGCGCGTCCTCGTCGTCGCTGTCCTCAAGCGCGTCATCGGCGCTCTCAAACCGCAGGCCGAATTCGACGGCAGGATCGAAAAAGCCGGTGACGGCCGAGAACGGCACGTAGAGATGCTCGGCGACCGAGCGGAACGATAGGGTGACGCCGAAACCTTCTTCGTCGACTTCAAGATCCGAATATTGATGCTGCAGGATGATCGTCAGCTCGCTCGGCCATTGCTCGGCGAGGCGGCGCGACATCGTAACGCCCGGCGCGTCGGTGCGGAAGCTGATGGTGAAGTGATGGTCGCCGGGCAGATAGCCATTCTCGGCGACGTCGCCCAGCACTTTGCGCATGACGCCGCGCATGGCGTCCTGAACGAGAAGATCGTAGCGAATAATGTCTTTAGCCATTGCGTCGCGCCAGACTGCCATCTGTATGTCGACCGGCTACCGCTTCCGACCGCCATGCCTGCCGCGCTTGCATCACGGCGGCGCGGCGCGAGAAATTGAAGTGGAGGCTTCTGTTGCCAGGCGCCTCCTGACCCCGCCTAGAAGTGCTAACCCCTAGGGCTTAATTCCCAGTTTGGGCGCCGCATTACGCGGCGACGGCCACCGGAGCATAGTTGTCGTTGGCAACTATAAGTTTGACCCGATAACGGCGGTATCATGCCGAGCAAAAAATCACCCTTTACACCCTCGTCAATCCTATTTCGCCCCCGCCGAAACCCGCCGCCCGGACGGGCTTTGGTGGAGGCGCCGGGTACCGCCCCCGGGTCCGAATGGTTTATTACGGTGTCCGTTTATCGCCATAGCCGACGCAAGCGCCGGCAAAGTGAATATAGGCGCTTGCGGGATTTTGTGAAAGTCCCCCACCGTCTGCGTCTTCAGCGCTTATGTCGAAGCGGGCGGCGCCTGAACCTATTGCGCGCCGACGCGCTTCACCGCGCCAAAGCCCTTCGCGTCCATGGCGAGGTGCAGCCGGTTCTGCAGTCCGGCGTCGTCGCCCTTGACGAGCAGTCCGGCGTTTTCGGCGATCGCCTCGCAGAGCGCAGCCACCCAGGGCTCCTCGCTTTTGGCGAAATCGCTGAGCACATAAGCGTGGACCAGCGCCTTATCGCCGGGGTGGCCGATGCCGAGCCGCAGCCGCCTATAGTCGTTGCCGATATGCGCGGTGATCGAGCGCAGCCCGTTATGGCCTGCGACGCCGCCGCCTGTCTTGATCCGGCATTTGGCCGGCGCGAGATCGAGTTCGTCGTGAAGAACCACGATCTCATCGAGGCCGATCTTGTGAAAACGCGCGGCTTCGCCGACAGAACGGCCGCTCTCGTTCATATAGGTCTGCGGCTGCAGCAGCATGACCTTTTCGCCGCCGATCGCCCCTTCGCTGACGAGGCCTTGGAAGCGCGCCCGCGCTGGTGAAAAGCCGTGTCGCTTGGCGATCGCTTCGAGCGCCATAAAGCCGATATTGTGCCGGTTCTTGGCGTAGGCGCGTCCGGGATTGCCCAGTCCGACAAGGAGCAGCATGTGAGCCTCTGACATAAAAATGGCCGGGCGAACCCGGCCATTATCACGGTAAGCTTCGCAGCGCTTACTTCTTCTTTTCTTCCTTGGCGGGAGCGGCCGCAGGCGCAGCCGCCGCAGCCGGCGCCTCCTCGGCGCCGCCGCCCGCCGGCGGCGTTAGGCTCGCGACGGTGAAGTTCTTGTCGGGGTTCGTGGGCTTGCAGCCCTCCGGCAGAGGAATCGCCGAAATATGCAGCGAATCGTTGAAGTCCATGCCCGTCAGGTCGGCGGTGATGGCCTCCGGAATATTGTCCGCCGGCACCCACATCTCCACCGTGTGATAGACGATGTTGAGCGCGCCGCCGCGCTTGATGCCAGGCGCCGCTTCCTGGTTGATGAAATGCACCGGCACTTGCACGCGCAGCCGCGAACCCGGCTTCAGGCGCAGGAAATCGACGTGCATCGGCGTATCTTTGATGACGTCAAGCTGATAGTCGCGCGGGATGGCGCGCTCTTTCTTGCCGTCGATGTCGAGCTCGAAGATCGTCGTAAGGAAGTGCCCAGCGAAAATCAGCTGAGAGAGGCTCTTCTTCTCAAGCGAGAGCGGCTGCGGCGCTTCGCCGCCGCCATAGAGCACTGCTGGTATACGGCCCTCACGGCGAACGCTGCGGGCGGCCCCCTTGCCTGTCCCGCTGCGCACCGTGGCCGCGAGCTTTTTGGTCTCGGCCATGTCGGTGTCCTTTAAATCAAAAGAAAAGGCGCTGCTTCGCCTCCAGGGGTGTCGGAAACGCAGGCGCCGCGGCGCTTATAGGGGACCGCGCCACGGGAGGCAAGGCGGAGGGCCGAAACATTCAGTCCGACCCCTTTCCGATAGCGGCTGACGCCTCATATGGCCGCAGATCGCCGGCCTTTTGGGCGGCATGGCGCAGCCGCGGCTTCGTTCCGGCTGCAAGAGAAAGGGTTCCAACATGCGTACTCTGGTGACTTGCATCGCGCTTCTCGGGCTCGTCGGCATGGCGGCGACGCCGGCCCAGGCCGACCGTCGGCTCACCCGCGAAGAGAAATCCAGCATCCGTTCAGCGATGAAGGACGCGCAGTGTTCCGGCGGCAAGATGGAATTTGACGACGGGAAATTCGAAGTCGAGAACGCGAAATGTCAGGACGGCAGGCGCTACGAGCTCAAGTTCGATCGCAATTTCAAGATGACCAGCAAGGAGCTCGAAGACAACAATGGCCGTCGCGAATATTATGGCAGCGGGCGGTACAACAAGCGCGATAACACCCGCGACAACAGGCGCGACACCTATTAACGCGCCTCTCGGGCGTTCATAGGATTTGCCGTCCGCGCATGTGCGCGACGCCGCGCCGGAAGATCGAGGTTGGCCGGTGCGGCGGCGCGTGTGGCGCGAAAGGATCAGGCCCCCACCCGATGTCGAGCGTCGAGGAGCCCGGAAAGCTTCCGGCGCGATCCACATAGGGTGGGGTTTTCTCCAGCTGAATCGCCGGCGCAACCCGCGTCAACAGACCGAGCGGGGAGTCCTGATCGACCAGATAGTGATTGAGATCGTCCTGGCTGATGGGAATTGGCGCTTGCGCGTTGGCGGCGAAACGCAGGCCGAGCATGGCCGTCCCCGCAAGCGACACACGGACGATCCAGCGGCCGCCTGCCTCTGCGCGGCGCAGTAGAGCGGAAAGAACGCCGAGCGCGCCGAGGCAGCCTGAACCGTAATCATTGAAATAGGCGGGAATGAGCGCCGGCTCGCCAAGTTCAGCGCTGTGCATGGCGGCGAGGCCGGTCGCCGCCTGAGCGAGCTGCTCCCAGCCGCGCCGCTCGGCCCAGGGACCCTGAAAACCGTAGGCGTTGACCTCGACGTAGATCAGCCGCGGGTTGATCCGCCACAGCTCCTGCGGCCCGAATCCTCGCTCGGCCAGCGATCCCCAGCGAAATCCCTGCACGAAAACGTCGCAGTCGCGAACGAGATCGAGCGCGCGGGCGCGATCGGCGTCGGCGTGCAGGTCGATATAGGCGGTCTTCTTGCCGAAGGACGTGTCGATGTCGAAGCCGAGAATATGGTCGAGATAGGGGTTACGACAGTGAATGACGTCGGCGCCATGCTCCGCCAGCAGTTTGCCGATCGTCGGCCCGGCGACGACATGCGTGAAATCGAGAACACGGAGCCGCTCGAGCGGCCGCGCGGCGGCAGGCGTG
Source organism: Methylocystis rosea (assembly GCF_003855495.1). Lineage (NCBI taxonomy): Bacteria > Pseudomonadati > Pseudomonadota > Alphaproteobacteria > Hyphomicrobiales > Methylocystaceae > Methylocystis > Methylocystis rosea. Next base: position 2,509,194 of record NZ_CP034086.1, on the reverse strand, counting down.
AAAGGAACGGGCGCCGCGTCGCCCTGCCGTATAAGCTCGATCGGCGGCGTATCGCCGATCGCGCGACCCTGCGGATGCGCGCGCCACTCCTCGGGGCTTCGCAGGATCGCCGCGCAGAGGCCGAGCGCCGAAAGTTCGTCCTCGAGCGTCTGCGCGTCAAAGCGCGCAACGCTTTTGGCGATGGCTTCACGCGCGTTCGGACAGTCGAGATAGCGCAATATGCCGTCGCGCAGATGCTGGTAGGCGCCGTTGAAGAAAATGTGTCGCCCGTCGCGGGTGCGGTAGAAATTATTCACCGCCGTATGGACGGCGCTGATGTCGAATTGCCAGCCGCTTTGAAAGAAATAAGCGATCTCGTTGAACAGCAGGCCGGCGTGCCGCCGGTCGATTCGCACCTGCTGCGCGCCGAGGCCGCGACTTTCGCCGATCGAGGCGATTGTTGCGCCGATCGCGCCCATCAGCGCGACGGCGAAGTCATGGACCTCGATGGGCGAGTCGACATAGCCAGGCGTCTGATCGACGTGAACAGGCGACGCATGTTGAGGGAGGTTCAGTCCTTGCGCGATCGCCGCGAGAATTTCTTTTTGCCGCGCGCTGTACAAGTCTTCAACTCCGCAACGCGCGCCTTGGCGACTGTCGCTACGCCTTGGTCTCCGGCAGATTCAGCCTGATATGCAGTTCGCGTAGATGCTTCATCGTCACTTCCGACGGCGCGCCCATCAGCAAATCCTCGGCGCGCTGATTCATCGGGAACAGCGTCACTTCGCGCAGATTTTCCTCTTCCGCGAGCAGCATCACGATGCGATCGACGCCCGGCGCAATGCCGCCATGCGGCGGCGCGCCATATTGGAAGGCGCGATACATGCCGCCGAATTTCTCGATCAGCACATCTTCGCCATAGCCGGCGATCTCGAACGCCTTCTTCATGACGTCGGGCCGATGGTTCCGGATCGCGCCGGACGATAATTCGACGCCGTTGCAGACGATGTCATATTGGTAGGCGAGGATGGTGAGCGGGTCCTGACTTTCCAGCGCCTCCATGCCCCCTTGCGGCATCGAGAAGGGATTGTGCGAGAAGTCGACCTTCTTCTCGTCCTCGTTCCACTCGTACATCGGGAAGTCGACGATCCAGCAGAATTCGAAGACGTCTTTCTTCGATACGCCGAGTTCGTCGCCGATGCGCAGCCGCGCCATGCCGGCGAGCCTTGCGGCGGCGGTCTCTTCGCCGGCGGAGAAGAACACCGCGTCGCCCGCCTTCACGCCCGCCTTGGCGGCGATCGCGGCCTGCGCCTCCGCGGGAATGAATTTGGCGATCGGGCCCTTGCCGGCGAGCGCGCCGCCTTCTTCCTCAAAGATCACATAACCGAGGCCCGGCGCGCCTTCGCTGCGCGCCCAGTCGTTCAATTTGTCGAAGAAGCTGCGCGGCTGCGCGGCGGCGCCCGGCGCGGGTATGGCGCGCACGGTCTTGCCTTTGAACGCCTTGAAGCTCACGTCCTCGCGGGCGAATTCCTCCGACACGTCGGCGATGAGCAGCGGGTTGCGCAGATCCGGCTTGTCGGTGCCGTATTTGAGCATCGACTCGCGGAAGGAAATGCGCGGAAATTTCTGCGTAACGGCTTTCCCGTTCGCGAACTCCTCGAAGAGTCCGCGCAGCACCGGCTCGATCGCGCCGAACACGTCTTCCTGCGTCACAAAGCTCATCTCGACGTCGAGCTGGTAGAACTCTCCCGGCGAGCGGTCGGCGCGCGCGTCCTCGTCGCGAAAGCAGGGCGCGATCTGGAAATAGCGATCGAAGCCGGCGACCATGATGAGCTGCTTGAACTGCTGGGGCGCCTGCGGCAGCGCGTAGAATTTCCCCGGATGCAGGCGCGAGGGCACGAGAAAGTCGCGCGCGCCCTCGGGTGAGGAGGCGGTCAGGATCGGCGTCTGGAATTCGAAGAAGCCGGCCTGCTTCATGCGCATGCGGATCGAGTCGATGATCCGGCCGCGCAGCATGATGTTCTGGTGCAGCTTTTCGCGACGCAGGTCGATGAAGCGATATTTGAGCCGAGTGTCCTCGGGATAGGGCTGGTCGCCGAAGACCGGCACCGGCAATTCGGCGGCGGCGCCCAACACCTCGATCTCGTTGACGTAAACCTCGACCTGTCCTGTCGGCATGTCGGGATTTTCGGTGCCGGCGGGGCGCTTGCGCACCTCGCCGTCGAGCCGCACCACCCATTCGGAGCGCAGTTTCTCCGCCTGCGCGAAGGCGGGCGAATCGGGATCGACGACGCATTGCGTCAGCCCGTAGTGATCGCGCAAGTCGATGAACAGCACGCCGCCATGATCGCGGATGCGATGGCACCAGCCGGAGAGGCGGATTTTCTGGCCGACGAGCGCCTCATTGGGCGCGCCACAATTATGCGAACGGTAGCGATGCAAGGCTCGGCTCATGGGGTGGAGGTGTAAAAGAACGGGGTTCGGGAACGATCGGGCGTTTTCGCGCGCAGAAAGGGCATGGGCCGTCGTCGGCTGTCAAGCCGAGCCCCTTCGGCAAGCGGGGCAATCGGGTGAGTAAAAATGCGCGAAAACGGGCTTCCTCGTCCTTCGAGACGCATGCGGCGCACGCTCCTCAGGATGAGGACGCCCTTCACCCGATCGCCTCTGCGCCGGCAAGAGGCTATTTCCTGAAGAACGCTTCCGCCGCCGCGCTCGCCGCTTGTTTGGCCGCGCGCTTGGCCTCGAGCCGGGCGATCTCCTGCCGTAGTCTTTCGATGCGCTCGTCGAGTTCGGCGACGGACAGAAGATCGAGCGGCTGGCCGATCTCGAAAGCCGCGGGACGCGGCGCGTCATCCTGTTCGCTTTTCATCACCGCGCGACCTCGGCTGGATTTCTTCACTCGCTGGCCAAAATAGCGCTCAAGGAGTCATGCGCCAACTTGTGGACGCGCGTCATTTGAGCGTAACTTCCGGCGCGCTTGATGATCCGCGCAGGCGGGGCGTCGGCGGCCGCCCAGGCGCGGCCGGAAGCGCCAAGACCGCCCAGGCGCGGCGCGTCCCGCGCCCGCCTCTCTCGCCGGACGAAATAGGTATGACCAAGTGGGTGTATAGTTTCAGCGCCGGTCGGTCCGAAGGATCGGCGTCGATGAAAGAGCTTTTGGGCGGCAAGGGAGCCAATCTCGCCGAAATGGCGGCGCTCGGACTGCCGGTGCCGCCCGGCTTCACCATCACCACCGAGGTCTGCGCCTATTTTTACGCCAACGGCAAGACCTTTCCCGCCGATCTCGCCGGGCAGGTCGACGCCGCGCTTGCCGACATCGGCCGCGTCGCCGGGCACGCCTTCGAAGACCCGCAGCAGCCGCTGCTCGTCTCGGTGCGTTCGGGCGGCCGCGCCTCAATGCCCGGGATGATGGACACGGTGCTCAATCTCGGTCTCAACGACGAGACCGTGGAAGCGATCGCGCGCAACTCCGGCGACGAACGCTTCGCCTGGGACTGCTACCGACGCTTCATCGAAATGTATTCTAGCGTCGTGCTCGGCGTCGAACATCACCGGTTCGAGGAGGCGCTGGAGCAAATCAAGGAGAGCAAGGGTTTCGCGCTCGATACGCAGCTGACGGCCGACGATTGGCGCAAGGTCGCCGCGCAATACAAGGCGATCGTCGAACAGGCCGCAGGCAAGAGCTTCCCACAGGATCCCCGCGAGCAATTGTGGGGCGCGATCAAGGCGGTGTTTTCATCCTGGATGAATAATCGCGCCATCGTCTATCGCGGCCTGCACAACATCCCCGAAAGCTGGGGGACCGCAGTCAATATTCAGGCGATGGTGTTTGGCAATATGGGCGCGCAATCGGCGACCGGCGTCGCCTTCACGCGCAACCCTTCGACCGGCGTGCGCGAGCTCTATGGCGAATATCTGATCAATGCGCAGGGCGAAGACGTCGTCGCCGGCATTCGCACGCCGCAACCGATCGCCCAGTCCGCGAGCCACGCCTCCGGCTTCGAGAAGATTTCGCTCGAAGCGGCGATGCCGGCGATCTTCGCCGAATTCAAGGGCTACGCCGACAAGCTCGAACGCCACTTCCGCGACATGCAGGACATGGAGTTTACGGTCGAGCGCGGCAAATTATGGATGCTGCAGACGCGCGCCGGCAAACGCACGGCGCGCGCGGCGCTCAAGCTCGCCGTCGACATGGCCCGCGAAGGCCTCATCGGCAAGGATGAGGCGATCACGCGCGTCGAGCCGCAGTCGCTCGAACAATTGCTGCATCCCACGATCGATCCCGCGGCGAAGCGCAATATTCTCGCCACGGGTCTTCCCGCCTCGCCGGGCGCGGCTGTCGGCGAAATCGTCTTCGATCCGGAAGAAGCCGCGAAGCTCGCCTCGAACGGACGCAAGATCATCCTCGTGCGCATCGAGACGAGTCCTGAAGACATCACCGGCATGCATGGGGCGGAAGGCATTCTCACCGCGCGCGGCGGCATGACCTCGCACGCCGCCGTCGTGGCGCGCGGCATGGGCAAACCCTGCGTCACCGGCGCCGGCGCGCTGCGCATCGACTATGAGGACCAGAGCTTTACCGTCGCCGGCAAGCGTTTCGGCAAGGGCGACCGCATCACCATCGACGGGTCGGCCGGGCAGGTCATCGCCGGCGAGGTGAAGATGCAGCGGCCGGAGCTCACCGGCGAATTCGCCGTGCTGATGTCCTGGGCGGACCAGAAGCGACGGCTGAAAATCCGCGCCAACGCCGAAACGCCGTCAGACGCGCGCGCCGCCCGTCGTTTCGGCGCCGAGGGCATCGGCCTCGCGCGCACCGAGCACATGTTTTTCGAAGGCGAGCGCATCGTCGCGGTGCGCGAGATGATTCTCGCCGACGACGCCGAAGGGCGCCGCCTCGCGCTGGCGAAACTGCTGCCGATGCAGCGCGAGGACTTCAAGCAGCTGTTCGAGATCATGTCGGGCCTGCCGGTCACGATCCGCCTGCTCGATCCGCCGCTGCACGAATTCCTGCCGCATTCGGACGCCGAGATCGCCGCCGTGGCGCGGGCGATGGGCGCCGATCCGGTGAAGCTGCGCCGCCGCGCCGCGCAGCTTTCGGAGTTCAATCCGATGCTCGGCTTTCGCGGCGTGCGGCTCGCCGTCATCTTCCCCGAGATCGTCGACATGCAGGCGCGCGCGATCTTTGAGGCGGCGATCGAAGCCAGTCTTTCGACGGGCGAACCCGTCGACATCGAGATCATGGCGCCGCTCGTTTTCACACGCGCGGAGCTCGATCTCGTCAAGGCGCGCGTCGCCGAAATGGCGAAGCTCGTCGAGGGCGAGACCGGGATCAGGCCGAATTACCACGTCGGCACCATGATCGAATTGCCGCGCGCGGCGCTGCGCGCCGGCGACATCGCGCCGTCGGCGGATTTCTTCTCCTTCGGCACCAACGACCTGACGCAAACGACGCTCGGCATTTCGCGCGACGATTCGGGCTCCTTCCTCAACGCCTATGTCGAGAAGGGGCTGCTGCCGGCCGACCCGTTCGTGACGATCGATCAGGAAGGCGTCGGCGAGCTTGTAGAAATCGGCTGCAAACGCGCCCGCGCCGCGAACCCGACGATTACGCTCGGCGTCTGCGGCGAGCATGGCGGCGATCCGGTTTCCGTCGCCTTCTTCGACAAGATCGGCTTCGACTATGTGTCCTGTTCGCCGTTCCGCGTGCCGATCGCGCGGCTGGCCGCCGCTCAGGCGGCGCTCGGCGAAAAGGCGTCGAGCACAGCGTGATCGTGCTCGAAGAGCAGCGCTAAGAAAGACGCGCGGTCAGCCGCTCGTCATGGCCGGGCTTGTCCCGGCCATCCACGCAGGAGAGACGCCGCGCGCGCTCCGCCGCGCCTCACGCGCTCTCCAGTTCCTCGCCGCGGTGATTCATCTCAAAGCGGCGCACGATCAGCCGCACGAGATAAAGGCCGAATTCGGGGTTTTGAAAATAGAGCTGTTCGAACTGCTCATAGGTGATGACGAGCAGACTGACGTCGCTTTTGCAGCGCGCCGTCGCGGTGCGTTTGCCGTTGGTCGTAAATAGCGCCATCTCGCCGAAAATGGCGCCGGGCGAGAGAAGCGCGCCGCGTTCGACGATTTCGACTTGTCCTTCGACGACGACAAAGGCCTCGTCGGCTGCGTCGCCCTTCATGAAGACCGCTTCGCCGCGTCGCAGCGTGCGCGGATGCATGAAGGGCTTCAGCCATTCGATGTTCAGGTCGGTGCCGTTGGCTACGCGCACGCTGGCGATGAGCTTGCGCATTTCGCGCATGCGGGTGAAATTGAGCGGCAGGTTGATGGCATGTTTGGCGATCGTCGGCGGGCTGGCGATGATGAGCCCCAAGGTCACGCCGAGCACATTGCCAAGCATCGCCGTGATGCGCAGCGGGATCATCCGCTTCATGTAAGCGGCGCCGACGACCGTGGACGCTTCGGCCCAGGCGAGCGCCGTCAGCGCCACCCCGCCGACGGTCTTTCCCGTATCCGACGCGGCCCAGCTCATTAGCGTATCGATCAGTTCGGACATTGCAGCTTCCATCCTTACGGCGCGCTTAACCTTTGCGCGTAACCAAGACAAGCGTTCAAAAAGCCTGCGGGACTGGACTTTCCCATGCGCTTTCGCACATTCGCTCCATGCGACAAACGAGCCGAATCCTGCGGATCGACACAACCGGGCGCGGATTTTACGAATTTACCGAGGCCGTCCGCGACTTTGCCCGCGGCGCGCGGATGACGCAGGGGCTGGCGACGGCGTTCTGTCGCCACACCTCCGCGTCGCTGCTCATTCAGGAAAACGCCGATCCCACCGTGCTGAGCGATCTCGAAGCCGTCTTTGCAAGGCTCGCGCCCGAAGGCGCGGATTACGCCCATGATACGGAAGGCACTGACGACATGCCGGCGCATATCCGCGCCGCGCTCACGCAGACTCAGCTCTCCATTCCCCTCATTGGCGGCGCGCTGGCGCTTGGAACTTGGCAGGGCGTCTTTCTTTTCGAGCACCGCCGGCGGCCGCACCGGCGCGAGGTCGCGCTGCATCTGATCGGCGAATGATCGCGCCGTTGCGTCATTCTGGCACGATGGCGGCGCCGCGCCGGCAACGGTTCCGCAAGGCTAATGAACGATAAGGTTTTGCGAAGGATCGCATCCGAGGCGGAGCGACGCAAATCGCGGCGCCTTGCCAGACGCGCCGTCGCACATGGATCAGTCTATGCGTCGTCAGTCGAGAACGCGTTTCGTGCGCAGAGGGGTTGCGCCCTGGGTCTTTAGCGTAACGGCGCCCTGGGCGCTCGGCGTCGGCATGCTGGTCTCCTTCACCGCAGTCGCCGGGCAGGACCCCGTCGCCGATTGGCGCGTTTCTCCGCTCGCGGCGCGCGCGCCCGGGGCGCTGGCGCTCGGCTTCAGCGAGGCGGCAAGCGGCGATTACGGCTTCTATGGGCCCAGCCGCGCCCAAATTCAGCAGGCGCGCCTCAACGTCGGCGGCCCGGAGGAGGGCGTTTCCGACGAGCGCGAGCCGCATGTCGATCTCAAGCCCGACGTGAAGCATTTTCCCCAGGTCGATCGACGGCATAAGGGCGATCCGGTGGTCGCCATGCGGCCCGGCTTCGAGACGCGCCGGCCACAGCCTGCAAATTTAGGGCTGAGCGAATCGCCGCCACTCTCCTTCGGCCTCGATGGCAAGTCGACTCGGCCGACGGCGACGCCGCTTGCGCCTCGCGGCAAAACCCCCGGCGACGAAGCGCTCGAAGAGGCGGACGCGGGCTCCGCGCCGGAGCCGGCGACGACGCAAAAGTCGATGGCGGCCGCCTCGCCGGCGCAGAGTTCGTCGATCTCGACGCCGACGGGGGCCGACGCGCCCCGCGACCTCGGGCGGGAGGCGCTGACCGAACGCGCCCTTCATGGGGCAAGCCCGCAGACGCCGCGCGCCGTCGCGCTGGGCTCATCGACGCCGGCGCAGCCGGACGCCGTGCCCATCGAAGTGTCGTCCTTCCCCGGCGCGACGCTGGCGCTGTCGACGCCAGGCCAGGCGTTGAGCGCGTCACGTCCGGATTACGCCGCCTCAATCGATCCGGAAAAGCTTGGCCGCGAGGCCCGCTGCCTGGCGGAAGCGGTTTATTTCGAGGCCCGCAGCGAGCCCGAGGCCGGGCAGGCCGCCGTCGCGCAGGTGGTGCTCAACCGCGTTCAGAGCGGGCTTTATCCTGCAAGCGTCTGCGGCGTCGTTTATCAGAACCGCTATCGCTATCGCGGCTGCCAGTTCTCCTTCGCCTGCGAGGGCAAGTCGCTCCGCATCACCGAAGGCGACGCCTGGGAACAGGCGGTGCGCGTCGCCAAGGAGGTCATGGCGGGTCGAACCTACATCTCCGACGTCGGCCGTTCGACGCATTACCACGCCAATTACGCCCATCCGCGCTGGGCCCGCGCGCTCCGAAAGATGGATGTTATCGGCAGGCATATTTTCTACCGGCTGAAACCGGGGCAGACCTGATTTTTTATAGCGCGACAGATCGGATGGTTAAGCGGGACTCGGCTCCGGGCGCGCGAAAGCGTTGTCGTCCAACGCGCCTCCCGCTGTTGCCGTTCCGTGCCGCCTGGGCGGGAACAAGCAAAGCGGGGCTCGCGTTACAGGGGTGGACGTTGGGGTTTTACAAGGACCTGGCTGAGCCTAGACGAAGGAGTTCTACCAATGACGAACTCACGCAAGATAATTACTGCGGCGCTCGCCGCCACTATGGCGATCGGTATGATGTCAATTTCCACCCCAGCTTCCGCATGGAGCCGCTGTGTCAGGGATGGGGGGCACCGCCAATTGGGCTACCACGGCATGGCGCCGGGCGTGGCGACAAGCTACCCGTATAGCTACGGCTATGACGGCTCTGCCTCGGGGTCCGGCTATTATGGCTCTGGGAACATCGGCTATTACGGCGCCGCTCCGTCCGCGACTGTCGCGAGCGAGGGGTATTACTGTGCGACCAACGTGAAGACCTGCTTGCTCAACGAGCCCGGATGGCTCGGGACTGGTTGTTCCTGCAAAGTGTCGTTCGGCCGTGCACGCGGGATAGTTGAATAAAGCGTAGCAAATAAGCTGCGGCCGAGATAAGCAATCGGCCGCAGTGTTTCGATAAATTGTCAATAAGGCGGCGAGCCTAAGTATCGCAGCGCTGCTGCTGTTTGGGCGCGAACGAGAGCGAGAGGGTCGCTTTCGGCCGCTCGCCCGTTAATCGACGAGCCGCGCGCGAACCAGCCCGCGCACCGAATTGCCGAGAAAAAACTCTGACTGCGAAATATCTTCGAGCCGCAGAACCGACTCGCGGGCGCGTCCTTGCGCGATGAGCGCGGCGCGCAGCGTTCCCGGCAGCAGGCCGCAGGACTGCGGCGGGGTCAGCAAAATGTCGCCATGAGGCGCGAAGAGGTTGCAGCGCGCCGCTTCGCAAAGCTCGTCGCGCTCATTTTGAAAGACAACTTCATCGGCCCCGTAGCGCTGCGCCGCCTCGGCGAGCGCGTCTTCATAGAGCGCGCGCTGCGTCGTCTTGTGCCGCAACAGCGGATCGGCTGAGGAAAAGCGCCGCTTTGCGACGGCGACGCGCCAGACGGTATCGCTCGGAATCGGCTCAATCGGCGTGACGGCGGTTTCGATAGTTCCGTCGCGCGCCAGGACCAGCCGCACGCGAAGGCGCCCGTTCGACGTCCCCGCGACAGCGGCGTACAGCGCGTCGCGGACTCGCGCCTCATCATCGGCGAAGCCGAGCGCGGCGCTCGAAGCCGCAAGCCGCGCGAGATGTTCGGCCAGCAAGCCGAAGCCCTCGTCGCGCGTCCACAGCAGCGTTTCGATCAGGCCGAAGTCGTTCTCGCGCCCGTCAGAAAGCGCGCCTTGATTAGACATTCCTCATACTCTTCGCGCGCGCGGGAGTCGGCGACGACGGCGGAGCCGACATTGCAAACGAGGTCGCCTTCCGGAAAAATGGTCAGCGTGCGGATCGCGACGTTGAAACGAATGTCGCCATCAGGCGCGATGACGCCGAGCGCCCCGCAATAGACGCCGCGCGCGGCACATTCGAGATCGCGGATGATTTCCATCGCGCGGATCTTGGGCGCGCCGGTCACCGAGCCGCAAGGGAAAAGCCCGGTGAACAGATCCTTCAGCGTCACGTCGTCGCGCAGCCGCGCCTCGATGCCCGACGTCATCTGATGCAGCGTCGGATAGGTTTGGATGGTGAAAAGATCCGTCACTTTCACGGTGCCGACGACGGCGAGGCGAGAGAGATCATTTCGAAGAAGATCGACGATCATCAGATTTTCGGCGCGTGACTTTTCGTCTTCGACGAGATATTGCGCGCGCGCCATGTCTTCGGTCGGCATCACGCCGCGCTGCGCCGTGCCTTTCATCGGGCGAGCGCGAATGTCGCGGTCCTGCGCCTCGAAGAAGACTTCCGGCGACAGCGACACGACGGTTTCGGCTTCCAGCGCGACGACGCCGCCATAAGCGACCGGCTGGCGCTTGCGCAGACCGCGATACAGCGAAAGCGCATCGCCGTCATAGCGTCCGTACAGGGGGAAGGTGAGATTGATCTGATAAACGTCGCCGGCGAAAATATAGTCTCGGCACGTGTTGAATCGCTGCGTGTACTCCTCCTGAGTCCAGGCAGGGGATAGCGGAACGTTCGGCGCCGCGCTCTCGGCGGGCGGCAGCGACCAGGGCCGCGGCGCTCGAAACGCGCCGAAAAGGAGCAGCGGCGTCTGCGCGTCGGGCGTCGCTTGAGCGGCGAATCTGGGCTCGAGCGCATAGCCGAGTTCGTAACCCGCGTAGCCGGCGAGATAGAGGCCCCGCTTCGTCGCCGCCTCCATGCGTTCGAACGCCGCCGCGACGTCTTTCGCCGCGCGCGCGACAATGATCTCTTCCGGCTCCTCGAACAGCAGCGCCTGTCCGTCGCTGCGGCCGTCTTCGAAAACGACGTAAGGCCGCGCCGGCGCGTCTTTTTGCGTCAGGACGGCGGGGCGTTCGGCGGCGTCTTGCATTTTTGGCGGGGCTCGCAATGGAATGTGATGTTACATCAGCCGGCTCCAGTTATGAAACGCCGCGTCGTCGCGCAACCTCCGATCCGCTTTGCTCTGGCGGCGCGCGCGGGCTATGACGGCCCATGTCGAAATCCCCGCCGCTCCGCATTCTCTTCATCGGCGACGTTCTGGGCCGTTCGGGCCGCGCGGCTTTATCGCGCTTTGTGCCGCGACTGCGTGAAAAATGGGCGCTCGACTTCGTCGTCGCCAATGGCGAGAACGCCGCCGGAGGCTTCGGCATCACCGAAGCGATCTGCGATGAGATGCTCGGCCTTGGCGTTGATTGCGTCACGCTCGGCAATCACGCCTTCGATCAGCGCGAGGCGCTGGTTTTCATCGAGCGCCAGCCGCGGCTGCTGCGCCCGGTCAATTATCCGCCGGGAACGCCGGGACGCGGCGCCAGCCTCTATACAGCGGCGCGCGGGCAGCAGGTGCTCGTCGTCAATCCGATCGGCCGGGTCTTCATGGACGCGCTCGACGACCCTTTTGCCGCCATCGAGCGCGAGCTGGGCGCCTGCCCGCTTGGCGTCGGATGTGACGCCATCTTGATCGACATGCACGCCGAGGCGTCGAGCGAGAAAATGGCGATGGCGCATTTCGTCGACGGCCGCGCGTCCGTGGTGGTCGGCTCGCACACGCATACGCCGACCGCCGACGCGCAGATCCTGCCGGGAGGCACCGGCTATCAGACCGACGCGGGCATGACGGGCGATTACGACTCCGTCGTCGGCATGGACAAGGAGGAGCCGCTTCGCCGCTTCCTGCGCAAGACGCCCGGCGCGCGCTATGAGCCCGCCAATGGCGAAGCCACCTTCTGCGGCGTGGCGGCCGAAATCGGCGCCGACGGGCTGGCGACGATGATCTCGCCGGTGCGGCTCGGCGGCCGGCTGCGGGAGGAGTGGCCGAAGGAATGGGACGCGTCGTGAACTGCGCAGGTTTTCGCTAAGGTCTATCGAGATGCCGCGCGATCGACGAGCGACGCAGCAAAATGCTGGACGAGGTTGTAAAGGATGACCGGCAGCATCACTTGCGGATGCTCGGCAAGGGCCGTTGAGGCAAGCACCAGCGCCGTGCCGTTGTTGTTCATCCCCAGACCGAACATCATCGAAGCTGTGTCCGCCCGAGTGGCGTCCAAGGCCCGGGCGAGACCGTAGCCAGCCGCGAACATCACGAGGCATAAGCCGCCGACGATCGCCAGAATCGCCGCCAAAAAATCCAAGTCGGGATGAGCGACGACGTTCGGCAAGGACAGCGCCGCGTTCGAATAATTGAGCAGCGCCAGGACGATCATATTCGCGATCTTCAGGTAAGGGCTTGCGACTCCGACCCCGGCTTGCCCCACGAACCTGTTGACCGCGAGTCCTAAAACCGTCGGCAGGATCACCCATGCGCCGAGAAAGGCGAATGCGCCGCCGGAGGCGAGTTCGTGCAGGTCTTCGGAATAGTCCCCGATCGTCACATAGCCGACTCCATGCAGAACAAGCGGCGTCAGTATCGGACTGAGCAGCGTCGTGAGCAGCACGAGTGAGAGGCTGAGCGCGAGATTGCCATTCGCATTTTGCGACCAAGCCGTCGAAGCGCCCGCAATCGGCATGGATGCGATAAGCGCGAGTCCAACCAGGATCTGTTGAACCTCTTGGGGATTGTGCCAAAACAACAGCGTGCCGCTCATCGCGGCGATAAAGGCGAGCGGCACCAGAATATTGGCCGCCAACCCTGACGCCAAGAGGGTCGGCCGGCCCAGCAAATTTTTGATGTCGGCGGTCTTGGCGGAGAACCCTGCATTGAAAAGCAGGAGCGCCAACATGATCGTCGGCGGCGAAACATGCAGCTTCACCGCGAAGAGATCGAGTGGCGCGAGTTCTACGCTGCGAATCTTCAGGCCGGCCGTTGGCCAAAGCGCGGCTGCACAGTAGGAAGCTCCGACGATGTAAATAAAATAGTGATGAATAAAACCCGCTATTGTTTGAGCGTGACTCTTATTTTCAAGAGGCTTCATCGCGAGGCTGCCGCTGGCTGAACGAGCTGAAGTTGAGATCTTTGCATGTGTTTTGCGCCCAAACGGTTGCGGTCGGCGTCTGCGCGCCGGCCGCCGCCTGCATAAACTCTACCAAGAGCCGATAAGCTCGCTTAAATAGCCATCGAGCAGCGCCCCCCGGGCGCCGGTCCGGAGCGCGCGAATATGAAATGGGAAGATCTCCAGTCGTCCGAGAATATCGAGGATCGCCGCGGCGGCGGGCCGATGGGAGGCGGGCCCCGCATGGGCGCGGGGGGCCTCGGCCTTGGCACGATGGTGATTCTCGGATTGATCGGCTGGGCGCTTGGAATTAACCCCGCGATTCTCATCGGCGGCGCGCAGATGATCAACAATATGCGCCAGGAGCGCGAGGTGGCATTGCCCCGCCAGGAGGCGCCGCGGCAAAGCGCGCCGACCGATCAACTGGGGCGCTTCGTCGCAAAGGTGGTGGGCTCCAACGAGCAGGTCTGGTCGCGAGTGCTTCCCGAGCAAAAGGGCGTGCGCTTTCAGCCGCCGCGGCTCGTTCTCTTCAACGGCTACACCCAGTCGCGCTGCGGAACGGCGCAGTCGGCGATGGGGCCGTTCTATTGTCCGATTGACCAGCGCATCTATCTCGACACGTCCTTCTTTCGCGACATGCAACGGCGCTTCGGCGGCGGCGGCGATTTCGCCTATGCCTATGTAATCTCTCATGAGATGGGCCATCACATCCAAAACTTGCTGGGCATTCTGCCGAAGATTCAGAGGGCGCAGCAACTCGCCGGCAGCCGTTCGGAGGCCAATGCGCTTTCGGTGCGCGCGGAGCTGATGGCGGATTGCCTCGCCGGGGTCTGGGCCAACAACGCCAACAAGCAGAAGCCCATTCTCGAAGAAGGCGACATCGAACAGGCGGTCGCTTCGGCGCAGGCGATCGGCGACGACCGGCAGCAAAGGGCGACTCGCGGCTATGTGGTGCCGGATAGCTTTACGCATGGCTCGGCGGCGCAGCGCACGCAATGGCTGCTGAAAGGCTTGCGCACGGGCAGCATCGACGCCTGCAACACGTTCAATTAGTGAAAGCTACAAGACTCGGCGGGCGCGGGTCCTCAGATCGGCTCCCCGCATCTTTCGCGCAAGTCGCGCGAGATCCGCGCCTTCGGCGGATAAGAGCGCGCTTTTTGGCGCAATGAGCCCCACCGGACGCGCCAGACCCGGCGCAAGACGAGTGATCAAGGAATCCGGAGCCAGCCGAAGCGTTCGGGCGCGGCTGGCGTCGCCAAAGGCAAAAAAATCCTGCGCTTCCTCGGCGAAGTCGCGCTCAACGGCGAAACCGGCCAGCAAAAGGAGAAGATGGTCGCGCTGCGCCGCTTTCACCGCCTGCGCCAAGCCGTCGGCGGCGTGCGGCGTTTCGATCAGCGCGCAGCCGGCTTCATCGGCGATCCGGGCCAGGCCTCGTCCCGGCGCGGCGAGAATCAGAGCGTCGGCGATCAGTCCTTGAACGCACGACTCGACGAGCGAACCGAGGCTGCGCGCCACGGCCTCCCGGCGCAGCGGCGCGGCGGGAGAGTCAAAGGCGATGAGCGCGGCGGTCAGCATGTCCATCATGACATACCGGAAACCGAGGCGCGACGGAATGCGGCGCCGCGTCATCGGGCGTTGCGTCCATCTTGTGAACCGGCGCCCATTGCGCGGGCGGCGGCCTTCGGTCACCATCGCGCCATGCCCTCCGCTTTCCCGCTCGAAATCCTCACGACGGATCAAATGGCGCGCGCCGATCGCCTAACGATCGAGAGCGGCGTGCCGGCGATGTCGCTGATGGAGAGCGCCGCCGCGGCGATCGCGCGGGCGACCAGCCAAATTCTCCAACGCACCAGCGGGCGGCGGGTCTTGGTGCTCTGCGGTCCTGGCAACAATGGCGGCGACGGTTTTGTCGCGGCGCGGCTGCTGCGCGCGCTGCGCTATAAAGTCCGCGTCGCTTCCCTGACCCCGCTCGACCAATTGCGCGGCGACGCGGCGCAAGCGGCCGCTGCTTGGCCTTGTCCAGTCACGTCCGCGCTCGACTGCAGCTTCGACGGCGTCGATCTCGTGATCGACGCTCTGTTTGGGACCGGCCTCGCGCGCGATCTGGATTCGAACGCAAGCGCGCTCGTCCGCCGCCTGAACCGCTGGCGTCGCGAAAGCGGCCAGAACGTCGTCGCCGTCGATATTCCCAGCGGCGTCGACGGCACGACCGGCGCGGTGCGCGGCGCGGCGGTGGAGGCCGACGCGACCGTCACCTTCTTTCGCGTGAAGACGGGCCATCTGCTATTGCCCGGCCGTCTGCATTGCGGCGCGCTCACCTGTACGCATATCGGCATTCGACCCTCCGCGCTCGATTCGCTCGCCGTTGAGACGTTCGTCAACATGCCGCAGCTCTGGCGCGACGCGCTGCCGCTGCCGCAAGTCGAGGGCCACAAATATTCGCGCGGCCACGCGCTGGTCGTTTCGGGCGGCGCCTCCTTTACAGGCGCCGCGCGGCTTTCGGCGGCTGCGGCCTTGCGCGCCGGCGCGGGCCTCGTGACGCTCGCCAGCCCAATGGAAGCGCTCGCGGTCAACGCCAGCGCGCTCACGTCCGTCATGGTTCGGCCGGCCGACGGCGCGAACGGCCTCGCCAAGGTTCTCTCCGATGAACGAAAGAATGCCGTGGCCATCGGTCCGGGGCTGGGCGTCAGCGAGGAAAGCTGCGCACAGGTCGAAACAGCGCTTGCGCCGCAGGCCTATCGCCGCGCCGCGGTCCTCGACGCGGACGCGCTCTCGAGCTTCGCCGGCGATCCAGAGCGGCTGTGGCGCGCAACGCGCGCTGCGCCGGGCCCGGTGGTGATGACGCCGCACGCCGGCGAGTTCGCGCGGCTCTTCGCCGCTTGCGAGAGCGACTGCGGCTGCCGCTCGAAACTCGACAAGGCGCGCGAGGCGGCGCGCGCCAGCGGCGCAGTTGTGCTCTTCAAGGGGGCGGACACGGTCGTCGCCGCACCGGACGGACGCGCCTCAATCCTCCCTTATGCGACGCCGTGGCTTGCCACCGCAGGCTCGGGCGACGTCTTGACCGGCGTCATCGCCGGCTTGCTGGCGCAGCGCATGGACGGCTTCCTCGCGGCGTCCTGCGCCGCCTGGATGCATGCGCGCGCCGCCGAGATTTTTGGACCCGGGCTGATCGCCGATGATATCATCGCCGCCTTGCCGCAGGTGTGGCGGGAACTCTGCGCGGCCCAACAAAAGTAGGCCCGAAGCGAGCGGCGTCCTTGGCTGTTTTATGAGCGTGGCCCCATGCGCCGATAAGCCGGCGGACACTTGTGGTGACCTCAAGACCTTCGTAGACTCGCCTGCTTGAGCGAGGGCGCTCGACTTCGACGATAATCGCCGTAGTTCGCGCTCCTGTCCGAGCGGCTTCCGTCGCTGTCACATTGCTGTCGCAGCCAGACCGCTTTTGAGGCGATGGCCGAAAGAAAACGGGCGTGATGAAATCCTTCGAAAAATTGTTGCTTGAGAACAAAGCCTGGGCCGAGGAAGTCCGTGAGCGCGATCCCGGCTATTTCGAACGTCTCGCGGCCAATCAGAAGCCCGAATTCTTGTGGATTGGCTGCTCTGACAGCCGCGTGCCCGCCGACATCATCGTCAACGCGCTGCCGGGCGCCATTTTCGCGCACCGCAACATCGCCAATCAGGTGATCGCCACGGACTTCAACTGTCTCAGCGTCATTCAATACGCTGTGCAGGTGCTCAAAGTTCAGCACGTCATCGTCTGCGGTCACTATAATTGCGGCGGCGTTCGCGCGGCGCTTGACCGACAGCGTCCCGATCTGGCGCTGCTCAATAAATGGCTGATGCATATCAAAGACGTCTATCGAATGCACAGAGATGAGATCGACGCGCTCAACTCTCAGACGGAACGCGCCAACCGACTGGTCGAAATCAATGTGATCGAGCAGGTGATGCGTTTGTCGCAACTTTCGATTGTTCAGACCGCCTGGAAAGAGGACCAGCAGCCGATGCTGCACGGCTGGGTGTTCGGACTCGACGATGGAATCCTGCATCAGCTCATCACATTGCCGCCGGGCAGCGAAGTGGACGTCATCTATCAGCAACATGGCGGCGAGGATTTCTAACCGGCCGCGCGGCATACACCGCCCATAGGGAGAATTCAGGCGTGTTTAGGAGACATCTCGACTATTACGTCCGCTACCTCGATCATGACATTCCGGCGGGGGTCGTGGTGTTTCTCGTCGCGGTGCCGCTGTGCCTCGGCATTGCGGTCGCTTCCGGCGCCCCGCCGTTCTCCGGAGTTATCGCCGGGATCATCGGCGGGCTCGTGGTGTCTCTTGTCAGCGGTTCGCAGTTGAGCGTTTCGGGTCCTGCCGCAGGCCTGACCGTCATTGTCGCGGCCGCGGTCGAAAAACTTGGTTTTGACGCCATGCTGCTTGCGGTGGCGCTGTCGGGCCTCCTGCAAGTGGTGATGGGTTTTCTGCGGGCGGGCGTCATCGGCGCGTTTTTTCCGTCAGCCGTGATTAAGGGCATGCTCGCGGCGATCGGCTTGATCCTGATCATGAAGCAGCTGCCGCACGCGGTTGGCTACGACGCCGACGCGGAAGCCGACTTGTCGTTCCTCGAGGATGACAGCCACACGCGTCTCTCCTTCCTCTGGGACGCCTTTCGCTCTTTTTCGACGGGAGCGGTGATCGTCAGCCTTGTATCGCTCGCGATCATGCTCCTTTGGGATACGCCCTACATCAAGAAGCATCGCTACCTTTCGATCGCGCCCGGTCCGCTGGTCGCGGTGCTGTTTGGCATCGCCTATAACGTCGTGGCTCAGACGCTGTTTCCCTCTTTGGCGATCGCGCCGCAACATCTCGTCAATCTTCCCGCCATCTTTGGACCGATAGATTTCGCGCGGGAGTTCAACTTTCCGGACTTTACCCGGCTGATCGATGTCCAGATCTACGTGACCGCCGCCACTTTGGCGCTGGTCGGCAGCCTTGAAACGCTGCTGAGTCTCGAAGCAGTCGATAAGCTCGACCCACTCAAGCGCATCGCGCCGACCAATCAGGAGCTCAAAGCGCAGGGCGTCGGCAATTTCCTCAGCGGTATGTTGGGCGGATTGCCGATCACCGCAGTGATCGTGCGCAGCTCCGCCAGCATCGACGCCGGCGCACACACCAAGGTGGCGTCCTTTGTCCACGGCGTGCTGCTGTTGCTCAGCGCGATGTTCCTGGCGAGCGTGCTCAATATGATTCCGCTCGCGTGTCTTGCGGCGGTGCTGCTGCTGACGGGCTACAAGCTCGCGAAGCCGAAGCTCTTCGTTCAGCAATATGAAAAGGGATTCAACCAGTTTGCGCCCTTTGCCGTGACGATCGGCGCAATTCTCTCGACGGATCTCCTCAAGGGCATGGCGATCGGCATGGCCGTTGGGCTCTTCTTCGTGTTGCGCGCAAACTATCACTCCGCATTCACGCTCACGCGCGACGGGCGGAACTACCTGCTGCGCCTGCAAAAGGATGTGTCCTTCCTCAACAAGGCGCAACTGCGCAACTACCTCGAGAATGTCGAGGAGAACAGTTACCTCGTGATCGATGGCACGCGCGCCGGCTTTATCGATCAGGACATCATGGAGACGATTCAGGATTTCATAAAGGCTGCGAGCGATTACAATATCCGCGTTGAACTCAAGGACATGCGGGGACTGGAGCCAGTCAACGGATTGGTCCCTGCCGAATAGCGCCGCGGCGAGTCACATCGACGTCAGCGCGCGGCGGGAAAAATCGCAGGCGGCGAATTCTGGGTCGAGCCTGCAGGATTTCCTGTAGGAGCGACGCGCGAGGGCGACGCTTTTCTTGACGCCCTCGCCGTTGTGGTGCGCCTGTCCGAGCATGGCGCACCCCCAAGGATCGTTTTTGTCGCAGGCGATCTTAAAGCTACGAGATTGACAGCGCTCGCTGGCCTTGGCCGAAAGCCGCTCGAGCGGATCGCCCTCTTCGGCGGCGTTGCGCATATGCGCGGCGCGGTTGGTGCAGCCGGAGGCCTTGCCAAGCGCACAGGCCATGGCGAACAGGAGCTGCGCGTAGCGCGGCGCGATGACGCTTTCGTTCTCCTGAAGCGCAAGCGCCAACCGGAAGCAGTGTTCGCCGCTGCGCTTGCCAATGCAGGCTTGATAGCATTCCTCAGGGCGGGCTGCGCAGTGATCGCGCGTAACCGCTTCATCACCCAGGAGCAATCCGCCAAGCGAGGCTTCCTCACGGAAGACGTCCGCTGGACAGGCGCGCGCGGTGGATTGCAGCGTCTTGTCGCGATCCATTTCGCCTGTTGCGCGGCGGGCGCCGTCAGCGTCGAAGGATCCGTTTTTCACGTCGGCGATGGCTGTTCCGACTCCCAGGATCGCCGCTATCCCAATTGTTAGCACAAGGCGAATTGAGCGTCCGCGCTGGCGCATGGCGATGTTGCTCCCGTCGATCGAGGGGCGCTCGATTGGGATCCATGTCGCGCCCGATCGGCTCTGCTAACAAGAATTGTCGCTTGGGCGGATGCGGCGGCGCACGCCGCGCGACTCGATCGCTTATGGCGCGAAGCCCTCGAAGACAATCTGATCGGCCCATTCTCGCGCCCGCGCCGCCATCTCCGGCGAGCGCACGGTCCAGGTCGTCACGGGAACCTTGAGCGCCTCGCGCAGCAGCAGCGGAATCGCGTGCGGAAGATCGCGCACGCGCCAAGACAGGAAGTCCGGCAGCGTGCGCTTGTAGTGCAGAAAGTGGGTGAGCTCCGCGCGCTGTGCGGTGGACAGCTGCGGCCAATCATCTGCGTCGTAATGCGCCTCGCCAACGACGCCAAGCGGCCGATGCGCGATCCCGAGCGCGGCGGCGCGCGCGCGAAGAAAGGCGATCTGATCGGGGTCGAAACTTTCGACGGCGACGGGACCGCTGTAACGCGCTAGCGCCAGCGCCGTGCGCTGCGCGGCGGTCGTGTCGCCATCGAAGGCGCTCTTGATCTCTACAATGATCGGCGTTCGCCCGCCGATCTCGGCGAGAAACTCGGAAAATCTCGGAATGGCGTCATTGGCGCCGCGCAGCCTCAGACGACTGAGCTCATTTGCGCTGCGCATCGCGACAGCCCCGGCGCTTTCGGTCAGGCGCTCCAGCGTCTCGTCGTGAAATACGACGAGTTCGCCGTCGGCTGTGAGCTGCACGTCGCATTCGACGCCAAAGCCCGCGGCGATCGCCGCGCGGGCGGCAGAAATTGAATTTTCGATCACGCCCTTTGAGGCATCATGCAGTCCGCGGTGGGCGATCGGCCGCGCCGTCAGCCACGAAAAATCCCGGGAGTTCACGGAAGAATCTCGAAGATTCCTTCCACCTCGACAGCGGCGTCGAGCGGCAACTGCGCGACGCCAACGGCGAAGCGCGCATGTTTGCCATTCTCGCCCAACACGGCGGCGACGAGATCGGAAGCGCCGTTGACAACCTGCGGCAGAGAAGCGAAGTCGGGCGCGCTGTTGACATAGCCGCCGAGCCGCACGGCGCGCAGTTTCGAAAGATCGCCGACGGCGGCGTTGGCTTGGGCGAGGACGTTGAGCGCCGCCTGACGCGCGGCGGACTGCCCGGCCTCAAGCGAGACGCCGGCGCCGAGCTTGCCTTGATGCGCCGGGTCGACGCCATTGGCGCCGAGCGGCAGCTGTCCCGATATGAACAGCAAGGCGCCTGCGCGCACGAAAGGAACATAGTTGGCGACCGGCGCGGCCGCGGCGGGTAGAGTCAGTCCCAGCGCTTGCAGCCGCGCGAGCGGGGTGTCGGACGGTGCGGTCATAGCGCCTCCTCAAAGAGAAAGTCGTTGCTCCCAATGGAGCGCGACCCTAGTTTCCTACTCCACCCGACGCAATGGCGTCGCAGGCGCCGCCACACAGAAAGAGGTCCGATGATTTCGTTACGCGTGCTGGCCGCCGCGATCTGCGCGGCGACGCCGGTTGGCCAGGCGTTCGCCGAGCGCGGATTGCCGCTCGCCAATCACCGCGCTGTTTATGATCTGAGCCTGTTGAAATCGAGCGGCGCGAAGGCGCCGGCGCAGGCGCGCGGTCGGATCGCCTTCGACTTTTCCGGGTCGGCCTGCGAGGGCTATGTGCAGAACTTTCGCCAGATCACCGAATTGCAGCCCTCGGAAGGGGCGGCCAAGCTCTCCGACATGCGTTCGGCGACATTCGAGGGCGGCGACGGCGCGGAGTTTCGCTTCAAGGTGGAGACCAAAGTCGACAACTCACGGACCGATGAAGTCGACGGAAAGGCCAAAAAATCCGCCGACGCCCGGCTTGCCATTGATCTTGCAAAGCCAAAGCGCACGCGCCTGGAGCTGTCCGGTCCGATGCTCTTTCCGACGGAACATCTGCGCAAAATCGTGGAAACGGCCGCGGCCGGCGAACAGCTGCTGGAAGCGCGGGTCTTCGACGGCACGGGCGACGGCGAAAAGGCGTTCGATACTTTAACGGTCATTGGCAAGCCGACGACCGAGCCGCCCCAGGAAAAAGTCGCGCGCGTGAATGCGCTCAACAATATCCGTCGCTGGCCGGTTGCGATTTCCTATTTCGAGCTGGGCAAGAAGGACGGGCAGCCGATTTATGTGCTGTCGTTCGACCTTTATGAAAACGGCGTCTCGCGCGCGCTGAAGCTCGACTACGGCGACTTCGTCCTGCGCGGCGACATGACGGATCTCGTGTTGCAGCCGACGCCGACCTGCAAAAAATAGCGCGGCGTTCAGCGGTTCACCGGAGCAACAGCGCTACGATTTTGCGCGCGATGGATCGCGGCCGCCAAAAGATCGCGGCGTGGATATCGAGAGTCTGGTCCAAAAAATCCGCCGTCGGCGGAACGGCGAGGAGCGTTGCATCCTCTGGAGCGCGCCTCAGCGCCGCTTCGTCGTCGGGCATTGCGATGGCGACGCCGCGGTCCGTGACGATCGCGCGCGTCACGTAATGCAGCAGCATGAGATTGGCGACGATCTCCTGCATCTTCGAGCGCGGATTCTTGCGGTAGACGCATCGCGGCGCGCGAATGAGATATTCGCCGCTTCTGTCATCGGAACGCAGCATCAGCGCGACGAGATGGCCGCTTCCGGGCCAATAGCATTCGCTCTGTCGGTTGAGACCAATGAACGCGCCTTCGAAAACCTTCGATTCTATGTGATGTAGCTCGCATGCCCCGCGACGTTGCGCCTTGGTCGCGTCGACGTAATCGAAGCGAATCTCGGCGTTGGGCGCCAAGGGAACGCGCGCGTCGCCGATCCGGCTCAGCACTGCGGCGGCCACCGCCGTTGAGGCGTCGATCGTCAGATGGTTTTCGTCCTGAAAATGCGCCGCCGTCGGGCTTCCCGAGAAAATCTCGTCAAGCCAGATGGCGGGCGTCGCATAACGCGTCGCCGCGTCCGCGTAGAGCCGATGCGCGCGCCGCGTTGCGCTGCGCAGCGCTTTGGAGGCCGTCGGCCGTGGGTCCAGACAGAGAAACAGCAGGCGGATTCGACGCCGGGCGCAGCAGGCCGCGATCGCTTCGAGCGTGTCGGCGACGAGCTTCGGGCGCAGGCAGCCGGCGGCGAAAAGCAGAACGTCGTTGAGACAATATTCGAAAATGATGACGTCCGGAGAAGCCGTCGCGTCGCGCTCCATCTTCAAAAGCGCCAGCAAACCGTAGAGCGACCCTACCGCGCCGAGAAAACGATTCTCGACCTCGTGCTCGGACGCCTGCCGTTGAAATTGGAAGGCCCAGCCTTCCCGCATTCCGGCGTTGGAGCCGCCGAGTAGCAAAATTTTCATGCCATGGAGATATGTTGCGCCAAACTGTCGCCCGCCGCGGCCCGCTTGACGATGCTAGCCGGTTCGCGCGCGCGAGGCCATAGACGAAGCATGCTAAAATGCTTATGGCCGAACGGGCGCCTTGTCCTAATTGAGGCGGTGGTCTTTGCGCGAGGGAGCGCGTTCGATGTTTCCCATTCCACAATGCGTCTTTCTCACGCGCGGCGTCGGCGTTCACCGCCATCGTCTGACGGCGTTCGAATATGCGCTGCGCGACGCCGACATCGAACAGCAGAATCTCGTGGCGGTGTCGTCCATTCTGCCGGCGGGATGCGAAATCATTCCGGTGGAGCGGGGCGTCGCGACGCTTCAGCCTGGCGAAATCACTTTCACGGTGCTTGCGCGCGCCGAGACCGACGAGCCCGGACGGCGCATCACGGCGAGCATCGGCCTCGCGCGGCCGAGGGAGCCGACGCTCTACGGCTATATTTCGGAACATCACGGCTATGGCATGACGGAGCGCGAGAGCGGCGATTATGCGGAAGATCTCGCGGCGACGATGCTCGCTTCGACGCTCGGGATCGAATTCGATCCTGACGCCGCCTGGAATGAGCGCAAGAAGGTCTATGAAACAAGCGAACTGATCGTCGAGAGCCTGTCTTTGACCGCGGCGGCCGAAGGCGCTCCGAACGGCGATTGGACCTGCGCGGTCGCCGCGGCGGTGTTCCGTTTCGTTAAACTCGATGGCTTGGCATGAGCGGGACGCCGACATTCGCCGCGCCGCCCACCTTCCTCGGCGTCGCCCCGGGCGCCGACGCGGCGGTTGTCGTCGCCGGCGTCCCTTTCGACATCGGCACGACCAACCGCAGCGGCGCGCGCTTCGGGCCGTCGGCCATCCGTCACGCCAGTCGCATGTTGATCGACGGCGAGCATCCCTCGCACTGGACGTCCCCCATCGATCTGCCGCTCGCCGATGTAGGGGATTTCGCCATCGCGCTGGGCGACATCGCCGCAAGTCTGAAGCTCATCGAGGATCAGGCGTCGGCCTATGCGCATCTCGTGACGCTTGGCGGCGACCATGGAGTCACACTGCCTCTCTTGCGCGCCTGCGCGAAAAGACGCGGCCCGCTGGCGTTGATTCATTTCGACGCTCACGTCGATACATGGCCCGATAATTTCGGCCAGCCCTATGCGCATGGCTCGATGTTCTATCATGCGATCAACGAAGGCGTCGTCGATGCGCGCCGCATGATCCAGATCGGCATTCGCTCGCCGGTGCAACGCGAAGTCTACGACTGGACGGTTGGACAAGGCGTCACGATCGTCGCCGCGCAGGAGGCGCATGAGATTGGGCCAGCGGCGATCGCCTCGCGGATCGTCGAAGTCGTCGGCGACGCCCCGGTCTATTTGACGTTCGACGTCGACGCGCTTGATCCGGCCTTTGCCCCGGGGACCGGCACCCCCGAAATCGGCGGTCTGGCCACCTGGCAGGCGCAGTCGATCATCCGCAAGCTCGCCGGTCTGAACTTCGTCGGAATGGACGTCGTCGAGGTGGCGCCGGCCTATGATGTTTCCGAAATCACCGCGCTCGCCGGCGCGACGATGGCCTGGGAATACCTCTCCCTGCTGGCGGCCTCTGCCGATACTTCCCGGTCCGCCTTGCGCTCTCCTTAGCTCCTTCGCCAGCGTCAATGCGGCTCTTGCCAAGGGCCGGCCTTCGGCAGCACTCTGCCCCGAACAGCCGGATGCGGCGGGACGCTTCGAAGCGGATCGAGGCGTGCAAGGCTAGGGGAGGGCGGCATGTCCAATGCGGAGCGGCGGGCGCGAGAGGTGGTTGGCGTTTTCTCGGACGGCTATGTGCTCGAGAGCGCGGTCGAGGAATTGTTGAATTCGGGGTTCGACCTTGGCGACATCAGCCTGCTTGCGGGCGAAAAGGCCGTGGTCGGCAAGCTCGGCCATAAATATGAAAAGGTGGAGGCGGCCGAAGACGACGGCGCCGCCCCGCGTGTGGCCTATGCGCCGAGGGAATCTTTGAGCAAGAAAGAGGGCGCGATCATTGGCGGTCTTGTCTACGTCGGCGCCACCGTAGCGGCCGGCGCAGCGCTCGCGTCAGGCGGAGCCCTGGCGATGCTTCTCGTGAGCGGCTTGATAGGCGCGGAATTTGGCGGCCTCATCGGCGTCGTGCTTGGCGAGTTCATGGAGGAGCGTCACGCGAAATATCTCCAGGAGCAACTTGACCATGGCGGCTTGTTGCTCTGGGTGCGAACGCGAAACGAGGCGCTTGAGGAAACCGCCAAGCGCATTATCGCCAAACATTCCGGCCGCGACGTGCATGCGCATGACGTGCCTGCCGCCGCGGCGTGAATGATGTTGAACGTTGAAGCGGCCGCGATCAGGCCGCTTTTTTCATCAGTTCGGCTTTACGCTTCGATAGCTTCACGCCCAAGGCGTCGAGGTCGACCTCGCTCTTGCGCGCCTCCGGAAACATTTCCTGCTCTTCTTCTTGGACATGATGCATGACATATTCGCCAAGCACCTTGACCTTTGCATCGAAGAGATGGTCTTGCGGCGACATCGAGAGGATTTCCGCGATCAGCTGTTTGGCGCTTGCGTGCTCAACTTCTGCTTCGTCGAGAAGCTCTTCGTCGTCGATGCTCTTGCGCAGCGCCGGATAGAAGATTTCCTCTTCGATCTTGGCGTGAACGGTCAGCGCGGCGCAAATTTTTCGGGCGAGCTCTTCCTTCTCGGTTTCCTTATCGAGCTTTTCGTACTGTTTGAACCAGGTTTTCACCTCACGGTGATCCTCTTTCAGGAGCTTGATGGCGTCCGCCGTTTTGGTGGCGGTGGCCGACGTCTTTGCGCCCGTTCGGGGCTTCGACGTTTTCGTGCTGCCGCCCGTGCTTGCCGTTGGCATTTTGGTTCTCCTGTTGCGCGGTTGTTAACTTGGCTGTTCTGTCATGCGTGACCGCATCACGCATCCAGATCGACCGTCAGTTCTCTGGGCCAGTAACGAAGTTCGGCGCAGGCCGCGATGAACGCGGCCGCGTCCTTGACGGTCGCAAGCTGAATGCACGCTTCGTCCAGCGCGTCGGCGACGCCGGCTTTCTCCAGCAGCGGCAACGCGCTCTTGGTGAAGCCGATGAACTTGCAGTGTGCGAAGGCGTCGCTTGCAAAATCGCGCGCGGCGGCGTCGGCGACGAGATCCGCGGCGCCGGTCTCCGACGCGACGATGGCGACGGCGTCGAACAGCACCGACGGTCCTCCGTCGATCTTTTGCGCGGCGGGCTGCAGGGCGCCGTCGTCAAGCACCACGCCGCCGATGTGCGGCGCGACAATCTCGTAAACCGCTCCGATCTTTTCAACGGCCTCAATCAGCGCCTTCAACAGCTTTGCATCGGCGCCGTCCGTCGCGAGAATCCCGAGCTTCCGCCCCGTGAAGGATTTGGGACGCGCCAAAATGCTCAACGCCGCGGATGGGGGAAGCTCTTGCCGAGTCGGGCGCGCGGCCTTCGCCGGATCGGGCATTTCAAGCCGCAAGCCGTCAGCCACGCGCGTCGCGAGCGCAACGTCAATGTTTAAGAGATGCGACACGACACGAGAGCGGATGTCCGGGCGCTCGCACTTGCTCAATTCAAACGTCAGCGCGTCGCCAATATGCTTGCGCTCGATGGGCGTCTGGCTGATCAAGAATTGGCGCGCCTGGCTGTAGTGATCGGCGAAGCTTTCGGAGCGAAGTCTCGTCTTCGGCCCGGCGACTTCTTCCGGGAATGACGTGAAGCCGCGCTCGGGATTTTCGCGCGGTCCGCCGAGCGCGCCCCAACTGTTGGGCTCGTAATTGGCGCGGCTCTTCGGGTTCTTCATCGCCATATGCCCGTCCTGCTGGAAATGCGCCATCGGGCAGCGCGGCGCATTGACGGGAAGATGGGTGAAGTTCGGGCTGCCGAGCCGCTTCAACTGTGTGTCGAGGTAGGAGAAGTTGCGGCCTTGGAGCAGCGGATCGTCGCTGAAATCAATGCCGGGAACGATGTTCTGCGTGCAGAAAGCGACCTGTTCGGTCTCCGCGAAGAAATTGTCCACGGTGCGGTCGAGCACGAGGCGGCCGACGATCTGCACCGGAACCTGCTCTTCGGGAATGATCTTGGTTGAGTCGAGAATGTCGAATTCGAACTTTTCGGCGAACTCGTCGTCGAAGAGCTGGACGCCGAGCTCCCATTCCGGGAAATGTCCGCCCTTGATGGCGTCCCACAGATCCCGCCGATGGAAATCGGGATCGGCGCCATTGATCTTGACCGCTTCGTTCCAGAGCACTGACTGCAGCCCGAGCTTCGGCTTCCAGTGAAACTTGACGAAAGTCGACTTTCCCTTTGCATTGACGAAGCGGAAACTGTGCACGCCAAAGCCTTCCATGAAGCGGAAGGAGCGCGGGATGGCGCGATCGGACATGATCCACATGATCATGTGAAAGCTTTCGGGTGAAAGCGAAACGAAATCCCAAAAATTGTCGTGCGCCGACTGCGCCTGAGGAAAGCCGCGATCGGGCTCAGGCTTCGCCGCATGAATCAGGTCGGGGAACTTTATGGCGTCCTGAATGAAGAAGACCGGCATGTTGTTGCCAACGAGATCCCAATTGCCTTCTTGAGTATAGAACTTAACCGCGAAGCCTCTCACGTCGCGCGCCAGGTCGAACGATCCCTTGCTGCCGACCACCGTGGAGAACCGAACGAATACTGGCGTTTGGTCGCCGACGCGCTGAAACAGATCCGCTCGCGTCACATCTGCGAGCGATCTCGTGAGCTCGAAGTAGCCATGCACGCCGAATCCCCGCGCGTGAACGACGCGTTCAGGGATGCGCTCGTGGTCGAAGTGGAAGATTTTTTCGCGGAAATGGAAGTCGTCGATGAGGCTCGGACCGCGCGCGCCAATGCGAAGCGTGTTTTGGTCATCGGAGACCGGGATGCCCTGCTGCGTGGTGAGCGTCTCAACTTCGTCGTTCGCGGTCTGGTGCGTTTCACCGCCGTCGCCTTGCGGCTGCGCGTAAGACATCTCAGTCTCGGCCGCCAGAATATCGGGTTGCGCGATTTGACTCTTTCCGGCGTTCACGTTGGCGGATTTGACCGGATTGCGCTTTGAGCCCATCAGAAAACTCCAAAAAAAACCGCGACGAAACGCGAGTGTCCCGTGAGCGAAACCTCAGGCGATCTGACTTGTTCCCCAAAAAGGAAAATTCTCTCGGAGCCAAGAGAAGCTCAGAGCGTTGAAGACGTTTGATACGGGGAACGAATGCCCTGCCTAGCGCTGCGGGCAACGCATTCGATCTTGTTCGGAACTATGCGCTATGCAACTATTCGCGGGCCCGAGTGGGAGGAAATCACGGGATTTCGGCAAGTTACGTCAAGGTGCTCAAGGTGGCGTGGGCGACGAAAGTCTACAGGGCGTCGAAAAGAATAGAGGGTGCGCCCTCCTGGATCGTTGCTCTGGCATTATTCGGCGCGAGCCTGTCTGTTCGCATCCTGTTGGATCACTGGCTCGATCCGATGAAGTTTCTCACCTTTTATCCGGCGATCGCGGCCAGTGCGCTGCTGTGCGGCTGGCGTCAGGGCGCAGCGGTGTTGGCGCTCTCCGCTGTGTCGGGGTGGTATTTTTTCTTCGAGCCGCGCAACTCGTTTTTGCTTAGAGACCAGAACGCAATATTCCCACTGATCGGATTTCTCCTCGTCGGCGGCTTTTTGCTTATTCTCGTGGCGGGAATGGCTGATCTGATCAGGCGTCTGGAAGCGGCGAACCAGGTGCAGGTCAGCCTGTTTCGCGAGCTTCAGCATCGCGTCGCAAACAACCTCCAAATTGTCCTGGCGATGATCAGCAACGCCCGGCGGGGGGTGCTCGACGTGACGGCCGCCGAACGGATCGCGGCCGCTGAAGATCGGATCGCGGCGATGTCGGCGTTGCATCGCCGGCTTTACGACAAAACAAGCTACGAACAGGGCCTCGCGCCTATTCTTGACGAGATGTTGCGCAACGACTTTGGCGACCTGCCGGTCCAGCTGTCGTTAGATATATCCCCGGAGGCAAAATTGTCCCTTGATCAGATGACCGCGGTGCTTCTTCTGGTCAATGAAGCCGCGCTCAACGCCGTCAAGCACGCTTTCGAAAAAGGCGCGGGATCAAAATTCGAAGTCGCCTTGCTCAAACAGGGGAACGGCCGCCTGCAGCTCATCGTTCGCGACGACGGTCCCGGAATCGCGCCGGCGTCTGCGGTCGCGTCTGGCTCTCTCGGCATGAGCATCATGCAGGCCTTTGCGCGTCAGCTGGGCGGATCGCTGGAGATGAACGCCTCCGCCGGCACGACGTTGATGGTGGAGTTCCCGGGCGACTAGCGGCGCAAGCGGGCGGTCGCGAGCCATCCCATTTGCGGGCGCCTGGGAGGCGCCGATGCCGCTCACAGGAAATGTCGCTGAGCGGCGCTGGCATGTCGAGAGCTTCGTAAGGACGCTCAACGCGACGAAGCGCGCAAGATGCTGCCGGACGGCGAATGATCCAAACTGCGCGGTAGCCCCGCACTACGGCCTGAAGTTCCGATCGCCGTTATTCATCCGCCCAATGCTTAAGCCAGGCTGCCGGTTTTCCGGTCACGGCGTGCACACCAAAGACGCTCCCGCGCCAGTTTTAAATGCGTCCAATTTGCGACTTAGGCGCTTTTTGGCACTATTGTGACATCGCTCAAAGAAATTGGTGAGCAGTTGATTGCATACATATTGACTTGCGGGACGGCATCAATTAGCGGATATGCTGCAATGCACTTTAGGCTAGGAATGTTACCGCTCGAATACCTCATATTGCTTTAATCGGAGAGGCTGGGATGCCTAATTATCCAATAAGGTCATGCAATTGGCCGCAACTGAAGGAATATATGTTGCGTTCCCCTAAGGAATGGGGTGGTGGCCCGATCTAGGCCCTAACAGCAAATCCTTGTTTTGAAACGCACCGCGCATGCGCGCTTCAGCGACGCATGATCCCCAACCACATGTGTACAGCCAGAGATATCCCATGGACGAACGCAATCCGAACCTGCAGAACTCGGGATTTCGCGGCGACGAGGTCGGAGAGTTGGAGCCGATCGCGATCATCGGCGTGGGATGCCGCTTCCCTGGGGGCGCCAATAGCCCGGACGCATATTGGGACCTCCTCGTCTCCGGCCGGCCGGCTATTCGCGATGTTCCGGAAGACCGCTGGAGCATGGATCGATTCTTCAACGAAAACCCCGATAAACCGAACAAGATCTACACCCGCAAAGGCGGCTTTCTCGACGAGGCGGTCCATCGCTTTGATGCGGCGTTCTTCAATATATCGCCACGGGAGGCGGTCCATGTAGACCCGCAGCAGCGACTGCTCATGGAGGTGGCCTGGGAATCTCTGGAGGACGCCGGCGTCGTTCCGGAAACGCTCGCGGGCTCCGAAACGGGCGTCTATATTGGCGGCTTCACGCTCGACAGCATGCTCGATCAGCTGAGCCCGCATAATCGCGAGAATATCAGCATCCATTCGGGCACCGGCGCGCTGATGACGCTGCTGTCGAATCGGCTTTCCTATTTTTTCGACTTCCGCGGCCCCAGCCTCTCGGTTGACACGGCCTGCTCCTCGTCGCTCGTGGCCGTGCATCTCGCCTGCCAGGATATTTGGCGTGGCCACGTTTCCTTGGCGCTGGCGGGCGGCGTCAACGTCATGTTGCGGCCCGAGTATCCGATGATCATGGGCAAGGGCCACTTCTTGGCGCCGGACGGCTATTGCAAGAGTTTCGACGAACGCGCCAATGGCTATGCGCGCGGCGAGGGCGCCGGGGTGGTCTTGCTTAAGCCCTATGCCGCCGCCATGCGAGACGGCGATCATGTCTACGCGACGATACGCGGCACGGGCGTCAACCAGGACGGGCGCACCGACGGCATCACAATGCCGAGCGCTGCGGCGCAGGAGGCGCTCATTCGGCGTGTCTACGCGCAAAGCGGCGTGCCATTTAGCGACGTGCGCTACGTCGAGGCGCATGGCACCGGGACGCCGGTGGGCGATCCCATCGAAGCCGGCGTGCTGGGGCGCACGATCGGCGCTGGACGCGACGCTGACGATGCCTGCCTGATCGGTTCGGCGAAATCGACGATCGGCCATCTCGAAGCGGCGGCGGGCGTCGCCGGACTCATCAAGGCGGCGCTCTGTCTCGACCGAGGGGCCGTGCCGCCGCAAGCCAATCTGCAGAACCCCAACCCGAAGATTCCGTTCCAGGAACTCGGGATTCGCTTGCCGACCAGCCTCGAGCCGTTTTCGCAAGGCGATGAGGACGTATATTGCGGAGTCAATTCTTTCGGCTTTGGCGGCACCAACGCGCATGTGGTCCTTCAGCGGGCGGAGAAGCCGCGGTTAGAAGAGAAGAAGGATGGGTCGGCGGGAGAGCAGATCCTGACCCTTTCCGGCCGCGATCCCAAGGTGCTGACCATTCTCGCCCGCTCCTATGCGCAGATGCTCTCGCGCGGCAGACGCGCGGCGCTTGAGGACATTTGCCATTCGGCGCGAATTCGGCGCTCCGCCCACGAATGCCGATTGAGCGTCGTCGCCGCTTCGGCCGCCGAAATGGCGACGGAGCTCGAGCAGTTCGCCGCACACGGCTACAGCGACCACGTCATTCAGGGCAAGGCGGCTCGGCGCGCCGAATCGCGACCGGTTTTCGTGTTTACCGGCATGGGGCCCCAGTGGTGGGGCATGGGCCGGCAATTGCTCGAGAATGAACCGGTCTTCCGCAAGGCGGCAGAGGAGATCGACGCGATCTTCCGTCCGCTCGCCGGCTTCTCCATTCTCGAGGAGATGCGCGAGGACAAAAGCCGCTCACGGGTCAAAGAGACGCGTATTGCGCAACCCGCAAATTTCGTCGTGCCAGGTTGCCTTGGCCGAACTTCTCCGTTCCTGGGGCGTCTATCCGGCGGCGGTGGTCGGACACAGCGTCGGCGAGGTGAGCGCCGCCTATATCTCGGGGGCGCTCAGCCTCGAGGACGCCGTCGCCGTCTCTTATCATCGCAGCCGACTTCAGCAGCTGGCCGCCGGCAAGGGACGCATGCTGGCCACCGGCCTCAATCGAGAGCAGGCCGAACGCATTCTGGAGTCCTATCCGGATACAGTTTCGGTCGCTGCGATCAACAGCGTGTCAACGGTCACGCTGGCTGGCGAGGGCGAAGCGCTGGCGTCGATCGCCGAGCAGCTCGCAAAGGACGAAGTGTTCAATCGATTCCTCGATGTCGAGGTGGCGTATCACAGCCCCCAGATGGAGGAGCTGAAGCCGGAGCTGCGGACCTCCCTCCACGGGCTGCGCCCGCAAACGCCTCACACACCGCTCTATTCCACCGTAACGGGTGGGCGCGTCGAAGGGCCCGACTTGGATGCGGAATATTGGTGCTCCAATATGCGGAAGCCTGTGCTGTTCGCCGACGCGATGGTCGCCATGGTGGCCGACGGACTAAGCGGCTTTCTCGAGGTCGGCCCGCATCCCGTGCTCTCGACGTCAATCAAGGAAGTTCTGCGCAACAGCGAAGCGGGCGGCGTTTCGATCGCCACCTTACGCCGTGAGCATCCTGAGCGCGCGACGGTGCTCGCAGCGCTCGGCGCGCTCTATGTGAACGGCTATGACGTGAACTGGCGCGCGCTATCTCCCGCCGGCGCGCGCTTCGTGAAGCTGCCTTTGTATCCCTGGCAGCGGGAATATTATTGGAACGAGACGAGCGCAGGCGCGCTCGACCGACTTGGCCGCACGGAGCATCCCCTGTTGGGAAGTCGGGTGTCGTCGCCCACGCCGAGCTGGGAGCATGATCTCGGAAGGCCATCGATCTCCTATCTGGCCGATCACGTCATCGAGGGATCAATCATCTTTCCGGCCGCCGGCTATATCGAGCAGGGTCTGGCGTTGGCGTCGCTGCTTGATGGCGGACAGGCCAGTTACACGCTCGAAGATCTTTCCTTCCTTAGACCGCTCGTCTTCCCGACGCTCAAAGATCCGATTGTTCGGGCGACCTTCGATCGGAGCTCGAGGGAATTCCATATCTACGGCCAGACGGACGACGAAACCGACTCTTGGACGCTGCACGCGATGGGCCGGGTGCTTACCTTGCCGCCGCCTCGCACCGGAGCCGAGTCGTTGGCGGAGGTGAAGGAGAGAATAGGGGAGTCGGTCGACGTCGGCGAACTTTATGATCGGTTGGCTGCGCACGGGCTGGCCTATGGTCCGCACTTCCGCACGATTCGCACTCTGACGCGGAACGGCGCGGAGATACTGGCGGAGCTGGAGGTCATTCAAGGGCCATCCGAGGAGCTTGAGGCCTATCGGCTTCATCCAGCCCTCCTCGACGGCGCCATTCAAACCCTTGTGGGCGCGATCGGCCAGGGCAAGCTGCAGGAAGCGACCTATCTGCCGGCTGGCGTGGGTCGAGTGGTTTTTCACGCTGGAAGCGGCGCTCCGCTTTGGGCGCACGGACGCGTGACGAATCAGTCATCGGACGGGTTCGAAGGCGACCTTATTCTCTATCGCGCGGACGGCAGCATCGCGGCGGAAGTCCGCGGCGTCAGATGCAAGGCGCTCCACACGAAGAAGCTCACGCCAGAAGAGCGGCTTGAAAGCCGATCCTACGGGCTCGCTTGGGAGGTCAAGCCGCTAAGCGAAACCGATCAACAGGCCGGAGACTGTCTGCTCTTCGCCGCAAATCCGGACTCTTGCAAAGAACTCGCGGCCGCGCTTGAAGCGACCGGAGCCAAAGTTCGGACCGTGGACGCGCAGTCGCTGACGGACGTCATCGCCGCGCGCAAGCTTATCGACGAAAGCCCGCAGCTTCGCGCCATCGTCTTTCTGGGAGAGTCGACGCCAGGCGCGCAGGACGCGGTGAGCGATCTTGGCGAAGCCAAGCGCCTTCTCCGCCTTGCGCAAGCGCTCGAAGGCCAGGACGCGGGCGACGCCTCCCCCAGACTGTTCGTCGTGACGTCGCTGGCGCAGCCCCTGCCGGGTTCGCAGACGGTGAATCTGGCGCACGCCGCGCTGATCGGTCTGGCGCGCACGATCGCCGGCGAAAATCCCCAATTGAGATGCACCGCCGTCGACGTTGATCCCCTTGACGGGAGCCGCAGTCTCCTCGCTCGGCAAATCCTCAGCGACGATCCCGAGACTGAGGTCGCGTTGCGCGGCGATGTGCGGCGCGTGCAGCGGCTTGTTCCGGCGGCCGCTCTCCGCCAGGAGGAGGAGGAGCCCGAGACACGCACCGTCTCCGCCGCATCCGTGCCGGCCTTCCGCCTGTCGCGCGGCGCCGAGAACCGCCTCGAGAGCCTGCGCTTCGAAGAGGCTCCTCGGCCGGCTCCCGCCGCAGGCGAAATCGAAATCGAAATCAAGGCCGCGGCGCTCAACTTCAAGGACGTGCTGAAGGTCCTGGGCATGTTGCCCGCCAAGGCTCTGGAGGGCTCCTATCACGGCGCCGAACTCGGCATGGAGGCGGCGGGCGTCGTCACCGCCGTCGGCGAAGGGGTGACGGCCTATAAGGTCGGCGACGAGTTGATGGGCTCCTTCAAAGGCTCCTTCAGCTCCCATGTGCGCGTTCCCGTCGATAGCCTGCTCGCCATGCGCAAGCCGTCGTCCTTGACGTTTGAAGAGGCCGCCAGCGTTCCCGTCATCTTCTTGACGGCCTATTACGCCTTACATGACATCGCACGGCTGAAGGCTGGCGAAACAGTGCTCATTCACGCCGCCGCCGGCGGCGTGGGGCTGGCGGCGATCCAGGTCGCGAAATCGATCGGCGCACGTATCTTCGTCACGTCGGGAAGCGAGGCGAAACGCGACTATCTGCGCACGCTGGGCGTGGAGCAGGTCTTCGACTCGCGCAGTCTCGAATTCGCCGACGGCGTCCTAAAGTCGACTGGCGGCCGGGGCGTCGACGTCGTCCTCAACTCGATCGCGGGAGAGACGCTGGTCAAAAGCTTGGAGGTGACGGCTCCCTTCGGAAGGTTCGTCGAGATCGGCAAGCGCGACATCGTCGAGAACGCGCGCCTGCCGCTGCTGCCCTTCAACAAGAACCTCCTGTTTGCAGCGATTGATCTCGATCGACTCATGGCGGAGCAGCCGAGTGCGATTCGGGAACTTCTCGCCCAAATCTGGGACCGGTTCGAGCACGGCGATCTCCGCCCCACGCCTGTGACCATCTTCCCGCTGCACGAGGCCGCGGACGCGTTCCGGTTCATGGCGCAATCAAAGCAGACGGGTAAAATCGTCCTGTCCTTCAGCGACCCGGCGCGCGTTGAAGTCGTGCCGGAGGAAGTCGAGAAAAAGCTGATTCAGCCGAAAGCCACCTACATGGTGACCGGCGGCTTCAGCGGCTTCGGCCTGAACGCTGCGCGTTGGCTGGCGCAGCAAGGGGCGGAGAATCTGGTCCTCGTCAGCCGCAGCGGCGCCGCCTCCAGCGAGGCGAGACGCGCGGTGACGGCGCTCGAAGCGCAAGGCGTCAACGTGGTGAGCATCGCCGCCGACGTCAGCGTCGAAGCCGACGTGGCGGAGATGATGGCGCGGATCGACCTCGAGCTTCCGCCGCTACGCGGCGTGGTGCATTCGGCGGCAGTGCTGGATGACACCGTGCTTTCTGGACTCACCGACGAACGGTTCGACGCAGTCTATCGCCCCAAGGCGGTCGGCGCCTGGAACCTGCACCATGTGACGCGCAATGCGCCTTTGGACTTCTTCTTGTGTTTTTCGTCCATTTCGGCGCTCATCGGCAATCCTGGACAAGGAAACTATGTCGCGGCCAACGTCTTCCTCGACATGCTCGCGCACTACCGGCAGACGCTCGGCCTTCCCGGTCAAAGCGTCAATTGGGGCGCGATCGGCGACGTCGGCATGCTGACGCGCGACAAGACGGTTGCGCAGCACCTCGCGCGGGCAGGCATCCAGCCAATTTCCTCCACGGAGGCGCTCGAGGATCTGGAAGGTTCTCTGCTTCAGGGGACGGCGCAATTCGCCTATGTCGATGTCGACTGGTCCAAGTGGGCGTCCACCCATCCGGCGAGTTCGGCGCCCCGCTTCGCGCCTCTTGTCAGTGAGTCCCGCGACGAGTCCGACAGCGTCATCGACCGCGTCCGCGCCGAACTGGCGCAGATTGAGCCGGAACAGCGCGGCGAGCACATTGTCGGCGTCGTTCGTCGCGTCGTCGGAGAGACTCTTCGCATCCCCTGCGATCGCATCGACATAGACGCTCAATTGTCCGATATGGGCATCGACTCGTTGATGGCCGTTGAATTGCAGGTCGCGGTCAAAGCGACGCTGGGCGTCGAAGTTTCTCTCATGGAGCTCATGAAGGGACGAACGGTCGCGTCGCTCGGTCGAGATTTGCTGAAGCGTTTAGGCTGAAGGCGACTGACCAGTCTATCAGATCTGCACCTGCTGAGTTCGAGGAACATAGAAATGCGCATTGATGCCGTGAAGGCCGCCTTGCCGTCGCGCAAGCTGTCGAATGAAGACATCCTTCAGATTGTCCGTGAAAGCAGCGAAGCGACGTATGACGGTGATCTCGACGCGGCGATTAAGAGAATCGAGAGCTGGCTGACCTACAGCGGCGCGCAGACGCGTTACACGCTAGAGGAAAACGAAACGCCGTTGAGCGTCTTGACCGGCGCCATCGACGCGGCGCTGGAAGAAGCGAAATGCACCAAAGATGACATCGACACGCTCGTCTATGTTGGGGTGGGACGCGGATTCATCGAGCCGGCCGGCGCTTATCTCGTGGCGCATGCGCTGGGCTTCAAGAATGCGCATTGCTTCGATGTGCTGGACGCCTGCAACAGCTGGTCGCGGGGCGCCCAGATCATCTATCACTTTCTGCAGTCGGGAAGCAGCAAGCGTGCGATGATCGTCAATGCCGAGTTCAGCGTCACCGGCAATCGGCTTGGCAATTTCGCCCTGCGGCACGAGGGAGAGTTGACCTGGACGTTCCCGACATACACGATCGGCGAGGCGGCCACGGCGACCATTTTTTCAGCCGATCCGACGAACGAGTGGAAATTCAAGTTCCGCTCCCGGCCAGATCTCGCCGATCTCTGCACGATCCCCGTCAACGGCTTTCAGGGCTATTGCAACCAGACTGAGCGCATCGGCAAGAACGGCAACCGGTTTACGTCCTACGGTTACGAGTTGTTTGAGGCCGCGGGCCCCGAACTCATCCAGGTGTTTCAAGATCTCAATCCGCCTTTGGACAAGCTCCGCGCGATTTTCCCTCACGCGGCGTCGCAAAAGGCGGGCGACGACCTCGCCGATCTGTTCAAGCTGCGGCATCTGGTGTCGAACGTTTACCCGCGCTGCGGCAATCTCGTTTCCTGCTCGGTGCCGGCGGCCATGGCCTTCGCGATCGAAGAACAACGCGTCGCGCGTGGAGACCTGCTTGCAGCGGTCGTCGCCAGCGCGGGCATGTCGTTTTCGGCATATTCCTTCATCTATTGAAGCAGCTCACGATGATGCTCACGACATTGCCAGCCACTGTCACCGGCGCCCATGGCGTCGGTCGCTGCATCGCGACGCGTTGTTCAAACAGCCAGCGTCGATTCCCGATACTTGCTGAGTGGAGACGCGCCTCGCTCATTCGCCGAGATCCCGGTCCTTCGTTCCGGCGACTGTTTCCCAAACGGCCGCGCGCAGTCGAAGGGCGGGAGCAATGAGCGACGACCGCATCGTCGCGATCTGTGCTGACGATTACGGCCTGTCCTACGGGGTGAGCATCGGCATTCTCGAGGCGCTGGACGCCGGCCGGCTGACGGCGGTCTCCGCCCTCGTGAATGGCCCACGCTGGCCCGCCATGGGGGTCGAATTGCGCCGGCGCTGCCGGAATGCAGATGTCGGCCTGCATTTCAACCTCACGCTGGGCCGCCCGCTGGGACCGATGCCGACCTTCACTTCGGAGGGGAGCTTTCCGCCGGTCACGACCGTCGTCCGCCTCGCCCTGCGACGCAAGCTTCCCCTGGATGAGATACGCGCTGAGATCGATCGCCAGCTGGACCGCTTCGAGACGGTGATGGGCCGCGCGCCGGATTACGTCGACGGCCATCAACATGTGCATGGGCTGCCGGGCGTCCGCGACGCATTGATCGAGGCCTTGGCGGCTCGAGGGCTCGCCGGTCGGGTTTGGCTGCGCGACGCCGGCGACGAGCTGCATCGCATCGTCCTGCGCGGGGCCCATGCCCCCAAAACGCTCGCCCTGGCGCTCGCTGTGCAGGGCCTGTCTTCCGGTTTTCGCCGCGCAGCGCTGCGTCAGGGCTTCGTGACCAATGAGGGTTTCTCCGGCCACTCGGTTTTCGATCCGGGGAAGGACTACGCACGAGCCTTCGAGACCTATCTTCGCGCGCCGGGGCGCCGCCATCTCGTCATGTGCCATCCTGGCCATGTCGACGACGAGCTCAGGGCCCAAGACTGGGTGACCGTCACCCGCGAGCAGGAGCTCGCCTTCCTGCTCTCGCCGCGTCTACCGGACATGCTGGAAGAGCGAGGCTTAAGGCTCGCGCGGCTCAGCGAGGCCCGTCTGTACCCATCGCCGGGCGGCGGACAGATGAGCGAGGCGACGCCTCAATGAGCGAAGGCCCGACGCGGTTGCTCGAAGCGCAGGGGATTTCCGCATGAGCGAGGGCGCGAAGCGGGCCGTCGTCATTACGGGCGCATCGACGGGCATCGGCGAAGCCTGCGTCAGGCTGCTCGTCGAAAGGGACTTCCTGGTTTTCGGTTCGGTGCGCACGGCCGCCGACGCCGAGCGTCTGAAGGCGCAATTCGGTGAAAATTACGCGCCGCTCTTCTTCGATGTGACCGACGGCGATGCGGTCGCGCAGGCAGCCCTTGCGGTCGAGGACCGGCTTCAGGGCGGGACGCTGGCGGGGCTCGTCAACAATGCCGGAATGGCCGTGGCGGGACCGCTGCTGCATGTGCCGGTCGAGGAGCTGCGCCGCCAGTTTGAAGTCAATGTCATCGGCCAGCTTCGGGTGACGCAGGCCTTCGCGCCGCTGCTCGGCGCCCGCGCCCCTCAGGGAGAGCCGCCGGGCCGCATCGTCAACATGAGCTCGGTGGCGGGCCGGATGGTCGGGCCGTTGATGGGACCCTACAGCGCCTCGAAATTCGCGCTCGAAGCGATGTCCGACGCGCTCCGCCGCGAATTGGCGGTCTATGGGATCGCGGTCGTGGTGATTGAGCCCGGCATGATCGCCACGCCGATCTGGGACAAGGCGGAATCGGCCGCCTTCGACGCCTTCGACCGGACGATCTACGGCCCAGCCGCGCGCCGCGTGCAGAAATGGGCGGTGGACCAGGGGCGCACCGCAGTCGGGCCAGAGGTTGTGGCCGAAGCGGTCCATCGCGCGCTCGTCGGGCCGCGGCCGCCGCTGCGCATTCTCGTGCTCGGCAGCAGCGCCTTACACTACTACGCACAGCTGCTCATACCGGCGCGCCTCATGGACTGGCTGATGGCGCGCCATTTCGGTTTCGATAAAATTCGGCGGCCGCAGGTCTCGAGCCGTGCCGCCAAAAAAGAAGTGATCCAATGGCCCTAGACCGCCCGAAGATCCTTATCACGACCTTTGGCACGCTTGGCGATGTGAATCCGTTTATTGGACTAGGGCGCGCGCTGCAGCGGCACGGGTGCGTCCCGGTCATCGCCACGTCAGAAGAATATCGGGATCTGGTGCAGAGCGAAGGGCTCGACTTCCGGCCTATGCGACCGGATCTGGGAGAAATCTCATCGCGGCTCAATATGCAGAAGGGTGAGATCGCGACCAAAATGTCGCGGAGTAAAAGATTTCTATTTGATCAGGTGATGTTTCCACATCTTCGCGACGCCTACCGTGACGTCATGGAACTGACGAAGGATGTTGATGGCGTCGTGACGCATTGCTTAGCGTTCGGCGCTAAGGCCGCTGCGGAACAGCGGAATCTTCCTCTCTTCAACGTATTTCTTTCGCCCATGCTGCTGTTTTCTGCGGACAATCCTCCGTTAGGGACGCCGGCGCCGTTCATGACGTCTCGGTCGCCGCTCGCCGTCGGATATAACGGGCTCCTGCTAAAAACGCTCGAAGCGGCGTTGACTCTCCTGGCTTCGCCGCTTGCGCGATTCAGAGATGAACTGGGTTTGCCTGGCGTGCGCGGGTTTGAGCTTTTGGTGGGCGCTCCGGGCGCAGCAGCGACGATCGGGTTGTTCAGCTCGCTCCTGATGCCGCCGGCGTCCAAGCGGACACGGTCGGAAATTGTTGTTGGACATAGTTTCCACGACGGGTGCAACACGCCAGCGGGCGGGTCCGACCCGGAGGGGCTTCCGTCTGATTTAATAGAATTTTTGGACTCAGGGTCCGAACCTATCGTCTTCACGCTTGGGAGCCTCGTCGCGATCGATCGGATAGACTATTTTCGAGCCTGCGCCATCGCAGCTCGATCCCTCAACAGGCGTGCTATTCTTTTGGCGGATAGCGCCGATGTGAACAAATTGCGACAAGAGATGTCTTCCGAGATTTCCGTGCACGGCTACGTCCCGCATTCGCTGCTGTTTCCCAGATGTTGCGCTATCGTTCATCACGGCGGAATGGGATCTGTTGGGCAGGCGCTGCGCGCCGGCAAGCCACAACTTGTCACCCCCTTTTGTAACGACCAATTCGATATCGCTGAGCGCCTGAGGCGACTTGGCGTTGCCCGTACGCTGAAGGCTAAGGACGTCTCCGCTGATCAATTGGCGCGGAACATTGAACCGCTCTTGTCGTCGGCTAGTTATGCTGATCGTGCGAGGGCGGTCGCTGATGAAATCGCATTAAACGATGGCGCGGAGTCCGCCGCGGCGTTAATATCGCAAAGGCTCAGGCGTCCAGGACGAGAAATAAGCGGTTGCGTTGTCGAAGATGAGCCTGGAACAGAACGCGTTTGAAGACTGCGGCGGCAATGTCTAAATCCCGATAACGGCATGGCGGCGGGTGAAATGAACCACGAATTTCGTTTCGGAATGTCGGATGGCGCGGCTCTGCATCGGGCGGAACGTTTGCTGCGGAGTCGCATTTCCCTGCGATTGATCCTGCAGATCCTTCTCATCGCAGCGTTGACCATCGGCGTGCCGCTTTTCGTCTGGGCGTATTTCGTGGGCGCCGACGACGCGCCCGCCAAACCGATAAAAGAAGCGACGTGGGCTCCCGCGGCCCTCGGCGTTGGCGCGCTGGGCTGGATCGAACCGCGCTCGCGACTCATCCGAGTGTCGAACGAGGCGGCCGCGACCGGCGGCGTCGTCGGCGAAATACTGGTGCGGGAAGGCCAGGCCATCAAGGCGGGGACCCGGATCGCGGTGCTCTCCGACTGGCGTCGTCGCCGAGCGGAAGTGGCGCTCGCCGCGGCGGAAATCAGCGCCGCCAAGGCGCGACTCCTGGCAGCTGAGGCCGAACTCGAGAGCGCCCAGCGGGACGCCGAGCGCAAGAAGAGCCTGTACAAGTCCGGCTCCGCCACCCTTTCCGTGGTTGATGGCGTCGAGTTGCGCCTGAAAAAGGCCAAGGCGGATGTCGACGTTGCGACCGCGAGCATTCAGCAGAGCGAGGCCAATCTGGAGCTCAAACAGGCGCAACTGTCGCAGGCGGTGTCGACCGCGCCGATCGACGGCGTCGTCATCAAGATCAATGCGCGCCCCGGCGAGCGCATCGGCCCCAACGGCGTGGCCGATATTGCGAATCTCAACGAGCTGGACGTCGTCGCCGAAGTTTACGAGACCGACATTCCACGGGTCAGAGTCGGTCAGAAGGCGATTGTAAAACTTCCGGAGCGGACCGCGCCCTATCCGGCAAAGGTGCGCGAGATCGCTTTTCTCGTCCGCAAAAATCATGTCAACGACGCTGATCCGCTCGCCGACCGCGACAATAGGATCGTTGAGGTGCGGTTGACTTTGGAGCGTCCAGGCATCGAGCAGCTTTGGCACCAGCTCTTCCGTCAGGTTCAGGTGCAAATAGAAAAGTGAGCGGTTTACCCCCGGCGCTCTTCGCCGCTCGATTAGCGTGGCGCCAGCTCATCTACGACAAGCCCAAACTGCTTGCCGCCACTTTGGGCGTGCTGTTCGCCTGCGTCCTCGTGTTCATGCAACTTGGCTTTCGAGACTCGCTTTACACCAGTGCGTCTTCCGCGCCGCTGAAAATGCAGGGCCAGCTGTTTCTGCTGCACAAGCAGACCGAAGCCCTCTGGCGCCCGGTCTCCTTCGAACGCAGCATCCTAATGCGCGCTTTGGGCCTTCCGGCGGTGCGGCGAGTCGTGCCGCTCTACATGTCGCTCGGGCAGTTCAAGAATATGGACACCCATATCCAGCGGACGCTGATGATTTATGGGTACGATCCCACGGCCGAGCTTATTCATATCGACGAATTTGCGACGTTCAGATCCGAGCTGCAGCGGCAGGACACGGCGCTCTTCGACGTGACCTCGCGCCCGGAGTTTGGTCCGATAAAGGAGTTGATCGCCTCCGGGCGCGACATCACCGAAATAAACGGTCGCAAAGTAAAGCTCGTCGGCACCTTCAATATGGGCACCACTTTCGCCGCCGACGGCAATGTCGTGATGAGCGATCTCAACTTTCATCGCGTTTTCCCTTCGCGATCCCTCGATCAGATTGACATCGGCTTCGTCCTGCTGGCGCCGGGCGCCGACATCGCCGCGGCGCAAGCCGCACTCTTGCGACTCGTCGGGCAGGAGGTGCAGGTCCTAACCTATGAGGAGCTCGTCCGCTTCGAGCAAGCCTACTGGGAGAATTCGGCGCCGCTCGGCTTCATTTTCGGCTTCGGCACGCTCATGGGCCTGATCGTTGGCATGGTGATCGTCTATCAGATCTTGTTCACGGATATTGGAAACAACATTCCGCAATACGCCACTTTGGTGGCCATGGGATACAGCCAGTCTTATCTGCGAAACATTGTCTTTGCTTCGTCGATATACCTGGCCGTATTCGGGTTTCTGCCGGGCATGGCGCTGTCCACGCTGCTCTATCAAGTGGCGGAACGCTCTATTTTCATCCCGTTCCCAATGACCCTCTGGCGTATCGCCAGCGTCTTCTTTTTCATTCTGACAATGTGCGCGCTGGCCGGCTTACTGGCGATACGCAAATTGAAGTCGACGGATCCGGCGGACATGTTCTCATGAGCATGATCGAGGTGAAGGGTTTGAATTTCGCTTTTGGACAAGGCGAGTTGCGTCGTCAGGTCCTGACAAACATTCATCTTTCCATCGAAACCGGCGAAATCGTTATTCTCACCGGGCCCTCTGGCTCCGGAAAGACGACGCTGTTGACCATCCTGGGAGGGCTGAGGCTTGCGACCTCCGGAAGCGTCGTCGTACTCGGCGAACAACTGGTGCGCAGCGAAACCAGCACGCGGATCGCGGTGCGGCGGCAGACAGGATATATTTTTCAGCAGCACAATCTCTTCCTCTCGCTGACCGCCACAGAGAACGTCTGCATGGCGCTTGAGCTGCATGATTTATTTTCTGAAAAGCAACGGGTCGGGCTCGCGCGTCAAATTCTGACTCAGGTCGGACTGGAAGAGCGTCTGGAGTATCGGCCGCAGCAGCTTTCTGGCGGACAGCGCCAGCGCGTTTCGATCGCGCGCGCCTTGGTTTCCAGGCCGAAGATCGTGCTCGCAGATGAGCCAACCGCGTCTCTCGATAAGAATAGCGGCCATGAGGCGGTCGAGATTTTGAGAAACCTCGCCAAGCAGAATGGAACCACGATTCTGATCGTTACCCACGACTATAGAATATTGGATATTGCCGATCGCATCATCAACCTCGAGGATGGGATCATCAAATAACGATCAAGTCGCACCAAAGCCGTCAGTGTCACGATACGTCGAATTGGGGTTTGATCCACTCGCGTCGGCCGAAGCGAAGATCAGTCGCGCCGAGACCAGCATCGCAAGTTAAACATATGAATGCCGTCCGGACGCAACGTTCGTTTGTTTTGGCAGGAACGTCGGCCAGACTCGCACAGAGTCCTGCTCGGCCGCACACAGGCCAGAGGAGAAAGCCAAAATGCGTAGAGTCTTCTTCGCCCTATTAGGCCTGCTGGCCGGCTATGCCGCTGGAGCAGCCCTGGGAGGAGTCCTCGTCGCGCTTTTCTCTGGCAACGCGCACGATAAGGATCTTGAGATCGTGATGACATCTGCCTTCGTCACGGGGCCAGTGGGAGCCTTGATGGGGTTGCTGGCCGGGTTGTTCATGCAGCGCGGCTCAAAAGGGGATGAGCGAAAAAAGCAAGGCGAGCCCCGATAGAATGAAAGCGATGATCCCCCCGGAACGCACGAAACTCCCGCTCTTGTAAAAGCCTTCGCTGCGCAGGGATTGACCCAGGAAGTAAAGGCAGATGGCGACGATCAGGAGCTTGAACCAGATCGGATTATCGCCAAAGGGAAAAATCGGTACGACCATCGCGCCTAGCATTCAGAAAGGTTTGTCAGCAAGACATCCGCCTTCCATAGGATACGCGCTTTCTTCAACAAGCGCGCCGAGCGGATCAGTTCCGCAAGCTGCTCGCGCTTCTTCGCGCTCAGCAGGG
Source organism: Methylocystis rosea (assembly GCF_003855495.1). Taxonomy (NCBI): domain Bacteria; kingdom Pseudomonadati; phylum Pseudomonadota; class Alphaproteobacteria; order Hyphomicrobiales; family Methylocystaceae; genus Methylocystis; species Methylocystis rosea. Next base: position 2,464,766 of record NZ_CP034086.1, on the reverse strand, counting down.
CAACGTAGTTTTGACGACAATCTCTTTCCCCGCCGCGAAACACCTTGATCGCTGTTGTGTCTGAACCATGCGACGCCAAACAGGCGCTTCGTTGCTTACTCATCAACCTGTTGCTGAACTGGTTCGCCCGTCGCGATCGACAATAGGCGCGCGCGCTTTTCCTGTCGTTCGTCCAAAGGGCGTTAGGCGCCATGCGCGTTAGGGCTGCGGCGCTGAAGGCGCAGGCCTCGCGCACTGGGCTTCGGTTACGAGCCCTCTACGGCGACGACAATGGCCCTCGTCATTGCATCAACACCGAGAGCAAACGCGCGAACGATCTGCAGGGTGGGGCAGGCGCGTTCGGCAAGACGCCCGAGGAGAAACCGCAACAAACATGGACGATGCTCCGCTTGTCGCTATACGCGCGTGACTTAGATGCAATGACAATTAAAGCCGAAAGGCGCTGGTTTTTAACGAGGACTCACGATGATCCCACGGAAAAAATTAGCGTTTCTACTGTCGCTTATCCTTGCGTTCGCGCTTGTGCGCGTTCCCTGCCTCGCACATGCGGCTCTCATCTCGGCTTCGCCTCAGGATGGCGCAACGGTTCCAAGCGGAGAAGTCGTCATTCAGCTTCGGTTCAATAGCCGTATTGACTCGAAGCTTTCGCGTCTCACCCTTCTCAAGGCCGCCGACCAAAGCGTCGTTCAGCCTCTCGAAACGAGCCCAGTATCCGAGGGCCTAAAAGCGAGAGCGCCGGACTTGAGGTCGGGCGCGTATACGCTCGAGTGGCAAATACTGAGCCTTGACGGCCACCTGACGCAAGGCAGGCTGAACTTTCGCGTGGAACGCTGAATATGCAAGCCTTCATTGCGTTGTACGGCTTTTTGGACCTCGTGCTGCGCGCATATCTCCTCGCCACGCAAGCGATCATCGTGGGTGGCGTAGCGTTTCTGACGCTCGTTCTGTCCCCTCTTGAAGGAAAAATAGACGCCGAAGAGGCGCCAATTGCGCGACGTTGCCTGCGCATTACTTTTTTGGAGCTGCTGTGCTTCGGTCTTCGGCGAGATCGTTGCCGTGGGCGTGCTGACCGCGATGCTCGTCGGAACGTTGCAGGTGGACTTTGCCGTCGCAGCCAGCGCCGACGCCGTCGTCAGTCATTTCATCGCCATGATCCTGTCGGGCGCACTGGCGCTTTACGCCCGCCTCGGCGCCCGCGTCTTTTTCATGTGGAGGGGCGGCGCAGTCGCTTTAGCGTTGCTGCTGGCGTGGGCGCATGTGGGCGTGACACATGCCGCGAGCCGCCCCGTCGCCTCGGCGTTGCTGGTGACGACCGAGATTGTGCATGTGCTCGCAGCGGCGATCTGGATCGCCGGCATTCCGTTCTTGTTGGTCGCGCTCGGAATGACCAAGAGCGGCGAGGCGCGGCGATTGCTCGCCTCCAAATTCTCGCGGAACGCCATGTGGTCCGTGGGAGCATTGATTGCCGCCGGCCTCTTGATGATGACGCGCCACACGTCGGATCTCAGCGCGTTGTATGAAACGAATTACGGAATGCTGCTCAGCACCAAAATTATACTGCTGTTTGGCCTGCTATGCTTTGCCGCCGCAAATCTTTCGACAACGCGCAGACTGTGGCGGCTTTCTTCCACGCCCATCAGAAGATTATTGCGTTTCGCTGAGGTGGAGGTGGGGCTGGGCCTGGTTGCGCTGTTTTGCGCCGCCGCTCTTGCATCTGCGTCGCTCCCGACGGACGGCGGCGCGGAGCGCACGAGTCTGTCTGAGATCACGGCGCGTTTCGCCCCGCGTTGGCCGAGTTTTTATAGTCCAGCGTATGCCGAGCTGTCCGCTGCGCAAACAGTCTTCAGCGTAGCCGAACCACGAACGCCTAGCCCACCCAGCGCGGCGGATATCGCCTGGGCGGAGATGAATCATCATTTGGCGGGCGTTTTTGTTGTCTTCATGGGCTTTTTCGCCTTGCTGGAGCGCCATCGCAAAACCGCGTCGGCGGCGCGTCATTGGCCTCTGCTATTTTTGATGCTTGGCGGCATTCTGGTCATTCGCGCCGATGAAACCGCATGGCCCCTCGGACCCATAGGGTTCTTCGAAAGCCTTCGTGATCCTCAGATCGTCCAACACAAAGTCATTGTGGTCCTTATTGCGACCTTTGCGATATTCGAATGGCAGGTTCGACGCGAACGCTTTAGATCCGACTGGCCAGCCTTCGTCTTCCCCATAACAACCGGCGCGGCGGCAGCGTTTCTGTTGACGCACTATGGACACACGGAAGGCAAAGACGAGGTTCTGGTCGCGATCAGTCATACGCCTATCGCGTTGCTCGGGGTTGTCTCCGCGAGCGCGCGCTGGCTGGAAATACGTTTGTCGGACACGTCCGCAGGTCGAATTGCTGGTTATGTTTGGCCCATGGCATTCATTTTATCGGGCCTCTTGCTTCTGCTCTACCGAGAAGAGTGACGCCCCAGTCCCACAAACTTATAGTGCAACCGGGAGGCTGCGCCCTACCTTCTCCCGGTCAGAAAAAACGCTTCCATGGCGCCCTTGCCTTTGATTTCGAGGCCGTCGCGCGGCGCCAAAACAAAGTCTCTGCGCAGATGCTCGTAGGTCGATGCTGAAACCTGGATGCGGCCCGGAAGGCTGTTCGACTCCAGCCGGCTCGCAATGTTCACCGCATCGCCCCAAATATCGTAAATGAACTTGTGCGCGCCGATGACGCCCGCGACGACGTCGCCGGAGTTCATGCCCATCCTGATCTCGAGCGGCGTCGGCAAAGTATCGTTGAGAATGTCCAGTGTTTCGGCCATCGCCAACGCCATGTCCGCGACGGCGTGCGCGTGATCGCCCCGATCGCCGAAGAGCCCGCAGGCGACCATATACGCGTCGCCAATCGTCTTGATCTTCTCGACGCCGAATTTAAGCGCGAGCCCGTCAAACGCCGAGAAAACGCTTCCCAATACGCCAACAAGTTCGGGAGCCGGCAGCCTGGAGGAGAGCTCGGTGAAGCCGACGAAATCCGCAAACAGAATCGTGACGTCGCTGACATGATCCGCGATGACCGTTTCGCCGCTCTTCAGACGCGCGATAATCGGCGCCGGAAGAATGTTGAGGAGAAGCTGCTCGGAGCGCTCTTTTTCGATGCGCAACGCTTCGAGCGCCTCGCGCTCCCGGTCCCGTAGATGCTTTTTCTCCAGTGACGATCCGATGCGCGCGCGAAGGAGCACCGGATCGAAAGGCTTCTCGAGATAATCATCGGCGCCCGCTTCGATGCATCTGACGATGGAGTCGATCTCGTTCAAGGCCGATATCACGATGACTGGAATGTCTCTCAACGCAGGATCAGACTTGAGGATCGAAAGAACATCGAAGCCGCTGATATCCGGCATCAGCAGATCGAGGAGAATGAGATCGAAGGGCGCCTCCCTCAACATCTCCAGCGAGCAAGACCCATTTTCAGCCAGCGCGACAGAGTGGCCCTGTCGTTCCAGACGGCGCTTCAGGAGCTCGCGATTAGACGCGTTGTCGTCGACCACGAGGATGCGACTCGGCCGTACGGCGACACTGTCGGCTTCGTTTTCTGAGATCGGCTGGACAGAGGCGACGAAGCGATGAGCGACCATGGCGGAAACAGGTCCCGAGCCGACTTCGGCGTCCGTCGCCGCCTCGGTTTCGGGGAGTGAAAAACTGACCAGGCCGTCGATACGCTCAAGCAGGCGCGACGCTTCCTCTAAAAGTCGATTGAGGTCCGAGACCAGCGCCTGCGCGTCGTCAACGCCCGCTGCGTCTTCGCGCAGCATCTCGCCATAACCCTTTATGGCGTTGATGGGCGTGCGCAGATCGTGCCGCAAGTGGCGACGATAGTCCTCGGAATCCTCGCCTGGCCCGCGCGTCGGCTCGCGCGACCGACTGACGAGTGACGCGATGACATCAATCAGCGAACGGCTGGCGGCGTGGATTTTTTCGAGGTCGTCACGAAATTCCCCGTGACCGTTCCTTTCGGCCTCGTCCAGCAATATTTCCGCATAGCCTGCAATCGCCTCTGCAGGCGCGCTCAGCTCCTGCTGCACATAAGCAAGCAGTGCGCGATCGCTCCTGTCGGCGGCCGGCCGGAAGTCATGCGACGTCATGTTATTTTTCCAGAAAGCCGGAACGCGCCAACGTCCGCCGTCCAAGATGCGTGACTCGTATTTCTCATAAATGTCTCAACCGGTGGGGTCGCCAGAGTTCGCTCTACGATGACGGCTACAGGAACGCGGCCGTGCATCTGGAGACGGAGGCTTCGAGACGACAATCGATCAGACGATGCTAAGCGCCAGATTGAATCAGGGCCGTGATCTTGCCCAGAAGTCGCGTGATCTCGACAGGTTTCGTGTCATAGTCGTCGCATCCCGCTTCGATCGCCTTCTCCCGGTCCCCCGCCATCGCATGGGCGGTGAGGGCGATGACCGGAATCTTGCGCGTCGCTTCGTTTTCTCTGACCCGGCGGGCCGCCTCCCAGCCATCGATGACCGGCAGGCTCATATCCATCAGGATGAGATCGGGCGATTCGGCGGCGGCCATATCGACGCCCTGCTGGCCATCTATGGCGATCACGACTTCATAGCCATTTCGCCTGAGGCGCCGCGACAGCATATCCCGGTTCATTTCATTATCTTCGACAAGCAAAATCTTCACCACCGACCCGGTCTCCAATGTCAATGCGCTTGGACGGCGTCCGCCGCGCTGGGATTGAGGCACTGACGCATAATCGTCACCAGCTCCTCAAGATAGTCATGGTCCTTCGTGATGATGTCGGCTCCGAATTCTTTCAGCTTGCGCATATCCTCTTCGCTGAGATCTTTCGCCGTGACGATGATGACCGGCAAATGGTCATAGGCGCGGCGCTTACGCAATTCTCTCAAGAAACCGAAGCCGTCGAGATTTGGCATCATCAGGTCGAGAAGGATCAGGTCCGGCGCCGGATTTTCAGCGATCCAGTCGAGCCCATCCTGCCCGTTGATGGCGGCTTCGGCCTTGTAGCCAGCGCCCGAAACACAGCGGCAAAGAAGCTCGCGCGTCGCGGAGTCGTCCTCGATGATGAGCACCGTCGTTTCGCTCGATGCCGCGCAATATTGTGTCATCAGGGCCGTCAAGCGCTGACGGTCGATTGGCTTTGTCAAAAGCTCCGCCGCCCCGAGCGGAATCGCCAGAGCGCGCTCGTTGAGAATCGTCACCATGATGACGGGGATGTTCCGCAGCTCATCATCCTCTTTGAGCTGCCTGAGCACGCTCCAGCCGTCGAGCTGGGGCATCATCACATCCAGCGTGATCGCATTCGGCCTGTGCTGTCTCGCCAGGGCCAGCGCTTCCAGCCCATTGCGGGCGGCGATGACGTGATAGCCCTTGTTCTCCAAAGTCCGTGTGAGCAGGTCGCGCGCGGTCGCGTCGTCGTCGACGACCAGTATCGTCGGGAGAGGCCGGGACGACGTCGGCTCGGCCCGTTTCTTCGTCGCGAGAGGCTCCTGCCGGTCCGGAAGCCTGATCGTGAAGGTCGAGCCTGCGCCCAGCGCGCTCCCAACGGAGATATCGCCGCCGAGCGCCGCGCAAAAATGCTTGGTGATCGCGAGCCCCAGCCCTGTCCCTCCAAAACGCTTCGTGGTCGAGGCGTCCGCTTGGGTGAAGGCCTGGAACAGGCGGGAAAGCTGCTCCTGCGTCATGCCGAGCCCCGTGTCCGACACGTGAAAAATCACAAAAGCGTCGGCGTCCCGCTCGACGGTCAAAGTGACTTTTCCCTGGCTCGTGAATTTGTTTGCATTGCTCATGAGATTGAGCAGGCACTGCTTGACCTTCGTTTCGTCGGACAAAAAGCCGCCCACGTCATCCGGGCAGCAGAGCTCAAGCGCGTTGCCGTTCTTGTCGGCGAGGGGCTGAACAATTGAAAGGACCTCATTCACGAGAGGCCTGATCTCCACCCTCTCGATGAAGACCTCCATCTTTCCGGCTTCGATTTTGGAAAGATCGAGAATGTCGTTGATCAGCCCAAGCAGGTGCCGGCCCGCGCTCTCGATCCTCTTCAGGTCTTCGATCGGCTCTGGATCGCCGTCGTCGATCGCGTTCTCCTGAAGCATTTCGCTATAACCGATGATGGCGTTGAGCGGCGTGCGCAGCTCATGGCTCATGTTTGCAAGAAAAGCGCTTTTTGTCTTGCTGGCTTCCTCGGCCGCCACGCGCGCAACTGACAATTCCTCGTTCGCGAGCTGAAGTTCGCGCGTGCGCGCCCGGATCTTGTCCTCCATGGAATCGTAAAGTCCGCGCAGCTCCACGGTCATCGAGCGGATCGCCGTCAGCAGGAGCCCCGTTTCGTCACGGCTGCCGATCGCGAATTTTACGTCGAGGTCCCCCGCCGCGACCTTCTCGGCGACGCCGACGGCGGTCTTGATGGGCTTGGTGATCGTGCGCGCGACGCCCATGGCCAGAGCGATAATCGGCGGAATCATGAAGAACAGCAGCCAGAGCGTCGCCTCTTTTTGCGCGCTGGTGAGCGCGAAGGCCTCCTTCGTGCTCTGCTGTACGACCATGCCCCAGCGAAACGACGGAACATAGGTCCATGAGGCGACGACTGGCCTGTTCAAGCGGTCATCGAAGAGGCCTGAGCCGTGGACGCCGGCGAGCGCCCGAGCGAGCGCAGGAAAAGCGCTGCCATCGAGCGGCGCCCTGATGCTGAAAGCCTTGGAAGCGTCGTTCCGCAGCGGATTGACCACGACCATTTGGCCCTGATCGAAGCGGGCGGCGACCAGCACCTCTCCTGTCTCGCCGAGACCTGTGTAGTCGTTGATGAGGCTGTAAAGCTCCTGGTTATCGAGCTGGAAGACGACGACGCCAATCACGACGCCGTTTTCCAGAACAGGACCCGCAATAAAGGCGGCCGGCTCTTTTAGCCCCGGATAGATCTGAAACGCCGAAATTTCGGCCTGCAGCAATGTGCGCGCGCGATTAATCGTGTCCGAAAGCTCCGTTCCCTTGAGCGGTCCGCCGAGCGAACTTGGGTTGAAAAGGGCAGGGTCCGACTGCTCGAAAAGCATGAAGCCTTCGGGAGAGACAATCGCGCAGTCGACATAGTTGAACGTGTCGGAAAAACGCTTGAGAACCGCGCCGTGTTTCGCGACAGCTTGGCGATAGGATTCCGAGTCTCTCCCGCTCGTCTTTATGGCTTCGGAAAATTCCCGGGTGGCCTCGCCAATCGAGGCGCTGTGCATCAGAGACTCGACGCTTCTGATTTTTTCAAGCGTCAGAGTCTCCAGCTGCTCCACTTTCTTCTTGGCGACAACCTGCAACGACGTTTGAATCGCCTGCTCGAGAGACTCTCGTGAAATGTCATAGGTTCGCCAGGCGAGGAGGCCGCAGGAGACGATGTTGATCGCAAGGAACCAGAAGATGATCTTGGCGCCGATGGAGCGCCGAAGGAAATCGAGCCTGGGAAGCTTCATGGATCAGTCCGCCTCTGTCGGATTCGCCCATCTGCCGCCCCATCTGTTGTACAAGGCGGTTAGAAATTCCTCCCACTCGGCTTTCGTGCGAGTCGGCGGATAGGGCACGGGACGGATCGGACGATCGATCGTCCAGACAAGCTCGATCCGGCCATCAGTTTGAATTTTACCAACAGAGAAAGACCGCCACGTATGCTGCGTGTAAGGATCGACCGACACCAGACCTTCCGGCGCATCAAGGGTCTCGGTCAGCATGGTGCGTTTGACCCTCTGCACGTCGAAGGACTGCGCCTCCTCGACCGCCTTCGCCCATAAGATGACGCTGAAGTATGAGGTCGCAATAACGTCGCCCGTCACACGGTTGGCGCCATATCTTTCACGAAAGGCGCGAACAAACCGCTCGTTCGCCGGCTTCTTGATCGCCTCGAAATAGCTCCAGGCGCTGTAATGGCCTTGGAGGTTGGCAATCGGTAGGCTGCGAAGCTCTTCCTCGCCGATGCTGACGGAGACAACCGGCGCCTTATCAGCGGAAAACCCAGCGTCGGTCAGCGCCTGATAGAACGCCTTGTTGGAATCGCCCACGACCGAACTGATAATAACGTCCGGCTGCGCCAGCTTGATTTTTTGGACCGCCCGAGAGACGTTGGAGCTTCCGAAGAAAATATAGTCTTCGCCCACAAGCTCCGCGCCAAGCGCGCGGATCGTGTCCTTCATAATTTCGTTGATGCTGTGCGGCCAAACATAATCCGAGCCGATCAAAAAGAATTTTTTGCCAATGTGATCGAGGCTCCATTTGATCGCCGGAATGACCTGCTGATTAGGCGCCGCGCCCGTGTAGATAATGTTGGGCGACTGTTCGAGTCCCTCATAGGCCATGGGATAGACCAGGAGCTGACCATATTTTTCGATAATGGGCGCAACCGTCTTACGGCTTGCGGAGGTCCAGCATCCGAAAATCACGGATACGTGTTCCTCGGTGATCAGGCGCTCGGCCTCTTTCGCGAAGGTCGGCCAATCGGATTTGCCGTCGGCGATGATCGGCTGAATCTTGCGTCCCAGTAAGCCGCCCTTCGCATTGATCTCCTCAATCGCGAGAAGCTCCGCGTCGACCATTGAATTTTCGCTGATCGCCATCGGCCCCGAGCGCGAGTGCAGGATGCCGACCTTGATCGGCGCGCTTTCCGCCCTGAAAAGGAACATCGTCGCGGCGACTACCATCGCGGCGGCGAGAGCGACCGCGATAAAGCCTTTCCACGCGCTGCGAGTGTCGAGGGCCATTGGCCGTATCCTGCTTCCGAGTTTGCGAAGATCGAAACTGGACGTCATTTACTCGATCGTCGCATTGCATGACTGGATGTTTGAACAGAGGCTGTTCGAACGCGCCTCGAAGTGTCGGCGTCGGCGTTGTTTGTCAATTCCGTTCAATGGACGTTCGCGCCGTGTCGCGTAAAGCCCGACGGGATTCATCCCGCACATAAGGCATGTGCCCACCGGGCAGAACAACGAACTGCACGCGCGAACCGTCGCCAAAGGCGGGAAGCTGGTCCAGCAAGAGTTTCGTCGCAAAATAGGGGGTAACGAGATCGGTAATTCCGTGCACGATGAGAACCTTGAGCCGCGGATCGAGCGCCAACGCCTCGCGCAGGTCTGAGACCGCTTCCGCGCTGACGCGCCCACCGCGCCCGTAATCCCATTGGTGCGCAACTTGCGCATTGAGGATTTCATATCGCGCGTCGTTTATTGGCCACTCTAGCTTTTCGGTCACGATCCGGCTCATGGCGGCGCCCAGGGGCGTGCGCAGCGTGTCAAGCACTGGGTCCTCCCAGTCGCTCTCCTGGGAAAAGGGCGCGGGGTCGAAGCCGGCCACTTCCCCATCATAAGCGCTCAGAATCCGCTGGTCGTCACGGGCCCGCTCGCGACTGAACGTCTTGACGTGCACACGGCCGCCGAGCTGCGACACAATCTTGCTGTTGAGACCAGTGAATTGCGCTACCCTGGCGCTCAGCCGCGACAGAGCGTCGGCGTCCCGCACCCCCTTGAGCAGATCGGTCAGATAGGCGCCTCCGGCATATTCCTCGACGTCGGCAAGGGCGGCTCGATCCTTTGCGCCGCGCGTGACTGCTGCAAACGAAGGTAAGTAAGCCGCGAAGGACAGAAGATTGCGCGCGTCCAACCAGGTGAAGTCGAGGACTGGGGAGATGAGAATGAGACCTGTCACCCCCACGCTTTCGCGCTCTCGCAGCGCATGCACCAGTTTGACGGCGCGAAAACTCCCATAGCTCTCGCCGACAAGATATTTGGGGGAGGCCAGGCGCCGGTGTGTCGTCAGCCATTTGCGAAGGACGACTGCAAGCGCGTCGGCATCGCCTTGGACCGAGAAGAATCGCTTCCTGAGATCCTCGCCGTCGCCAAGGATTTTGCTGTAGCCTGTGCCCGGCGGATCAACGAACACCAGATCGGCGAACGTCAGCCAGCTCTCGGCGTTCTCGACGATCGTGGGCGGCGCCGATGGCGAGAGCGCGTTGGCCATGTGAAGCCGCCATGGCGACAGCGCGCCTAGACCGAGCCAGGCGGAGCCCGCGCCGGGTCCGCCATTGAAGACGAAAGCAATCGGCCGGCTGAGCGATTCCGCGCCCGCGCGTTCATAAGAAACGTAGGCCACATCCGCCTGCGGCGCATCACTTTGAGCGTCCCGCAGATGCACGGCGCCTGCTCGCGCCGTGAACGCCACCTTCTCGCCGTTGAGCGTGATCGTATGATTGGTGACGACTTCCGCGGGCAGACCGCGTGACGGAACGGATTGTTCGTTTACACTTTTCTTTCCCGCTGTCGCATCGTCCGCCCGGCATGGGAAGCAGCCGCCCGCGACGATGGCGGCAAGCAAGAGTATCCATCGAATTGGCGGTTTACTCGTCATGCTTCGCCCATCGCAATCGCGTCGTACAATCAGTTTGAAGCGGTCTTGTTGCGACATCTCGCTGTAATGCGCGAAGTTCCCTCTCGCCTATATGCTCTCAGAAAAGCATCAATTCCCGCATCGACCATCGCGTTAGCGGAGGCTTCGGCTCTCGGTTCGAGACCAAGCGCCGTGTGAAGTGGCAGGTCTCCGCGGACAAGACTCAAAAAATGGCTAGCGGCTTCTGTCGCGTCTGAGAACGTCAGCAGGCCGCGGTCTTTGGCCTCTTCGAGCAACGCCGCGACGCGCATGAGCTCGTTTTTCGGCCCGCTTTCAAAGAAGAGCCTGCAGAGTTGCGGAAAGCGCATGCGCTCACTGGAAATCGCCTGAAAGAACGCCATCGACTCCGGGGTCAAATACACTTCGACAAATTGACGCGCGAAGCTTCGAAGCGCCTCGACAAGGCCGATGTCGAGATCGGGCATCTTCAGCCTGCTCGCTTTCAGGCGGCATTCCGCTTCGATCAAATGGGCGAACAAAGCTTCCTTGCTCGGAAAGTAAGCGTAAAGCGTCGCCTTCGACACGCAAGCGGACCGCGCGATCGCGTCCATGCTCGTCTCGGCGAAGCCCTGTTCGAGGAATAATTTTCGCGCGGCCTCGATCACGGAACATTCCTTCCGTCCCGCAACATGCGCCTCTGTCGATCCTGCCGCCGTCGCAAGATCCGTCGACGGGCTCTTCATGGCGGGTTCCTCGATTTCCGTCTTCATCGCGGCGACGCCGCCGACTTTTTCTTCAAGGCTCTGCCCCCGCGCCATCCGCTCTTCCCCACGCCTCCGCCGAGCCTGAACCGGCAAACGCCGGTGGTGTGACTTATCTATCGGCCCACTTTCGAAAAGTTTCAAACTAAACGATCCAGTTCAATTTAACGTTGACACGCGCCAAAGGGCAAGCATAAAACTGAACCGTTCAGTTTAACCTGGGTCCGATATGAGCTGGAGGGCGCCTCAAATATCCCGGCCGTTGCTCAACCCTCATGTGGGGGATCGCCTTGCTCTTCCGCTCGAAAGCCCGAAGGCGCGAAACATCGCCCAGAGCGATCGACGCCAAGGGACATTGAAATCAAAGGGCAGGGCGGCAGCGCTGGGGCTTCTGCTTGCCGCGTTGCTTTCCGGCTGCGCTGTCGGCCCCGACTTTGTCGCGCCGGAGGCGCCCCTGGGCGCGGGCTATGCAGCGGGCAAGCCAGCGAACATCACCCAATCGGCGCCCATCGCGGGCGGCGGCGCGCAAAAGCTCGTTCCTGGCCGCGATATTCCGGGCGAATGGTGGCGACTGTTCCGCTCCAAGCAGATTGCGGCGCTGGTGGCCGAGGCGGTGACCAATCATCCCAACATCGCCGCCGCCGAAGCGGCGCTGCGCCAGGCGCGCGAGACCACGGAAGCCGATGCGGCGTCCTTCTTTCCGTCGGCCACTCTGAGCCAGAGCGTCGCGCGCACGCAAATGACGACGGCGCAATTCGGCGGCTTCTCGCAAAGCTCCTCGTCGAGCGGATCGCAAGGCTCGTCGTCGAGCGGGGCGACGGCGCTGCTCTACACGCTCCATAATTCGAATGTCGCCGTGTCGTTCACGCCCGACGTCTTCGGCAAGACGATGCGCACGGTTGAGAGCGATTTCGCCGCGGCCGAGTATCAGCGATTCCAGCTTGAGGCGACCTATCTGGCGCTGGCCGCCAATGTGGTGACCGCTGCGATCGCCGATTCCAACTACGCCTCGCAGATCAAGGTCACGCGCGATCTCATCGCCGCCTATCAGAAGCAACTCGACATCTTGCAGAAGCGCTTCGAGCTCGGCGCCGTGAGCGCGGCCGACGTGGTGTCGGAAAAGGCGCTCGTCGCGCAGGCGCAAGCGACGCTGCCGCCGCTCGAAAAAGCGCGCGCGCAGACGCGCAATCAGCTCATGGCCTATCTCGGCCGTTTTCCCAATGACGATAAGGGCGAAGCGATCGACATTGAGCATCTGCATCTACCACGGGATCTGCCGCTCAGCCTGCCGTCAAATCTGGTGCGCCAGCGCCCGGACGTTCTTTCGGCGGAGGCTCAGTTGCATCAGGCGAGCGCCAATGTGGGCGTCGCCACGGCAAATATGCTGCCGCAGCTGACGCTGACGGGCAATGGCGGCAGTCAGGCTTCGAATTTCTCGCAATTATTCTTGCCGCAGACCTCGGTCTACAATCTTGCGACGCAGCTCTCCGGCCAGGCGTTCGACGCCGGCAAACTATTCCATCAGCGCGAGGCGAAGCTGGCCGCGCTGGAACAGGCGGAAGCGCAATATCGCGCCACCGTGATCAGCGCCTTCCAGAACGTCGCCGACGCCTTGCAGGCGATCAAGCATGACGCGGCGACGCTGCGTGCGCAGGTTGCGGCCGAAAAGGCCGCCGCCGAAAGCCTGGATATTTCGCAAGCCCAATATTTGGCTGGCTCGACGACCTATCCGACGGTGCTCAACGCCGCGCAGACCCTGCTCAACGCTCGTCTCAATCGCGTCCAGGCGCAGGCGGCGCGCTTCTCGGATACCGCGGCGCTGATGCAGGCGCTCGGCGGCGGGTGGTGGAATCGCCTCGACGAGACGCCGGCGTCGCTTCCCAAACCCACCGATCTCATTTCAACCCTGCCGATCGCCGCGGCGATACGCGCCGAGGCTGAGGAACGCTCCCGTGCCCGTTAACACGCTTTTGCAAGACCGTCTCGGATCGATGTTCAAGCCCATGATGATCATGCTGGCGATCGTCGCCCTCGTGTTCGCAGGCCTTTACGGCTTCGTCAGTTTCCGCTCGATGATGATCGGGCGGTTCCTCGCCTCCATGGCCAATCCGCCGCAGACCGTGTCGGTGACGACGGCCGCCTATCAGGAATGGCGCCCGAAGTTTTCAGCGATCGGCACGTTCCGCGCCGTCAATGGCGCGGACCTCGCGCTCGAAACTTCGGGCATCGTCGAGAAGATCCACTTCCAGTCGGGCGAGGACATCAAGGCGGGACAAATTCTCATCGAGCTGCGCAAGGATACGGACAACGCCCAACTCGAAGCCTTGAAAGCCACCGCGGAGCTCAACGCCATCAATCTGCGCCGCGACCAGTCGCAGCTCAAAATCCGCGCCGCGAGTCAGGCGACTGTGGATACGGATATCGCCAATCTGCGAAGCGCCAACGCCCAGGTCGTGCAGCAGGAGGCGGTGATCGCGCAAAAGACCCTGCTCGCGCCCTTCGCCGGAAGGCTCGGCATCCGCCAGATCGATCTTGGCCAATATATCGGCGCCGGAACGGTGATCGTGACTTTGCAGGCGCTCGATCCGATCTTTCTCGACTTTGTCCTGCCGCAGCAGGACTTGAACGGCGTCTCGGTCGGACAAACCATCGCGGCGACCGTCGACGCCTTTCCCGGCCAGAGCTTTACGGGCAAGATCGACGCCATCAGCTCCAAGGTGGATCTCGCGAGTCGCAACGTGCAGATACGCGCGAGCCTCGCCAATGCTGAACGCAAGCTGCGGCCCGGCATGTTCGCTTCAGTGGAAATCGCGACCGGCAAGCCCCAGCGCCTCATCACGCTGCCGCAAACGGCGATCGTTTATGCGCCTTTCGGCAATTCGGTGTTCCTTGCACAAAAAAGCGAGGAGAGCGCCGATAAGAAGGCGCCGCAAGGCTCCGGGCTCGTCGCGCATCAAGCGTTCGTTCGGCTCGGCGAGACGCGCGGCGACGAAGTCTCGGTGCTCGAAGGGGTGCCCGAAGGCGCAACGGTCGTCACGGCCGGTCAGGTCAAGCTGCGCAACGGCGCGCCGCTCGCCATTTCGAAAGAGCCGTCGCCGCCTGTCGACGACTCTCCCAAGCCCGTGGATCAGTGAACGGAGATTCCGCAAGATGCGTTTCACCGACATTTTCGTGCGTCGCCCGGTGCTCGCCACCGTGGTGAGCCTGCTGATCCTGGTGCTTGGCCTGAGATCGCTGGCGACTTTGCCCGTGCTGCAATATCCGCGCACGCAAAACGCCGTCGTCACGGTGATGACGTACTATTTTGGCGCCGATCCGGCGACCGTCGCCGGTTTCGTCACGACGCCGCTCGAAAACGCCATCGCGCAGGCGAACGGCATCGACTATCTCACCTCGACGAGTCAGATCGGGGTGAGCACGATCACCGCCAATCTGCGGTTGAACTATGATTCCGGCAAGGCGCTCACCGAGATCAGCACCAAGATCGATTCGGTGCTCAACCAATTGCCGCAGGCCGTGCAGCGTCCCGTCATCACCGTCAAGATCGGCCAAACCACCGACGCCATGTACATTGGCTTCAACAGCGACATCCTCACGCCGAGCCAGGTGACGGACTATCTCATCCGCGTCGTGCAGCCGCGTCTGCAATCGGTGCCGGGCGTGCAGACGGCGGAGCTTATCGGCGGCAAGACCTTTGCGCTCAGAGCCTGGCTCGATCCGGTGAAGCTCGCCGCCTATGGGCTCACCGCCAGCGAAGTGGCGGCGTCCCTCCAGAGCAATGACTATATCGCCGGCCTCGGCTCGACCAAGGGCCAATGGGTTCAGGTCAATCTCTCGGCGGCGACGTCGCTCCATTCACTCGAGGAGTTTCGCAACCTCGTCGTCAAGCAGGTGAACGGCGCCAATGTGAAGCTGCGCGACGTCGCCAATGTCACGCTCGGCGCGGACGATTATGAATCCTCGGTGTCGTTCGACGGCAAGCAGGCGGTCTATATCGGCATTCTGGTGGCACCGAACGCGAATTTGCTCGATGTCGTCAAAGGCGTCAAGGACGCCTATCCCGACATTGTCAAAGCGCTTCCCCAAGGCTTGAATAGCGAGATCGTCTACGACACGACGAATTTCGTGAACAGCTCCATCGACGAGGTGATTCACACGCTGATCGAAGCGGTCCTCATCGTCACCGCCGTCGTCTTCGTGTTTTTGGGATCGTGGCGCTCGGTGCTGATCCCGATCATGGCGATCCCGCTTTCGCTCATCGGCGCGCTGACGTTTCTCCTTGCTCTCGGCTTCTCGATCAATCTGCTGACGCTTCTGGCGCTGGTGCTCGCGATCGGCCTCGTGGTCGACGACGCCATCATTGTCGTCGAAAACGTCAACCGGCATCTCGGCGAAGGCCTGACGCCTGTCGACGCCGCGCTGCTGGCGGCGCGCGAACTCGCCGGACCGATCATCGCCATGACGATCGTGCTGATCGCCGTCTATGTGCCGATCGGCTTTCAGGGCGGCCTCACCGGCGCGCTCTTCGTCGAATTCGCTTTCACTCTGGCGGCGGCGGTCACCGTGTCGGGCATCGTCGCGCTCACTTTGTCGCCGGTGAGTTGCGCTCTCGCGCTCAAGCCCCCGAACCGGGGCGAGGAGACGCTTGAGTCCCGCATCGTCGGCTACATCGACGCGCGGATGGACGCCGTCCGGGATCGCTATCACCGTCTACTGGACTCCTCCCTCAATTACGTCCCGGTGACGCTCGTCTTCGGCGGGCTGGTGCTTTCGAGCATCTATTGGCTCTACGCCAGCGCCAAGAGCGAACTCGCGCCAAACGAGGATCAGGGCATCATTCTGGCGCAGGCGACTCCGGCGCCCAACGCCACTCTCCAACAAAAGCTGTACTACGCCGATCAGGCATATAAGATCATCGCCAAGCATCCAGAGACTGACAGCGTGTTCCAGATCAATTCGCCGGCGGCGAATCTGTCCGGCGTCGTGCTCAAGCCTGCGGACGAGCGCAAGGTCGGGGCGGAGGACTTACAGCATATGCTCCAGCAGGAGCTAAGCGCTGTACCCGGCGTGCGCTTCGTCGCCTTTCAGCCGCCGCCGCTTCCGGGCTCGATGGGCTTGCCGATTCAATTCGTCTTCCAGAGCACCGACCCTTTCGAGAAGATGGACGGCATCTCCCGCGAATTCCTGTCGAAAGCTCTGGCGACGGGAAAGTTCATGTTCCTCGACACCGATCTCAAGATTGATCAGCCGCAGTTGTCGCTTGTCATCGACCGCGAAAAGACCGCGCAGCTCGGCCTGAGAATGATCGACGTCGGCGGCGCGCTCACCACCGCGCTGAGCGGTGGCTATACGCAATATTTCGGGCTGGCCGGCCGTTCGTACAAAGTCATTCCGCAGGTCGCCCAACGGTTTCGACTGAATCCGGATCAGATCTTGAATTATTACATCAAGACGGCGGACGGCTCCTTGGCGCCGCTCTCGACCGTCGCCAAGCTCGAAACCGCCATCGTTCCCGAGTCGCTCAATCATTTCCAGCAGATTAATTCGGTGACGATTTCTGGCGTGGCCGCGCCTGGCGTCATCGCCGGCGAGGCGCTCGACACGCTCAAAGAGATCGCGCGCCAAGCGTTGCCCGCGACTTATACGATCGACTATGCCGGACCCTCGCGTCAGTTCATTCAGGAGTCGAGCGGCTTCGCGGTGACCTTTGGCTTCGCCCTCATCATCATCTTTCTGGCGCTCGCCGCGCAATTCGAGAGCTTCCGCGATCCGCTGATCATTCTCGTATCCGTCCCAATGTCGATCGCCGGCGCGCTGGTTTTCATCATGCTCGGCTTTGGCGGCGCGAGCATCAATATTTACACCCAGGTTGGCCTGGTGACGTTGATGGGCCTGATCAGTAAACACGGCATTCTGATCGTCGAGTTCGCCAATGAATTGCAACACAGCGGGATGTCGAAACGGGAAGCGATCCTGGAGGCCACGTCCATTCGCCTGCGTCCGATCCTTATGACCACCGCGGCGATGGTGCTCGGCGTCTTCCCGCTCATCATGGCGGCGGGCGCGGGCGCGGCGTCGCGCTTCAACATGGGTCTGGTGATCGCCTCGGGCCTTTCCATCGGCACCTTGTTCACGCTGTTTGTTCTGCCCGCGGTCTATCTCGTGCTCGCAGCGGACCATTCGGGGTCGCGCAAGAGGGCCGCGCTCGATCTTGTGTCGCCCGCGCATCCGTAAGTGCGTCGGAGATCGTTGTTAAAGGCATGTTCGGAGATGGATTGAGATTTTAAGGAATCCGACGCTCGGCGACCTGCTTGAGAGCGAGATTCATTGCCTCGAATCCCGTCTGTGTCGCGTGGAGCATGCCGCTCAGAGGTCCAACGAGAAGCCCGGAAAAGGTCTCGCCCTGCACAAAACGCGTGCGGCTTTCGCTAAGCGACTCAAGCAAGAAATAGTGCTCGCCATCGAAAATGCCGCCGATGAAGAGATGGCCCTGCCAGCGGAGTTCTCTGTTCCGTCGAACCGCGAGGATGTCGGGCGTGAAATGCATCGGGCGCTTGCCTGGCGGCGACAGCTCAATTGAGAGCCGCGCGCCCGGACTGAGCGTCCCGGAAATCGATGTAATGAACGGATTCCACTGCGGCATTCGGGAGAAATCCGTCAAATGCGCCCAAATGCGGCTGGCGGGCGCTTCAATCTCAATCTCCGTTTCAATCTGCCGCCTAGCCATTTCCAATCAATCTCTCATGCACATGCTGCTGCAGTTTAGTTCCCAAATGTGAATGTTTGAACTTATCGACGGCCTTGCGCAAGATCCGGCTTCGCAGAACCAAGCGCGGTGATCGCAAAGTGATATTGAAGCGCGCCGTCTTGCCGCTAGGAAAAGCGCAAGACTGCAAATCAGGCGGGGACCACCTCAGCGCGGGTCTGATAGGCATCATTCAAGATTAGACTGGCGAGACTGCGCGCAGAATCGTCCCAGGAATAAACAGGCATCTTTTCTTTTTCGATCGGTTCTCGATAGAGCTTCTCGATTTTGTCGGCCAAGTCGATCGAGTCCAGTAAATTGAAATAGCGGACGTGATCTCCGCCGATTTCGTGGAACACCGGCAAATCCGACGCGATGACTGGAAGCCCGTAACGACCAGCTTCAACGAGCGGGAGGCCAAATCCTTCGATCATCGATGGATAAACCAATGCGCGCGCATGGGTATAGCAGTGATGAAGATCGGCGTCGCTCGCCTTATCGAGCCATAGAAGGCGTCGCCCAAATTCGTTGTGTTGTTTGATGCGATGTTCGAGAGATTCGCTTTGCCAACCTGCTTGGCCAATGATGACGTAACGCGCGTCGATCCCGCGCGACCAAAGGCGTTCGAAAGCGTCGAGCGCGATCGGGTAGCATTTTCGCGGTTCAAGAGTGCCCACGCTTAAAAAGTAAGGCGTTTCGCTTGCGGTCACGGTTTTGGCCTCAGAAGAAATCGATGAATTCTCTTCGTCGTTGAAATCCGCGCCCAGTCGCCACCAGCCGATGCGAAGATGCGGCTTGGTCGCGAGGTCTTTGCGCGCGACATAGGCGATGAAATCCATCGCAGTGCTCTTTGAGACGCATATGATGCGATCGCTTTTCAGCACGAGTTTTTCGAACCACTCGTTGAATTCCTCAGTCATTCGCGGCGTGACGCTGAGCGGATGGATCAAGGGGATCAGGTCATGTACGACCGTTATGAGCTGTCCGCCGACATCGGCGAGACGCTGAATAAGAGGCAGATGCTCCGAAAGTATGCCCCAGCTTGCGTCGAGGAGCATGAATTTGTCGCCTTCCCTGAACGTGATCGAGGCCGGGAGCAACGGATGATCGTAGTACGAAAGAAGTTCGCCATTTTCGACAACGACGGGAAGCGCAAATCGATCCTGGATTGATCTCTTGGCTATTTCGCGAACGACGCGCTGCACGCCGGTTTTCCCTCCAACACGTAGCGTTGGCGTTACATCGATGAAAATACGGCAAGAGGAGATGGAGGAGAGCGTGTCGTCCGCGGCGAGTTCTCTTGGCAACAGAGGTCGGCGCCTGAGTCTCGAGCGGTCGCGAGTCCTCGATCCATTGTGCAGATGACCAAGTCCTAGCTGCTTGGTCACAGTCCAGTAAAATTCTCTCAATTTGAAGTAGACGAAAGCTGTCACTGGATCGAGCGCATCCGCCATGCGTCTGCGCTTCATTTCGAGGTTCTCTAGCTGAATCTGCGACGCGAGAAAAAGGGCGACCTCGCTTTCGTGTTCAATTTCCTGCGCCATCTTGCTCCTCTCCAGAGTGTACGCCGAAAGCGCGGACGCGCGCCGCCTCCGAAGATCGGGGTGCTTTCATATTGGTTGGTCTTTGCCGCTGCTCTTCGCGGCGAGAGAACAGCGCCGATTGCATCGGCTCACGTCGCTCGCATACGGGCCATCAACTTGCTTGCGATGTCGCCGAGCCGACTCGCATAACGCTCAGATGAGTATCTCTCTTCGTATAATGCGCGCGTATCGCTCGTCATCGGATCGCTTCGTTCGCTCATCCCACGACGCTTCATCATGGCGGCGGCGAATTCGGCGGCGTCGTCCGCGATGAACACGTTGCGAAGCTGTGATGGATCGATCCCCATTCCTCTGAAAGCCTTCGACGTCGCGACGACCGGCAGTCCGCTGGAGAGAGCTTCCACGGTTTTGATCGAAAGGCCGTGCCCTTCTCTGGTGGGGAGGAGAACTAAAGCTGCATCGGCGTAGGCAGACTGTATTTCAGCTACTCTGCCACGGAACAGATTGCGATGCTCCTTGTACAGAAGTCTGTCACGGCTTTTCACGCCATCGGCGATATCGCCAAAAATTGAAATCGATATTTCAGGCACGCGCGGCACAATATATTTCAAGAACCATCGAACGCTGATGTAGTTGGCTGCGTTGTTGCCAGCGACGAAAATAGCGTGATCGCCATTGTCGTGAGGTAGCGCAGGGGCGATCGAGGGATAGATCAGCTCGTGTTGCGCGAGAGGCAGAAGCTGCTGAAACGCCGCATACTCTTCCGAATTCAAGTGAATGCAAACGTCGGCGCGCTTGATCCAATCGAGTTCGACGGCAAGCATGCTCCTATAGCCAACGTAAGGCGGAATGCTAAAGCCTGCACGATTGCGCAGCTCGTATTGCCGAGCCTGGATGTCGTGAGTGTCGAGGACGACGGGAATACTGCGCCTCTCGCGCATTTTCTCGGCGAAAGGCAAGACGAAAAAGTGGTTGGCGTGAATCAGGTCAATAGCGTTCGTATCGAGCGCTTCGGGAAGAGGCGCGCGCTTCACCAGCTCCACCAGCCAGGTTGCCTGATCGCCATGCGTTAGGGGCCACCAGCCGTCCTTCAGGAGCGTTGTCTTGAAGAGGTCGGGGATCGTGGCGGACGATTCATATCTCTCGTCGGCGGCGAGATCCTGACTATGCGCCCTGTAATCCTTCCAGCGTGCGCCGCGGCCGACCGAGGGCGTGACATCGTCCATCAGCGCAATGGAAAGCACACGCGCGCCGAGCTTTTTGTAGGCTTCTATCTGACTAGCGATAACCTGATGCGTCCCGCAGGAATGCCACGCAGGATGCACGACGGCGACTGTTTTACCCGATAGCGCGGCGCGGCCTGGAATTGATTGATGTATCGACATCCCGACGACCCCCTTTGGGCGTCAAGGTCGAACTCTCAGGGGACATTTATTTGCTCGATTCGTTTCGATTTGTTTCGAGGTCGGTTTTGGGCAGCGATACCCTCGCGATCAGGCCGCCGCCGGTCCGCTCATCCAGCGTGAGGCGTCCGCGGTGGGCTTCCACGATCGCGCGCGCGATCGCCAGGCCGAGCCCGAAGCCCTCTTTTGTGTTCGAGGACGCGCCTACGTCTCCTCGCTCGAAGGGTTCCAGCATCAAATCCCTTCTTTCTTGGGGGATGCCTGGACCCCTGTCAGCGATCTCGACAACCGCTGCGTCATCGCTTTCGAGCACTCGGATTTCAGGGTTTTCCCCGTGTTTCACCGCATTGTCGATTAGGTTGGAGAATGCGCGTTCAAGATTGTCCGGACTGCCTAGAACGTTGACGTGATCGATTCCGTCGTAGCGCGCATTGGCGCCAACATCGACGTACTGATCGACAATCGTCTGCAACAGGCTCGCCAGATCCAGCGCGACGATCTCCTGCTGGAAACCACCGCGCAGATAGTCGAGGCAGCCGCCGACCATCGCCTCCATTTGGTCGAGGTCCCGCAGCAGTTTTGCTTTCGTTTCGCTGCTCTCAATGTATTCGGCGCGAAGACGCATCCGCGTGATCGGGGTCCGAAGATCGTGGCTGACCGACGTCAACATCCGCGTTCGCTGAGAGGCCATCTCGGCGATACGACGCTGCATGCGGTTGAAGGCCCGCGTCGCCTTGCGGACCTCTTCGGGTCCTGTCTCGGCGAGCTGCGCCGGAACACTGTCGAGTCCGAAGGATTCGGCGGCGTCCGCGAAATTCGTCAGGGGCCGCGTAAGCGACAGCGCGGCCCATAGGGAAAAGATGAACAAACTCACCGCGACGAAGCCCAGGGTGACGATCGCGAACCGGGGAAATCCGGAAGGCCGGATCGGGGCGTCGAGCAGGAATTGCTGCCCATCGTGCAACGACCCGCTAAATCGCTTGTTGTCATCATGCGCTGCGATCTCGACTCCGACGGGGAGGCGAAACCGAAAATAAACGGGCTGCGCCCCGTTGCGCGGGGCGACTCCCGGCTCTGAGAGCGCGACGTGAAACCCCGGAAAGTTCTCGTTAAAACCTGTTGCGATGGCTGGCCTCTCCGCTGCGGAGGCGGCGTCCAACGCGGTTAAAGCCGCCACGACGATGGAGGCGCTCAGGTCGCGAGGGTGGCCGGGAGCAGGTTCGGACAGGAAAAGGATCGTCGTCACCGCCGCGTGGAACAGGCCGACGCATAGGAGGAGGAGAAGTCCCAGCTGCACATTGATGTTTCGGAGCGCAGATGTTCTCACTGGACGGTGACTTTCGCGGTGAACGTATAGCCCATCGAGCGGACCGTCTGAATGAGCGTCGGGTCTCGCGGGTCATTCTCGATCTTTTGACGAAGCCGGCTTATCAGGATGTCCACGCTCCGCTCGGTCGTGGACGACGCCTTCAACTCGTCGCGCGAGAATATTTTTCCGGGATTGCGGCAGAGCGTCAGCAACAGGTCGAATTCCGTGCTCGTGAGGATCACCCGTACGCCGGTCGGGCCCAACAGGCGCCGTGTGGAAGAGTCCAGGAAGAATCCAGAAAAGCTATAGGCGCTGATTTTCTGGGACGACTCAATATCCGGTGCAGTCCGCCGGAGGACGGCCCCGATGCGCGCGAGCAATTCACGCGGAACGAAGGGTTTGACCAGATAATCGTCCGCCCCAAGTTCGATGCCAAGTATACGGTCCGTGTCTTCGCCGCGCGCGGTCAGCATGATCAATGGGGGACTTCCCGTGTCTCGCAAGCGCATGCAGATGGAGAATCCATCCTCACCGGGAAGGTTGATGTCGAGCACGATAAGGTCGACCTGCTCGCTCGCGAGAACCGCGTCCATCTGTTTGCCGTCGCGGGCAAGCATCACCTCGAACCCGTTGTCGCTGAGATATTTCGATAAAAGCGATCGAATATCCTCGTCGTCCTCGACGACGAGGATCCATCGCCTATCGGCCGCGCTTGATGCGGGTTTGTTCAAGGTCGGAGAGTTCACCTACTCGCGGCTTCGAGGCAGCGGCGAGTTCCAAACCGAGAGTTCCGCGCAGCTGTGTCGAGATTCTGGCGCGGTTGTTTCAATTTGTTTCGCGCAACGCAGCGCATGACAGCCTCCAATCGCTGGCGCTCTCGCCTCCTCACGCCGGTAGGCAGTCTGATTTCGAACGAACTTTGGCGGCGCTCAAGGAGTCAGCTTCGAAAATAACTTCTGGATAGAACCGTAGCAGAAAATCTCGATAATGATGAAGGACATATAAGATAACTCCTCTCGGCAAAGCATCGCGCCATTCAGTGCTGCTTCCACAGCGATAATGCGACGAGAGATCTATCACCCCCTGTTGCCGGCCGGTCATTGCGGCAAACGAAAACCTATCAGGATCAGGCATCGTCGCGTTTCTCAAGACCTCCATTCGAGACAGCACGCGGAAGAAATTAGCTGTGTTTGACGTTATGTCCTCCATGCGCAACGGGACGATCCGTAAGTCGTCATAATTCCACGAGATCATATCGCACAAAGGACCGTTCGTCTCCGGCTGAAAGTGACGCGATTCCAGAAACGCCAAGGTCAAGGCCATGCCGACGTCTTGGTCTACTTCCCTCAAAACACTCCTCTGACCAATCAGGAGGTCCCATCCATCAGTCGGATGGGTTCGGAGGTGGGAGTAGTATGCGGAGACGACGACACTCAAAGGATTCCTTATAACGTGCATGCATTGCATGTCCGCAGATAGATGATTCTTGATGCTGAAATAGTCAGCGTTCAGCGCGACAACGACATCATTGTCGGACTTAAGCGCCGTCTCTATAGTGTATCCTGACTCTGGGCATTGACGCCCCCAGGGGATCGCGATGTATTTTAAATTATTCTTTCGGCAAATATTCGCGACTATCGATGTTAGCCAGGTCGACGCGCACTTATGGTGCGTAAATAGTGCAAGTTTTCGGCGTTTTGATAGCACTGACTGAATGCGGCTGGCAATGTAAGAAGCATCTCTCACTGCTGTCTCTTATACATAAGAAGATCGGTCTTATTGCTCGCGTCTTGGCGGAGCAAGTTGGCGCCAATGTTCCGCGCGGGAGTGTCGAGATTCCGGCTGGTTAGTTTCGTTTTGTTTCTAAATAGACGGGCGTATCGATGTGTTTAATTTCAATCTTCGGACCTGAACTTGCGAGATGCAGCCCGCTTTTGCCAGCGCGCCTAGCGCCCAAGCGCGGCGGGTCACATCGGCCGTCTCATTGCGGCGCGAGCGGGGAACGGGCGCTGCTTAAAGGAAATGTTGGCGAGATGACCGCCGTTGAGAAGGTTTGCGTAACAAGCGCCGGCCAGGCCGCTTGACTGCCCGCCAAGCGTAATCTTCGCGCGCGATCGGGCGCGAGGATTTTAGAGATTGAGGGCTGTCGCTTAAGCGCGTCGGCGCCACATAGGACGGAGTGTCCGCCGTCAAGCGCACGCCGACCTGTGGGCTTGCGTCTGGTTAAGGCAGGCGCGATCACCATGTCTCCGGTCTCGATGCGAAAGCGCGCGGCTTGTGTAAGCACGAAACGCGGCGACAGAGGATGAGGACCCGGAATGGCGCTTGGAGAACAGATCGACGAAGAGCTCAGGGCGTTTCTGGCGGAGACCAATTTCACCGGAGCGGGCGCGCTCATAACCGACCTTGACGGAACTGCGGTGCATGAATTTGAAGGGCGGATCGTCATTCCAGATCCGGTCGCTTGCGGATTGAAGCGCCTCAATGATCTTGGCCGGCCCATTGTGCTGAACACGCTGCGGTTTCCGCTGAACGTCATCCGCACCTTCGGGCGCGAGTGGTATTCGATCACCAATGCGCCTTTGCCGCTTGTCTCGCTCAACGGCGGCGTCGTCGGCTATCTTAGAGAAGATGCGGCTGGAGACATCGTCTTCGAGGAGCTCGACGCTTTTCCGCTTGAGCCGCTGGAAATTGACGAGGTGCTGACGGGCGTGCGCGGGCTGCTTGAGAATGACGTCGACGACCTTCTTGTCTTCTATTACGCGCGCGACTGGACTCTCGGTGAGACGATCTGGACGCCTGTCAGGGAGAAAATCCCCCATCTTCGCGCAAAATACACGAGCGCGTCGTCTATCGTCTGCCTCTCGCTGGACGATCTTCGCGATACCTTGATGGCCCAGGACATCTGCATGATGTTTCTGCTCGTCGAAGCCCCGCAGGATCGGCGGATGGCCTATCAGCACGTCAAGCGCTCGAATTTCGCGACGCGCAAGGGCGTCGACAAATTGTTCGGCGTGCGCGCCATCGCGGACCGGCTCGGCGTCGAGCTGCAGGACTCTGTCGGCTGCGGCGACACGCCGATGGATTCATTTCTTTCCGGCGTCGGCCTTGCCGTCCATGTCGGATCGCGCGATCTGGAATATAAGGGCCTGCTGCGGACGGTGAAGATTGAAAGCTCCCAGGAGCTTGGCGAACTGCTGTTTCGCCTTGGCGGCCTGGAGAGCGAGGCGCTGCAACAATGACCGCTGCGCAAGAAGCGCCAATCGATCCGCGCAAGGCGCGATCCAATGCGGGCAAAATTATCGAGCATCACCTCGGGTCAAAGCCCAAGAGCATCGTGGCGCGCGGCGGCGGCATCACCAATTTCGTGTTCGAGGTCCGCCACGCCGAAGGTGATTTCATCGTCCGCATGAACACAACGCCGGACAAACTAAAGGATTATCTCAAAGAGCAATGGGCGATCACCAAAGCCAGCGAGGCTGGCGTGCCGACCGCGAAAATTCTGGAGGTCGGCGCCGACATTATCGGCATGCCCTACATGGTGCTTCCGAAAGTCGAGGGACAGGAGGCGACGCATCATCCCGAACGCTTCACAATTTTGCGTGAAATGGGGCGACTGACCGCTCTGATCCACTCCGTCAAGACATCGGGCTTTGGCCAAACGTTTGATTGGTCGGGCAATCAGCTCTCGCGCAAAGAGACTTGGAAGGAGTATCTGCGCGGGGAATTGAAAATTGAAGCGCGCGTCGACCTGCTGGATGAGCAGGATATGCTGGACGCCGGCCAGCTTAAACGGCTGAGATCGGTCGTTCGCGACATGGAGCGCTGGGACCCGTCGCCCGTTCTCAACCACGGCGACATGCGGCTAAAGAACGTGGTCGCCGACGCCTCTGGGGCGATCACCGCCGTGATCGATTGGGAGTGCTGCGCCTCCAACGTTGCGCCCTACTGGGATCTTTCGATGGCGCTTCATGATCTCTCGGTCGACGCCAAGCAGGAATTTCTCATCGGCTATGGCTTGAAGGAGGAGAAGATCCGCGAAATGGCGCCGATTATAAAGGCGATCAATCTCATCAATTACGCGCCCTATGTGGAGCGAGCCGCCGCGGAAAGGGACAAAGCCCGGCTTGAACAATATCGCACGCGCCTGTCGGGGGCGCTGGATCTATATTCGCTTTGACCGCATTCACTCTTTATCCAGTCGCACTTTACACAACAGTGGTCGGCGCGCGTAATATCCTGCGACGCCGCGACGACCGCCGGTTCGCAAAGACGTGAGAGGGAAAGATGTTCGACAAACTTGTCCTCGCCTTAGTTTCAATCGCGCTCATGACCGGCTTTGCATGCGCGGAGGAGCGAACCGCCGACGTCGTCGACAACAAAGGCAAGGGGATCGGCTCCATTGAGGTCAAACAGGGGCCGCATGGGGTCGTTCTTCGCGTCATGCTGCGGCCGGGCGCGCTCGCGCCGGGCTGGCATGGCGTTCATGTGCACGAAGTTGGCGACTGCTCCGACATCGAAAAATTCATGCACTCGAAGGGCCATATCAATCCGTCAAACGCCGAACACGGGTTCCTTAATCCCAAGGGGCCGCACCCGGCGGATCTGCCGAATGTCTATGCATATTCAGATGGCTCCGCGCAGGCGGAAATGTTCGTCGACGGCGTGTCCTTGAGCGGCGGTAAAACCAATCTCCTGGACGCGGACGGATCGGCGATCGTGGTGCATGCGAGCCCTGACGATCACATGTCGCAGCCGATTGGCGGCGCCGGCGCACGCGTCGCCTGCGCCGTGCTGAAATAGCGTGGGCGCCGCGCGTGTGGCGGGCTAAGAGCGGTGAAGATGAGAACTATGTCTACGCTATAAACCACTATAAGAAAGTGGGGCTTAGATGTCGGGCTCGCACTCAATCAATCAGGCTGAACCGCACCTCTTCCGACGCCGGGGCTTTTTTGATCGAAATGCCGCGCACCTTGGCAATATCGCTCACCAATTGAGTGATATGATGCGTGGTGTTGAGCTGTCGCCATGTCGTCGAGTTGCCCGGCCCCACAGCGGGATCATTCGCCACCCTTGCGATGAAGGCATCAGCATTGGAGAAGCCATCGCCCGCACCGCTCGTGAACGATGTTGAGGACGTCGCGAGTGTCGCGGCCGAGTCGGTCCAGCGCCGCGGCCACCTCCCTTGGAATCGCGCCGTCTTCGACACGCCGAGCTCGGCTTCGAAGGCAGCGACGACATCCTCGAAGGAGCGATGGCTGACATGCTCATAATGCTCGACGGTGAAGCTATCGATCATGGCCGCCTCATGGTGGTTATCGAGAACATTCGCGCATCTCCCTTGCCGACGCTGCCCTACGAGCGTGATGCGCCCTTGCCCCGCAATCATCGCAATGCCCACGCGACCGCGCGGTGCCGCCGTCGCCGGCGGCCTACAATGTGGGCGCCGGCTGCACCTCGCCGGCGCAGTCACCAAAGCCGATCCGAGCGAAACCGTCCTTCGCGCAATAGCCGGACAAGGTGACGGTGTCGCCGTCTTCGAGGAAGGCGCGCTCCTCGCCGGCGCCCAGTGGCACGGGAGCGCTTCCGGCCTTGCTCAGCTCGCTCAGCGCCCCTGCCTCCCCTTCGCAGGGGCCGGAAACCGTGCCGCTGCCGATCACATCGCCGATCTGCAAATTGCAGCCGTTCACCGTATGGTGGGCGATCATCTGCGCCACCGTCCAATATTGGTGACGAAAGCTGGTGACCGACACGCGCCGAGGCAACCGGCCGGCCTCTCGCTGACGCGCCGTGGCCAAGCGGACTTCCAGGACGATGTCGAAGCCGCCGGACGTTCGGTTCCGATCGCTATCGAGATAGGGTAGCGGCGGAGAATCGCCGTCCGGGCGCGACGCCGCCGCGCGAAACGGCGCCAGCGCCTCCAGGGTGACAATCCACGGAGACACGCTTGTCGCGAAGTTCTTCGCCAGGAACGGTCCGAGCGGCGCCTGCTCCCAGACCTGGACGTCCCGGGCCGACCAATCATTGAGCAGGCCGATGCCGAACACTTTGTCCTCGGCCTCGTCGATCGGGACCCGCTCGCCGGCCGCGTTGGCCTGGCCGATGTAGATCGCCAGCTCGGCCTCGTAGTCCAGCCTCTGGCATGCCTGGAGCAGCGGGATGACCGCGCCGGGAGGCTTGGCCTGCCCCAGGGGCCGGCGGACCGGACGCCCGCTGACGCCGATGCTCGACGCCCGGCCGTGGTAGGCGAGCGGCATCCAGCGAAAATTCGGCGTGACCAGCTCGAGGCCCATCGCCCGGCCGATGTTGTCCGCGTGAAACAGCGAGGTATAGAAATCGGTATAGTCGCCGATGTCGGCCGCGACCTTAAAGATCGCGTCCTCCCGCGGAAACAGACACGCAGCCACGGCGTCGCGCCCAGCCGGCGGAGCGCCTTCCTTCAGGAGATCGAACAGGCCGTGGCGCAGAGCTCGCCAGGCGGTGGGCCCGAGCCGGAAGAGGGCGTTCAGGGACGGTGAGACGCAGGCGCGCGCGGCCGCGGCGGCGGAGCCCTCGAGCAACGCGGCGTCGCCGAGCGCATGCATGTCGACGATTTGATCGCCGATTGCGACGCCGCCCCGCCAATGATGCTGCTCGTCGGGGCGTTGAAACACCGCGAAAGGGAGATTCTGGATCGGGAAGTCGCCGTCGGGCCGGTTGGCGCCGGCCACCCAGCTGCGGGCGGCCGGGTCGTGCGTGTGGTTGAGCGCGACCATGATGACCTCAATCGAAATCGCCCATGATGCTGCGGCGGCTCAGAAGGATGCGTCGGTCCTTCAAGCTTTGGATGGCCTCGGGCGCCACCTTGGCTTCCGCGCAGATCTCGGCGTTGTGCTCGCCCTGAAAGGCCGGCGCGCCCGGCGCGGGAAGCTCGGCGCCGCTGAAGATCCACGGAGCGCCGGGCATCGGCGTCGTGCCGCCGGTGCGATCGTCGATCTCGACGATGGCGTTCCATTCCTTGACCCATTCCATCTTCGCGAACTCGGTGATCGAACGGACTTCGCCCACTGCGAGGCCGGCTTCGCTGACATGCGTCTGCAGCTGCGCCAGGTCCTCGAAGGTCAGGATCCAGGCCCGCACCTCGGCGAGGAGGGCATTGAGGTTAGTCCGACGGAGCCGCGCCGTGGCGAACCGCGGATCGACCAGCAAATCCGTCCGCCGCATCATTCCGCAGTAGCTCATGAACATCGGCGTGTAGATCGGGCTCGCGGCGATCGTCAGCCGTTTGCCCCCGGGCAACTCGTAGATGTGGGATTCATTGGCCGAGAGCGCGATCGGCTCCCCCTCGGTGTCGATCTCCGACAGCAGAGCGCCGGCGCGCTCATTGACCGAGAGCATGGTGGCGGCCATGGAGACGTCGACGTGCTGGCCTCTCCCAGTCTTGTGCCGGTGCTCAAGGGCGGCCAGCACCGCAATTACGCCCTGAAGCCCGGTATAGACGTCGGCGTGGCTTGCGGCGTCGTTCATCGGCGCGGTCAGGGCGGCGCCGTAGTGAGTGTGGACAATCGAGGTATGGCCCGTCTCGCATTGCACCGTGGGCGCGAAGGCGGGTCGGCCGCGCCAGGATGTGGACTGGCCGTAACCAGTGATCGACACATAGACGATATTGGGATTGTAGGCGCTCACGTCCTGGTAAGAGAGGTCGAAGCGCGCAAGCGTGCCTGGGCGGAAATTCTCCACGATGATGTCGGCGTGGCGGCAGAGCTCCATGACGATCTCCCGCGCTTCTTTCCAGTTGAGGTCGAGGCTGAGGTTGCGTTTGCCGGCGTTCTGCTGGACGAAATAGAGGCCCATGTCGCCGATGTGCGGCAGGCCCTTGCGACCGATATCGCCCGACGGGGGCTCGATCTTGATAACGTCCGCGCCGAGGTCGCGTAGCGCCTTGGTGCAATGGGGGCCGGCGAGAACGCGGGTGAAGTCGACGACGCGCAGGCCTTGGAGGGGCGCGGACATCTCAGTTTCCCTCGTAGACGGCCGTGCCCGGCCCAGTCTTCAGGAACGCCTCGATCCCGCGCTTCCGGTCCTCGGTCGCCCAGATCATCGCGTTGATCTCGACTTGGCGCCGGTCGGCCGCGGCGATGCCCGCGCGCGCCGATTCATTGGCCAGCATCTTGATGCCGCCAAGAATCCGCGTCGGGCCCGCGGCGAGCTGTCGGGCCCAGGTCAGGGAGACGGCGCCGAGCTCCTCTTCGGGAACGACCAGATTGATGACGCCCCACCGCTCGAAGGCCTGCGGCGAGTGGCGGCGGCCGAGCATCGCGATCTCCTTGGCGCGCGCGACGCCGGCGCGCTGCACCAGGCGTTGGGTTCCGCCGAGCATCGGGTGAAGACCGACCGCGACCTCGACTTGGCCCACGAAGGCGGAGTCCGCGGCCAGGATCATGTCGCAGGTCAGCGCGATCTCCAGGCCGCCGCCCAGCACGCCGCCGTTCAGAGCGGCGACGGTCGGGACCGGGATGCTCTCCAGGCCCTCCAAGAGGGCGGCGAACTTGACGGGGTCGGTGTGTATGACCGTCGTGACGCCGAAGGACTTGACCTCCGCGCCCGCGCAGAAATGGCGCAGGGCGCTGCGCAGCAGGATGGCGCGCGCGCCGGCCTCGACCGCCGCCCGATAGGCGGCGACGAGGGCCTCGAGCATGGCGTCGTCGAGAAGGTTGTGCGGCGGTTTGGTCATCGTCACGACGGCGACTGCGCCGTCGAGCGTCCATTGGACGGGCGCCTCGGCCGCCGGCGTTCGGGAGTCCTGGACGGCTGGGGGCGTCATTCCCTATCTCTCTTCGCTCCACAGTCGCGTCGCTGCTGACTGGAACGCTGGCGTTTCGCCTCGCGGCGTCGCTGGGCGGGAGTGTGCCGGCGAACCGGCGAACCAGCCACGTCCGACTCTGCCAATTTTCGTATTCGAAACTGCCAGTCGGACCGCACATCTCTTTTTTATTCGTCGGTCGTCCAGCCCTCGAGACCATCGCACGCAAGGTGATCGTAACGGGTCAAATCACGCCAAGCGAGAAGTGCTTTGTGGCCTCTATTCGACCTTGGAGAGGATCCCATCGGGGCCCTCCTGCAGGCCGCCGCGATAGACGCTCGGCGCATGTCCCGTCCACTTCTTGAAGGCCTTGCGGAAACTGGTCGCATCCGCGAAGCCCACGCGTTCGGCGACTTCTTCGATCTGCAGCCGGGTGTTTTCCAAATACTCGATGGCGATCGATCGGCGCAGGTCGTCGATGATTCCCTGATACGACACGCCGCTCTCCGAGAGCCGCCGATGCAGGGTGCGCAAAGAAAGGCCCAACTTGTCCGCGATCTCCCGAGCGGGCGGAAATTGCTGCGAGCTGTTGAGGCAGACGACGCGAATCTGTCGCGCCAAGTCGGCGCCGCCGGTCGTCTCGGTCAACACCCGATCGCAGAATTGCTGGCACACCTGGGCGGTGATCGGATTGGCGTTCGGGCAGGATCGATCGAGGACGGCGGGGTCGAAATGCCACTCCATGGTCTCGCCGCCAAACTCGATCGGGCAATTGAACATCCGCTCGTAGAGCCGCCAATACTGCGGGCGCGGGAAGGTGAAAATCATGCGCTTGGTCGGAAATGGCCCTCCCAGGACGTGGCTGAACAGCGACGTCATCGAGCTGCGCCAGAACTCGGCGGCGAAGGGCAGCAAGTCGCCGAGCGCCTCCACGCCGTGGCTCCGCAGAACGGCGGTGTTGTTTTCGATGCTGAAGCTGATCCGCCTCACCGCCGGCCCCGCCATGGTCACATGTTCGACGGAGAGCAGCAGCGCTCGGCCGAAGGTCGCGCTGCTGACCATGGCGTAACCGTAGATGCCATAGTCGCTCAGCCGCTGCCGCGCGCCGGCGAGCAGGCCGATCTCCGGTCGCGTCGCCAGTCGGCGGGCATTGGCGTAAACGGCCAGCCGCTGGCGGTGCGACATGCGCGCCCTGGGATCCTCCAACTGGCAAGGCTGGATACCTGTCTGCGCGAAAAGGTCTTCAACGGAGACGCCCTGCGCGCCCAATTCCGCGGCGAGCGCGCTCAACCCGAGCAGGCTTTGCGTTGGAGCGTCGTGGTCGTCTGGCAGCGGATACACGATCTTGATCGCTTTCAACGATCCCTCCTCCCCGTCGGGACACTGGCACGACTTGACCACCTCTTTTGCGGCCGCGCAACGGATGATCCGGCCGGCGCCAGGCCGATCAGAGGCTCGACAGGACGCGACAAATCAACAGGCGCTCGAGTCCCCGGGCATTGCCCCCTGGCACGTTCGAACGCCTAGATTGGCAGAGTTCGACGTTATTGACGACGACGCGAACGCCTAAGCTCCGCGATGAGACGGACGAGCAAGCACAGCAAGACTTCGTGGCTCGATCACTACGGCGGAGAAACGCATGGCCTACGAAACTGTGAACCCAGCGTCGGGAGCGCATTTGAAGTCCTTCGACGACATCTCCGAGGCGGGGCTCGAATCGGCCGTCGCCACCGCTCAATGGGCCTACCTGACGGACTGGCGCGATCGCCCGGTCGCGGAGCGCGCTCGGATCCTTTCTAAAGCGGCGGCGCTGCTGCGGGAGCGAGCGGATGAGTACGCCGGCTACGTCACTCTCGAGATGGGCAAGCTCTCGGGAGCGGCCCAGGCGGAGGTCCAGCTCTCCGCGGCGATCCTCGACTACTACGCCAGCCACGCCGAGGAATTCTCGAGGCCGAAGACCTTCCCCGGCTTCCCCGACAGCGTGCTCGAGACCCGCCCGATCGGCGTGATCCTGGCAATCGAGCCGTGGAATTTCCCCTACTATCAGGTGGCTCGCGTGATCGGCCCGCAACTGGCCGTGGGCAATGTCGTGCTGCTTAAGCACGCCGAAAGCGTGCCGCAATGCGCGCTGGCGTTCGAGCGGCTGATGCGCGACGCCGGAGCGCCTGCGGGCGTTTTCACCAACCTCTTTGCCAGCATCGAGCAGATCGGGCGCCTGATCGACGACCCCCGCATCGTCGGGGTGACCATCACCGGCAGCGAGCGCGCCGGCGCCGCCGTGGCCGAGCGGGCTGGACGCAATCTGAAAAAGGTTGTCGCCGAGCTGGGCGGCAGCGACCCATTCATTGTCCTCGATGATGCGCCGCTCGAGTCCACGGTCGAGAGCGCCATCTTCGGCCGGATGTTCAACACGGGCCAGAGCTGCGTGTCGTCCAAGCGCATCATCGTGGTCGGCCAGGCGCGCGGACAGGCGTTCCAGGACGCCTTTGTCAGCGGCATGGCGGGACTGAAAGTCGGCGAGCCGACCGCGGAAGACACAGGGCTCGGGCCGATGTCCTCGGAACGCGCATTGAACCTTCTGCTCGACCAGATCAGCGCGGCCAAGAAGGGTGGCGCCAAAGTCCTGGTCGGCGGCGAACGCATCGACAGGCCGGGCTTCTATCTGCAAGCGACGGTCCTGACGGACATAACCTCCGAAAATCCGATTTATGCGCAGGAGCTGTTCGGTCCCGTCGCATCCCTTTTCGTCGTCGACACCGAGGAGGAGGCGATCGCCCTCGCCAATGCCAGCCCATTCGGTCTCGGCGGCTCGGTCTTCGCTGGCGATACAGCGCGCGGCCGCGCGGTCGCCGATCGGATCGAGAGCGGAATGGTCTTCGTAAACCAGCCGGCCTGGACGACCCCCGAGCTGCCGTTCGGCGGCGTCAAGCGCTCGGGCTATGGCCGCGAGCTGTCGGAATTGGGCTTCGGTGAGTTCGTCAATCGCAAGCTGGTCACCGTCGTTCAGTCTGGCTCCCCGCCCTGGGGACCGGTCCAATCTGGTTGACGCCTGCCCGGAAGGCGCAGGGGCAGCCATAACATCGAGGGAGGAGCACTATGCCGCTATGGAAGGTTTACACTCCGGTCGGGGCCTATTCGGATGCCGACAAGGCGGAGTTCGTGGCGAAGATCACCGAAGCGTACGGCACGGTTCCCATTCCAGCGTTTTACGTCGTGGTTATCTTCGAAG
The DNA here is from genome assembly GCF_003855495.1 of Methylocystis rosea. Lineage (NCBI taxonomy): Bacteria > Pseudomonadati > Pseudomonadota > Alphaproteobacteria > Hyphomicrobiales > Methylocystaceae > Methylocystis > Methylocystis rosea. Next base: position 2,430,637 of record NZ_CP034086.1, on the reverse strand, counting down.
AGGTGGCGGCGAACAACATTTTCGTCGGCGGTAAGCCACACCCGAAGTTTGTGCGGTTCAAAATCGACCAGATGGCCCGAACGGCGAATGGCGCTGTGGTGAGAAGCTGGTGGGTTCAGACCATCGATAGTTTTATCGCCCCTTGGGTCAAGGACCGCGGATTCGACTGGGAGGTCACTGTGGATGAGCTTCCCGCCGACCTCTGGTCGATTCAGGGCCAGATTCCGCCCCCCTTCGAGTCCGTTGCGGAGAAGCGCTGGATCGCGGAAAATAAGGTCAGCCCATACTCCTGTCACGAGACGATTCCGGCCAGCGGGAAGATTTGGAACGCCGGCGTCGCCGGCTCCTGAATGACCGGCTCCGAGCCGCTGTGAGATGCGCGGGCCGGCCGCTTCCCCTGCGGCAGGCCCTCGTTTCCGCTTCGGAAACCGCGCCTGGGCCCCGCGAACCTCGCTCGACAACACGGCGCCGAGTTCGCCCCTCGAAGTCGAGATCGTCGGCATCCTCATAGCCGCGGCCAATCGCGAAGATACGGGCGACGACTGAAAGACGCATCACAGGATGAAAGCAGCAGCTGAGTTACGGCGTAAGAAAGACATTCGTTGACGCGACGATTGAGACAATCGCGTCGACATGTTGGGATTGAAAAACCCAAAACTGGTAGGCCAGGTTCGTACATTTAAGCACAACGCCAATTAGTATATATTCTGGGCTGAATTGGCGTCCGTATGAAGGCTTTGACTTAGAAATATCACTAAATATAACTACTTAAGCAATAAAAGTGGCGGAAGGGGTGGGATTCGAACCCACGGTGGAGTTGCCCCCACGCCGGTTTTCAAGACCGGTGCCTTAAACCACTCGGCCACCCTTCCGCGTCGGTCGTGATATAGCACGCGTCTTCTTTTTTTTCGCGACCCGGATTTGCGCGTGCCGCTCTACTTCGCCTATGGCTCCAACATGGACGCCGCCGCCATGGCGGGTCGCTGCCCCCGGTCCCGGCTGCTCGGGCGAGGGCGGCTTGCCGGCTTCAGGACAATTTTGATGCCTTCAGGCTTTGTCAGCGTCGCGACAGACCGCCGCATGAGCGTTCATGGCGTGCTGTGGGACGTCGCGGTCGGAGACGTCGCCGCGCTCGATCGCTACGAAGACGTCGCCCATGGTCTTTACGCCAAGAAAAATTTGCCCATTCTGCGCGAACCCGTCGGCTCCGTCCTGGCGCTGACCTATGTCGGCGCGCGGCCAGATCTCGGCGCGGCGCCCCGCGGCTATTTCGAGGCGGTCATCGCCGCGGCGCGCGCGCAGGCGCTGCCGGGCCCGTATGTCGACTATCTATCGAGCCTGCTTTCCGCTCCGCAATCAGGGCGACGTTCATGAATGCAAAAACGCCGATCGTCGGCGCCGTCGACGAGCTGCGCCGCTATGTGCGCGCGCGCCGCGCCGCCGGCGAGCGCATCGGCCTTGTGCCGACCATGGGCGCGCTTCACGCCGGCCATCTGTCGCTCGTCGACGCGGCGCGTCAGGCGGCGGACCGCGTCATCGTCACGATTTTCGTCAATCCGGCGCAGTTCGGCCCGAATGAAGATTTCGCCCGCTATCCCCGCACGCTCGCGGCGGATGTGGAGAAGCTTTGCAGCGTCGCCGTGGATCTTGTCTTCGCGCCGTCCGTCGATGAGATCTATCCGCCGGGCTTTTCGACGAAAGTCGTGATCGAGGGGCCGGCGACCGCCGACCTCGAAGACCGATTTCGGCCGACGCATTTTTCCGGCGTGGCGACGGTGGTGACGAAGCTTCTCAATCAGGCGCAGGCCGACGTCGCGGTCTTTGGCGAGAAGGATTACCAGCAGCTTTTGGTGATCAAGCGTCTCGCGCGCGATCTCGACATCGCCACCGAAATCGTCGGCGCGCCGACTCTACGCGAGGACGACGGCCTCGCCATGTCTTCGCGCAACGTCTATCTTTCACGCGAGGACCGTGAGCGCGCAAAGCAATTGCACGGCGCAATGAGCGAAGCGGCCCGGCAAATCCTGAAGGGCGAGAACATCGGCGCTGCGACGGGCGCGGCGCGGGACGCGCTGACTGCCGCCGGATTCGAGGTCGACTATCTCGAAGCGCGGCATGCGCAGACGCTCGCCCCGGTCGCCTCTCTCGCGGATGGTCCCATTCGTCTGCTGGCCGCGGCGAAGCTTGGCGCGACGCGGCTCATCGACAATATCGCGGTCCAATCATGAGCGATCGGGAGATCATACGCCTTTTTATCGAAGGGCGGGTGCAGGGCGTCGGCTATCGCGCCTTTCTCGTCCGCGAGGCGCTCGCGCTCGATCTCACCGGCTGGGCGCGCAACAGGCGTGACGGCGCGGTCGAGTCGGTCGTCTCGGGGCCGCGCCAGGCGCTCGACGCGCTGATCGCTGCGGCGCGGCGGGGTCCAAGGCTCGCGCGAGTCGACGCGCTGCGCGAGGAGCCCGCCGATGAAGCCGCGCTCGTCGCGTTTTGCGGCGCCGGCTTTTCCGTCGCGCCCGACGCGTGAGCTGGAGACGAGACGTGGAGACGAGACGTGGAGACGAGACGTGGAGACGAGACGTGGAGACGAGACGTGGAGACGAGAACGTGACAAACGGCCATCGCTTTGTTCTCGCCGGCGTCATAGGCTGGCCGATCGCGCATTCCCGCTCGCCGAAAATCCATAATCACTGGTTCGCGCAATATGGGATCGAGGGCTGCTACGCGCCGCTGCCGGTCGAGCCCGGCCGGCTGGAGGCGGCGTTGCGCGCCATGCCGGCGCTCGGCTTCGCCGGCTGCAACCTCACGATTCCGCATAAGGAGACGGCGCTGCAGTTTCTCGATCATGTCGATGACTCGGCGGCGCGGATCGGGGCGGTCAATTGTGTGGTCGTCGAAAGAAACGGCGCTCTGATCGGCCGCAATTACGACGGCTATGGTTTCATCGCGTCGCTTTATGAGGCGGCGCCCCTTTGGCGCGCCGAGCGCGCGCCCTGCGTTATCATCGGCGCCGGCGGCGGGGCGCGCGCGATCATCCACGGCTTGCTTGAGGCGGGCGCGCGCGAGATTCGGCTTTTCAACCGCACCCTGGCGCGGGCGGACATTCTCGCCGCCGACTTTGGGCCGCGCGTGTCGGCGCTCCGCTGGGAAGAACGCCATGCCGGGCTCGCCGGAGCGGGACTTCTCGTCAATGCGACGAGCCAGGGCATGGTCGGCCAGTCGCCGCTGGATCTGTCGCTCGCGGCGCTGCCGACATCGGCGCTGGTCGCCGACATCGTTTATGCGCCGCTGGAGACGCCCTTATTAGCGGCCGCCCGCAAACATGGCGCGACTCCCGTCGACGGGCTCGGCATGCTGCTGCATCAGGCGCGCCCGGCGTTTCGCGACTGGACCGGCGTGATGCCCGACGTGACGCCGGCGCTGCGCGCCATGATCGTCGCAACGCTGTAAAAGATCGTCGCAACGCTATAAAGAAAGAGCGCCGCGACATCGCCGCGGCGCTCTCCTTACATTAACTCACTTTTCGCGTTACGCCGCGCGCGCGCCGTAGATCGGCGTGATTGAGAAGCTCAGCAGACGTTGCGCGAGCGTCATCAACTCGGTCGACTGCCGCATCAGCGTGTCGAGCCGGTCGCTCACGAAGCGCGACTGAAGGGTCGTCACCTCGTCGATCGTCTTGGCGCTGGCGAGCCGCTCGGCGAAGTCGAGCAACGCAGTGGCGTTTTCCGCCCAGAGATCGATGGACTTCTGCTGCCAGAGGGCAGGGTCGAATCCTTCGGCCTCGCTTTCGGCGGGCTTTGGAGGTTCGGAGATCGCGAGGGCTGTAGAGGGAGCCGCGACGACCACCGGCGTCTGCGTTTCAACAGGGGCGGGGGCCGGCTCTGCGCTGACAGCTTCGTTCGTCGTCGGAGCCGTCTCGGCCTCCGGAACGCTGGGGGCGAAGCGTTTCGTTTCCGGGGCCTTTGGCTTTTGGGAACCGTTCTGCGGATTGGCCATTAAGCTTCTCCCGGTTAGGACTTCGTCGTCGAGCGCTGGAGGCTCGCGCCAAGCTCCGTGGTCTGCTCCTGGATCGCCCGCAGTTGCGCCTGAACGAACTCCGACTGAAGCTTGAAGACTTCCTGCGGGTCCTTGGCGTGGACGAGCTTCTGGGCCAGATCGAAGGCCGCGTTCACATTGGCCTCGGCAAACGACAGGGCCTTGACGCTGACGTCCTTGGCGCTTGGCAACCCGAACGGGATCTCCGCCGAAGTGTCGAGCGCCTTCTGCGCGGCGCCGGCGAAACCTTCAAAGGCCTTGCGCGCCTGTTCGACGCTCTTCTCCGCAAAATCGCGGACTTCAGTGGGAATTTGGTAGACAGCTTCGACCATGGCGCACCTCCGTGCGGTGAAAAATTAAACAAGCGCCGCGCTAAACCATATTTAACCCGCCTCGCGCCCGGCCCCGACGGCGATCCGGCGAGTCCAGTCATACTGCCCGATTTTATGTTGCGATGCAACAATTTTGTGCGCCGCAGCAGATCTCGGGGACGGTAGTTCTCGAGTGTAGAAATACTATGAAAGGCGCGCGACAATCATAGACCTTGCGCGCGGCGGCGGCTAATTTGCTTGCATCCGTTAGCGTCGAGCCGACGAGACGCCTGAGAAGCGCGCGGCGGGCGAGACCGTCGGTTGAGGCGGTAGGCAATGGGCGGTTCGCAGCAGGACCTCGAGGAAGACGCGCGAGCAGCCGCTTGCGTGGCGGCCGATCCTGTTTTTTCCGCGCTCGACGCCTCCGGCGCGCCGATTGTCGCGGCGAGCGGCGATCCCCTGCGCATTGCTTTTCTGAACGAGTCCGCCCGCGCGGTCTTTGGCGAAGACGCCGGCGCGCTCGCCGAACGGCTGTTTCGCGGCGACGATCCGGGGCCGCGACGTCTGACCGAGCTTGTCGGCGAACTGCGCTGCCGCCCGGGTCTTCGTCTTGAGCGGCTGCGCTTTCGTGTTTCGGGGCAGCCGCAGACGGTCACTTTTCTCTGCCGCAGCCTCGCCGCGGAAAGCGGCGACTGTTTCGTTATCGCGGCGCTTGGCGTTCGCGCGGACTCGCCAGCTCAGGAACCGCGCGCGGCTGAAGCGCGGGTCAGCGATGAGACGGCGGCCCTCCGCCGCAGCCTGGCGGCGCGACACGGCGCGCGTTCGCCGCGCTTCTTGTGGAAGACCGACGCCGCGGGACGATTCACCGCCGTGACCCATACGCTCGCCGACGTGGTGGGCGAAAAAACCGCCGACATCCTCGGCCGCTCAGTGCAGGATGCGACGCAAGCCCTTGCGCTCGACGCTGCATTTGTCCGCGCCGTCGCCTCGCGCCGCGCGTGGAGCGGCGTCGAGATTGAATGGCCCTTCGAAGGGGATGCCGGATGTGTGCCGACGACGCTCGGCGCCCAGCAGATGACGGATTCCGCAGGGCGGTTTCTCGGCTATCAGGGCTATGGCGTGTTGCACATCAATCGCGCGCGAGCCGCCGAACCCACTGCGGCGACGGGCGTCGGTTCGCGTTCTGAAGAGAACGCCTTCGAGCCGTTGCTCGACAATGTCGTGATGCTGCGCGCGCCGGCTTCGGCGCGCGTCGATGTGGGAGAGGCGCTCAGTTCGAGCGAACGCCTGGCGTTTGAGGAAATCGCGCGGGCGCTCACGGAAGGCGATCTCGTCATCCCCGCAGCGGAGGCCGCGGCGCCGTCGGAGCCCGATCCTGACGAGCAAGCGGCGCCGACGCGTCGCAATCTGGAGCTCATCGCGCCGGGCCCGGAGCAAAGCGCCCTGGCGCTCGCGCGCGCGCTCGAAGAAAAGCTTGCGCGGGCGAAGTCCGAGAGCGCGCTTCTTGGCGCGGCTTTCGACCTCTCTCGCGCGCCGCTTGCGATCGTGGCGGCGGACGGGATGATCGTGAGAGCCAACGCGCCCTTCGCTGCTTGCTTGGCGACGGAGGCGACTGCGCTTGAGAGCCGCAACCTGACGTCTTTTTTCGCCCCAACCGACGCGCAAATCCTCAGCCAGCGTTTTTCCGACGTCCAGCCGCACGCCCACGCGCGCGTATCGCTGGCCACAGCGCCGCTGCGCGGGAACGTCCCCGTCGATCTCATCCTGCGCCGGGTCTTCGTCGACGGAAGGCCAATAATGTTGGTTTCCGCCGAGCCTTGGGAGGCCGCCTCTGCGGATGACCGCGCGTTGGAAGCGGCGCGTCTTGCCGCCGAAAGCGCCAATGCGGCGAAGTCCGATTTTCTGACCCGCGTATCGCATGAGATTCGCACGCCGCTGAACGCCATCATGGGTTTTGCGGAAGTGATGATGGAGGAGCGTCTCGGGCCGATCGGCTCTCCCCGCTACAAGGAATATTTGAAAGATATCCGCGCTTCCGGCGCGCATGTCCTATCCCTCGTCAACGATCTATTGGATCTCTCCAAGATCGAAGCTGGCAAGATGGAGCTTTCCTTCTCGCGCGTCGACGCCAATGCAACCATCGCCGAATGCGCGTCGATCATGCAGGCCCAGGCCAATCAGGGGCGCGTCGTCATGCGTCTCGCGCTTGCGGCGGGCCTGCCGCCGCTGCGGGCTGATGCGCGCTCGCTCAAGCAGATTCTTCTCAATCTGCTGTCGAATGCGGTGAAGTTCAACGAGCCGGGCGGTCAGGTCATCGTGTCGACCGCGCTGAACGACGCCGGCTCTGTCGTCATCCGGGTCAAGGACACGGGGATCGGCATGTCGGAGGCGGATGTCGCAACCGCCTTGGAGCCGTTCCGGCAGGTTGGCGCTTCGCGCAGGGCGAGCGGAACGGGGCTTGGACTGCCGCTGACAAAGGCATTGATCGAGGCGAATCACGCCTCATTCAGCATCAAGAGCCGTCACAACGAGGGCACGCTGATTGAAATCGCGTTTCCGCCGCCGCAAGCTCTCGCGGCGGAGTAGTCCGAACGACGATGGAAGAGGGGGCCGGTGGGAAACGAGAGCTGAACCGGAGCAGCTCAGTCCGTTGGCGCAACAACGCCGACTCTTAGGCCAAGCTGGTGCTTGCCAACGGACCGTATGGAACTAAAGGCCTTAGTTTTCTTGACCTTAGCGGCCAATCTTCATCGCGACGAGAGCGCCGCCGATGACGATAGCGAGCATGAGTCCCGGGATAAGATACTGCATATTTTTTCCTCCCACGTTGAGCCAGCCAGTGGCTCTTTTTTCCGGCTTCGCCGCGATATAGCTTCACCAAAGGGCACTGTCTTTGTCAAGCGCCACCTTGCCCTATTTGTGCGGGTTTGTGCCGATCTTCGCTGCATCGGATCGCTATGTCACAGGCCGACAATCGCGACGCTGAAGCCATCGGCCGATAAGAAGTTGCAGGGGGCAGACTGACCGAGCGTCGCGCATTGCCGCCGTGGCGCGGTTGCGCCAATCTCGCGGCCCCACTTCAAAGGCGACTCGCACTTCTCATGACTTCCGCTTCTCGCGTCATCGATCTTAACGCCGACCTCGGGGAAGGTTTCGGCCATTGGCGCATGGGCGACGACGACGCCATGCTCGACATCGTGACGAGCGCCAATGTCGCTTGCGGCTTCCACGCCGGCGACCCCGACATCATGGCGACGACATTTGCGCGCGCCAAAGAAAAGGGAGTCGCCGTCGGCGCCCACGTCGCCTTTCCGGACCTCGCAGGTTTCGGTCGGCGCAGTTTGCCGATGAGCGCGCGGGAGATCGAGCGCGCCGTCGCCTATCAGCTCGGCGCGGCGCAAGCGCTGGCGGTTTTGAGCGGACATCGAATCACGCATGTGAAGGCGCATGGCGCGCTCGCAAATATCGCCGAGCGCGACGCCGACGTCGCGAACGCCATCGCCCGCGCGGTCCGCGGCGTCGATCCGTCGCTCGCGCTGCTCGCGATCGCGCTGTCCGAGCAAACGCACGCCGGCGCGCGCGCGGGGCTGCCCGTCGTGAATGAAATTTTCGCCGACCGCGCCTATACGGACGACGGACGCCTGCAGCCGCGATCGGAAGAAGGCGCGGTGATCGAGGATATCGATAGAGCCTGCGCCCGCGTGCGCGACATGCTTGCGAGCGGCGGTCTCAGGACCATCAGCGGCAAACTCCTGCCGACGCAAATCGACTCGGTCTGCGTTCACGGCGATTCGCCGCTTGCGGTTGAAATGGCCCGGAGGCTGCGCGCCGCGCTCGAAGGCGACGGCTGCAAGCTGCGCGCCTTCGCAGGAGTCTGACCGCAATGGATTATGAGACGCCGCGCTTCCTCGACTGCGGCGAGTCGGCGCTGTCAGTGGAATTCGGCGACAGCGTCGATCCCGCCGTCAATGCCCGCGTGCTGGCGCTCGACGAGCGTCTTCGCGCCGCGCCGCCGGCCGGCCTGCGCGAAACGACGCCCACCTATCGCGCGCTGTTCCTGCGCTACGAGCCGCTCGAAATTTCGCGCGCCGCGCTTGTTGCAGCGATCGAAGGTCTGATCGGCACTGCGGGCGTCGAGGCGTCGCAGCCAGCTGCGCGCTGGACCTTTCCCTGCTGCTATGATCCCGAGTTTGCTGAAGATATTGGCGAAGCCGCCGCGCTGCTCGGGCAGACGGCGCAATCGCTGGCGCAGCTGCACGCCGGCGCCGACTATCGCGCCTACATGTATGGTTTCGCGCCGGGGTGGTGCTATCTCGGCGGACTGCCGCAGGCGCTCGCGATCCCGCGGCGCGCCGCCCCCCGCGGTCCGACGCCGCGGGGCGCGGCGTTGATCGGCGGCGCGCTCTCTCTGATCGCCGCTAGTCCCATGCCGACCGGCTGGTATGTCGTCGGACGCACGCCCGAGCGCATGTTCGCGCTGAACCGCAACCCGCCTTTTCTTATCGCGCCGGGCGACGCCGTGCGCTTTGAGCCGATTGACGCCAAGACATTTCTATCGCTCGAAGCGCGCGCCTTGGCCGGCGAGACGGTGGCGCGCCGGGAGACGCTGCTTTGAGCGCGCGGCTGCTTATCGAGGCCGCCGGGCCCGGCGTCACGATCCAGGACGAGGGCCGCTTCGGGCATTCGCGCTACGGCGTCACGCCGGCGGGGCCGATGGATCTTGGCGCTTATCTTGCCGCGACGCGCGCCGCCGGCGCCGACTGCGCGATCGAAGTTTCGCTTGGAGGCATGACGCTTCGGGCGGAAGGCGCGACGCTTTGCGTCGCTGTGGCGGGAGGCGATTTCGACATCCGGCTCGAAGGGCGGCCAATGCCGCCGGCGTGCCTGCTGCCGCTTGCCGAGGGCGCACGGCTCGCGCTGCGCGCGGGGGGATCAGGGGCCTGGTGCTATGTCGCCGTTGGCGGAACGCTCGATCTCGCGCCCACGCTCGGTTCGCGCGCGACGCACGCCCGGTCCGGCCTCGGGCCAAAGCCGCTCGCCGCCGGGGACGTCTTGATGCTCGCCGAGGCGGCGCCGCCGCCGCTCGAGCCGCTGGCCCTGGCGGCGCCTTGGCTCGCGTCAAGCGACGCGCCGATCCGCATTCTTCTCGGGCCTCAGGCGGATTATTTCACGCCGGAGGAGATCGAGGCTTTTCTGATGGCACGTTGGCGTATCGGCGCCCGCAGCGATCGCATGGCCTATCGGCTCGAGGGTCCGGCGATCCGCCATCGGCGCGGACATGACATCGTCTCCGACGGGGTCGCCATGGGCGCCATTCAGATTCCCGGCGACGGCGCGCCGCTGGCGCTCATGGCGGACCGACAGCCGACCGGCGGCTATCCGAAAATCGCGACGGTGATCGGCGCCGACCTCGGCCGGCTGGCGCAATTGCGTCCTGGCGAAGACCTGTCCTTCCGCGCCGTGGACTGGGACCAGGCGGTCGCCGCCCGCCGGGCCTATTTTGCGGCCGTCGAGGCCGGTGCGACGCGCGCGCCTCTCGGCGCCGCGATGAGCGCCGAGTCGCTGCTGGCGGAAAATCTCGTCGGCGGCGTCGTCAACGCGCGAGACTGATTATTCCGCCGGCTCCTTGACCTCGGTGAGGAGAGCGACGGACTCGGCCGGCTGCGGCGCCGTCGCGGCGAGGGCCGCCTTCGCCGCCGCTTTGCGCCGCTTCCACCATTTGATCAGCATCATCCACCAGGGGTCGCCGACATGCAGGTGATAGCGCAGCGGCGTCTTGATGATGGCGAGCACGAGTCCGATCGAGAACAGGCACCAGACCGCCGGCCATTCATTGATGTTGCTGGTCGTCAGGCCGGCGAGAAACGGCCCCGCAAGCCAAGAGAACAGGATGAAGCGCCAGCTGCCGTAAAGCGATGGGATGTAGAAGGCCATCAGCGGATATTCGATGTAGCCGCGTCCGAGATAGGGATTGCCGACCATCGAATTGCCAAGGCCATTCGTCGGCAGCAGCCAGGCGATGTGCCATTCGCCGCGCACCGTGCAGAGCACGTCGCCGCACAGCGGGCGTCCGAGGGCGCAATGGCCGGCCCAGGCGAAGGGATAGAGCTGGAGCAGCATGGCGATGGCCGCGACGAAGCAGCCGAAATAGGCCCAGGGCGCGATGATGCGGGCGCTGTCCTTGGGCATGAAATAGAGCGCGACGGCGTTAATGAAGAAGGGCTGGAATGTTATGTGGAGATAACCAAACATGGTCATCAATTGATTGAGCGGCGAGTCGCATTGGTTGAGAACCGAATAGGCGACCGCCTGAAGCGACTCCATGCTGGCGAAGTAGAGAAGGCAGACCCAGAGGGCGACCGGTTCGGGGTCTTTCTTGAGCGCCGAATAGGCCGCGCCGGCGATCCCCGTCGCCGCCAACACCGTTGACGCCTCTCCACTCCAACACATTCGGGCATTTCCTCTTTTATTGTCTGCGACCCGATACACTATCCGTTGGGTCGATCAAAGCCCCCGATCGGCTGAAAAGCCCTTGCGTTCAGGCTGGAACGTCGGGTGAGAAGTCCGCCGGCGCCAGCTCGAAGCCGGCGAATTCAAAGCCGGGCGCGACCGTGCAGCCGACGAGGGTCCACTGCTGCGGCCCCCCGCCGAGGCTTTTCGCCGATTGCCACACGCCTGCGGGGACGACGGCTTGCGGGTGCTCGCCCGCCGCGAGTTCGGCGCCCAGGCGCAAGACTTCGGTCGGGGCGCCCTGCGCCGCGATCTTAAGCTCGAGCGCCGCGCCGGCGTAGAAGTGCCAGACTTCGGCGGCGTCGACCCGATGCCAGTGGGAGATTTCGCCGCCAGGGAGCAGATAATAGATCGCCGTCGAGGCGGCGCGGGAGCCGCCGACCGGCATGGGATCGCGAAAGGTCTGCCGATAAAAGCCGCCCTCGGGATGCGGCGCGAGTTCGAGAAGCCGCACGAGTTCCTGCGTCGACAGCGCGCTTGTCATGCGGCGAAACTATTCTTGCGCTCGCGCATCGCCGCGAAGACGGCGAAAGGATCGGCGCCCTGCATGCCCATCGCGGCCTTCACGCTGGGGTCCTCGACGCGCAGAAACGGGTTGGTGGCGTTCTCGAGCGCGATCGTCGTCGGCAGCGTGAATTTTCCGTTCTTGCGCAGCTCGGCGACCGTTTGCGCCCGTTCGCGCAGCACCGGATTGTCGGGATCGACAGCGAGCGCGAATTTGGCGTTGGCCTGCGTATATTCATGGCCGCAATAGACGCGCGTTTCGCCGGGCAGAGTCGCGAGCGCTTCGAGCGTGAGGCGCATCATGTCCATGGTGCCCTCGAAAACGCGGCCGCAGCCGAGCGAGAACAGCGTGTCGCCAACAAACAAAATTTCATCGTCGCCGAAATAATAGGCGATGTGTCCAAGCGTATGGCCGGGCGTTTCAATGACGCGCGCGCATGCCTCGCCGACTTCCACGCTATCGCCTTCCGAAACCGCGCGATCGAGCGGCGGCAGTCGATGCGCGTCCTTGGCGGCCCCGATCACCTTCATGTGCGGAAAGCGCATCTTGAGCGTCTGCGTTCCCTGCACGTGATCGGCGTGATGATGGGTCAGCAGCAGATGCGTCAGCGGCCAGCCGCGCCGCTCCGCCTCTTTGGCGATCGCTTCGCCGTCCGGCGCGTCGACGCTCGCGGTCGCCCCGAGTTCCGGCTCATGAACGAGCAGGCCGAAATTGTCATTCAGGCAGATAAACTGCGCGACTTCCAATGCCATGGGCGTCGTCTCCTTGGGCGGCTGTCTATCATACCGCTTCGCAAAAAAACGCGACAGCCGAACGCGCGCGACCGGCGCGCCTTGCGCCACTGATCGATTGAGTCGATGATCGGGGCCATGCTCGACGTCGTCGATTTGCGGGCCTTTTACGACACGGCGCTGGGAGAGGTCGCGCGCCGCCTGGTGTCGCGGCTGGTGCGCACCCGCTGGCAGGACCATGCGGGGCTGCGCGTGCTCGGCCTTGGCTATGCGACGCCTTATCTCGACAGTTTTCGGGAGAAGGCGCAGCGGGTTCTCGCCTTCATGCCCGCCACGCAGGGCGTCGTCCATTGGCCGCTCGACGGGCGCTCCGCCTCGGCCTTGGTCGAGCCGTCGATGACGCCGCTGCCTGACGCCAGCATGGATCGCATCCTGATCGTGCATGCGCTGGAGACGGACGAACACCCGCATGATCTGCTCGAAGAAGTCTGGCGCATTCTCGCGCCCGGCGGCCGGGTGCTGATCGTCGCCCCGAGTCGCACCGGCCTTTGGGCGCGCGTGGACACGACTCCCTTCGGACAGGGTCACCCCTATTCGCGCGGCCAGTTGCAGCAATTGCTGCAGGAAGCGCAGTTCCTGCCGCTTTATTGGGACGAGGCGCTTTACGTGCCGCCGTTCCAGCGCGCGTCGCTGCTGCGCTCGGCGCCGGCCTTTGAACGCATCGCCGGCCGCTTCTCGCTGCCCGGCGGCGGCGTGCATATCGTCGAGGCGACGAAGCAGCTCTATCGCCCGGTGATGCGTCGCGCCGTCCGCCGCGTCCCGATCGAAGCCGAAGCGGCGATGGAGCCTGCCGGCGCCGAGGCCGGGCTTGAGGGAGTTTGAGGTTTCGGATGAGCTGTCGATTCGACGGCTGGGCGAGAGCGCTTCAAGATTGCATAGACTCATGTGATTGAAGAGGAATCGCTCGACATCACAATGTTGGAGCAGGTTCTCATCGAAAAAGTCCGCCAACTTTTTCGGAACCGGACCTAACGTCAGCGGCGGCGAAGCTCGACGGCGACGCCAAAGGACTGCGCCAGGAACAGGGCGCCGTGGATCAGCCCTGTTTCGTCGATTCCATGGCCAAGCCGCGCCGAGAGGTGCCATTGGGTCGGCACGCCGGAGTCGGCGAGCGCATTGGCGGACATGAGCAGCGCCTCGACGGGGATCATTTCGTCTTCTTCACCGTGAGCCAAAAGGACGGCCGGCGGTTTCTCATAGGCCGTCGGCGCTTCGTCCGCCTGCGCCGGCCCGAGCACATAGACGCCCGAATAGCCGAGAATCGCGCGCGGCGCGCGCTTGCGGCGCAGTCCCGTATGCAGCGCCATCATCGTGCCCTGGCTGAATCCGATGAGCGCCAGCGCTCTGTCGTCGAGGCCGCGTCGGTCGAGTTCGGCGTCGAGAAAGGCGTCGAGCGTCGGACGCGCAGCGACGCAGCCGCGCCAGCGCTCTTCAGGATCGCGCATGGTCAGCGGAAACCATTGTCGTCCGGTCGGCGATGCGGCGCATCGATCAGGCGCATGCGGCGCGACGAAATCGGCGTCGGGTAGGAAGGCGCTCCATTGGCGGCCGATGTCGATGAGATCGGCGCCGTCGGCGCCGTAGCCATGAAGGAAAACGACGAGCTGCTTAGGCTTGCCGGAGCGCGCCTGCACCTTGGGACCATCAATCGCCGCCATGAACCTGCGCCCTTCCGTCGCCTCGCCTATGCGCTGGAAGGTTTATGCGCGAAGGGCGGCGCCGGCGCAACGGCGCGCGAAACTATAGTGTCTTCACGAAAAACGAGACGATCTTGAACGCATAGATGCAAGCGGCGGCCAGCGTGCTGTGCTTGACCATGGTCATGGCGAGAAAAATGTGATCAGGCCTCATAAAAACCCTCATAGTCGCACGCAACCGCTGCGCGCCGGCGATCGCATCAGGAGCGACCCATTCAACGAGACGGTTGCTTTGCGAAGCGTCGCGCGGCCTGCGTCTCCAACAGGCTCCCGCAAGAGGCGCGCCATCCGCCATCGGTTCGATTGCGTCGGTTCGCCGCAGGCGAAAACCGAATGTCATGCGTCGAACCCGTCGCGGCACCTAAACTTTGACAAAGCGCCTGGTCAAGCGAAGGGCGCTGAGATTCCTAGCTTTGCGACAATGTGTCACCTGGAGCGGCGATCGCGAACGACGCGCCGTCGCTGCTGGCGATTTCGCTGAAATGCGCGAAATAGCATTCGTGAAAGTCATCGAACGACGAAAGGCTTAACCTGTGGCCAAGTTTCTCATCATCGCGGGGCTCGTCATGGTCGGCCTCGGCCTTCTCTGGGTGGTCGGCGAGCGGTTTGGCCTCGGGCGTTTGCCGGGCGACATCGTCATCGAGCGCGGCAATTTTAAATTCTATTTTCCGCTCGCCACGTCGCTCATTTTGAGCGTCGTCATCAGTCTGCTCTTGTGGTTCTTCAATCGATAAGGCCTTTGACAATTTGCCGCAGGCATTCGCTAATGCCGCCCAACAAGGAGGCGCCGGTGCCGCAAATCTTTAAGCATCTCTCCGTCACGCAAATGGCCCTGCTGTTCTGCCTGGGCTCGCTGGCCGGGACATGGCTCGGCGTATTTCTTTGTCGCCGCCTCGCCCACGAGCGGATACACGGCCGTCGCAACGCCAACGAGATGATTGGCCTGACATTGGCGTCCTTTTCGACGCTTTACGGAATTCTACTGGGACTGCTGGCGGTCGAGGCCTATCAAGATTTCTCCGCGGTCGCCGACGTCGTCTCAAAGGAGGCGCTCACGATCGCCGCGCTTCACCGCGACTTCGACGGCTTTCCGCAGCCGACCAGCAGCGAGCTTCAGGAAAAACTTCACAGCTACGCACGCGAGGCGGTCGAGGCCGTACATCCGCCGCCTGATGTCCCTCGCGAAGCCCATTCACGTTCGCCGGGACTGACCGCGCTATTCGCCCAGGTCATGAACTTTCAGCCCAAGCTCAAAAGCGAGGAGATGGTTCAAGCCGAGACGTTCACGCGTCTGAATTCGCTTGTCGAGCATCGCCGCTATCTCATCGCCGCCGGCGACAGCGGCATTCCGAAGGAGCTCTGGTGGGTTATGTGTCTCGGCGGATTCCTGTTGCTTGGCCTTGTGATCATTTTCGACATGGAACTTCATGTCCATCTGATCCTCAGCGGCGCTATTGCGCTCTTTATGGGATCGGTCGTGTTTTTGATTGCCGCGATGGACAATCCGTTCAACGGCGGGATGACGGTCGACTCAGGGCCGATCGAATCCGTGCTGCAGACTTTCGAGGCTCCGCGCTGAGACCGCTCATCAGTCGCTGCACTTTTTTTCGAACCGCCATTCGTCAGCCAGTCGAGCGGCGATCGCCTTGGCGACAACCCGGTTGCCGACGCTTTCGCCGGTCGCCGGGTCGGCGGAAAAGTGAATATGATCTGCGTAAACCGTGTCTGGAGTCGCGGAGAACACGTCCAGCAGGCTATGGACGGCGATTCCATCCTGCTTCAGCTTGAGCAGCGTATCGGTCATCTTGAGATACAGATCCTTGTAGCTCAAATCGCCAACCACGCCTTTTTCCTCTTCAGTTAGGGCCTTGCCGTAAACCGGCGAGGGCTGAATGAAGAACACCACTTTTGCGCCCTGCGCTTGGGCGAGCGCGGCGGTCGTTTTAAAATATTTCTTATACTGATCAAGGTTGTACTCGTAGACTTCCTCGCGGCTCCACTCCTTGGGGACAGAAAAATTCGTCAAATGCGACTTATGAAGCGACGCCATGTTTTTCATAATTGAATCGTTGAGCTTGGTGCGAGCCGCGTCGACCAAAAAGAATATCGTGTTTGATGACCTCAAAAGCGGCATATTAAAGTAAAACGAATAAAATGAGTTCAGCGCCGCGCCGCCCAGTATGGGCAAATAGCTGCCCGATGAAGATGGATTCACTAAGATAAAGTTGTTCGAAGGCCATTCGAAACGTTTTGACCAAGACGTCCATTTCTCGAGAAGCATATCCTTCTCATTGAAGCCTTCCAAGGTAACGATGCCATCGAAAACCTCGCCAAAGAGCAGGGTCATGATGGCCTGTTGCGGCTGCTTCCAACCGCCATCGGCGCCGTTATAAACTTCGAATGACTTCCGTCCCTCCGGAGGAGCATAGCATCTATTCAACTGTTCTTCGAGGTATTTGGGTTTACCTTTTTCCGTTTGGCCAAACATGGCGGCCACCGATCCGCCGCTCACCATGATGCGAAACGCGTCGGTCTCCTTCTTGTAGGGAAAGTCGCGTCCGAACAGACCGATATTATTTATCTCGAACTCTGAATTCTCGCAGGGCGGATTATCCGCATGAACGTTCGTCAAATAAGGGTGAGGGTAAACAGTGTCCATGTAGCGGCACTTGACGTTTCTCTTCGACGTCATGTGCACCACGAACGTATTCGAACGGCTCTCTTCGCGCGTTTGCGGGCTGACGAGTTTTCCTTCGCTCAGGAAATAGTAAAGAGTGAAGCCGGCTTCTACAGCGAGCAAACACAGCACGATCACAATGAAGTTAGCGGCGATGCGAACGCTGCGGCGGGGCGTTTTGGCCGGACTGTTTGTTGTTTCGCCTGTTCCGTTCATCAAAAGCCCTTTCCAATTGTCCCTGGCTCGTGCAAAAGACTCCAACCACATCAGCCAAGAGACTAAACGTGGTTTCGCCAATTAACAATTCACCTGGCGCCGTTCACGCTCGCGCATAAAGCGAATAGCACCGAGAGTTGAAGAGCGCCGACATGTGGATCTCCTACGCACAAAATTTCGAAGACGTCATGCTCGCGCGCGCCTTCGCGGATCTCGCGGAAGGCGTCTATGTTGATGTTGGCGCATGGGACCCGGACCTCGAATCCGTGACGCGGCATTTCTACGAAGGCGGGTGGCGCGGGGTCAATGTCGAGCCAAATCCTTATTATTTCAGGCGATTGCAGGAGCGGCGTCCGCGCGACGTCAATCTATCGTTCGCGGTCGGCGCGCAAGCGAGTCGGGCGACCATGACGCTCGTCCACGATACCGGCATGTCCAGCCTCGACGCCCATGTGGCTGCATCGCATGCGCAGCTCGGCTTCGAACAGGAGGAGATGCAAGTAGAGGTGCGCACACTCAACAGTATTTTTGAGGAGCAGGCGCCGTCCACAGTGCATTTTCTCAAGATCGACTGCGAAGGATCTGAGCGAGACGTCATCGTAGAGTTTGACCTTCGCCGGTTTCGGCCGTGGATCATCCTGGTTGAATCCGTGGCGCCGGGCGTCGCCAGGACAGAGTCACACAGTTCGTGGGAACCGCATATTTTGCGGTCCGATTATGTGTTTGCCTATTTCGATGGACTCAACCGCTTTTATGTCGCGCGCGAACACGCCGACCTGCAACGGCATTTTGCTGTTCCGCCCAACGTGTTCGACGATTTTTACGTCGACCGAATGATGCAGATGGGGCTGGCCCTGGAAGCCAAACGCAAGAAGGCCGCAAAGAAGGACAGAGCGGCCTGGTGGCGCACGCAATTCGTGGCGCGGCGCCGGGTGATCTGATCCGGCGGCGTCGACGCTCCGCCGAATGCGCCGGAGTTTCATACGCCTCGACGTGCTGGCGGTCCCGAAGGGATTCGAACCCCTGACCTTCGGTTTAGGAAACCGCTGCTCTATCCTGCTGAGCTACGGGACCGCGTCGCCTCTCTCTAGCATAGAGCGCGTTTTTGAAAAATTGCGTCATGGGCGTCGTGGGCTCGCCGGCGCCTGCGGGCGTGCTCCTCAGGAAATATTCCCCGCCACTTCCTCGAGTTGCGCAATGCATGCGCCCCAGCCGTCATAGAACCCCATCTTTTCGTGCCGCCGGCGCTCGGCGTCGTCCTTGTGCATGACGCGCGCGACGTAGCGCGTGCCGGAGCCCTCGTCGGCGATGGTCAGGATCGCGGTGAACGCGAGCCAGGGCGAGGCGGGACGCCAGTCGCCGACGAGCATCGAGGTGAAGACGATGCGCTCCTGTGGCGTGATGTCGAGAAAGCAGCCTGGATTGTCGCTTTCTCCGCCATCCGGCCCGCTCATGTATGTGTGAAAGGCGCCGCCGGGACGGAAGTCGAAGGCGCGAACCTCGGTTTTCCAGGGCCGCGGGCACCACCATTCCTTCAAGAGCGCCGGGTCGGTCCAAGCCTGCCAGACGCGCGCGCGGGGGGCGGCCACGAAGCGGGAAATTTCAAGGTCCAGTTTTTGATCGCCCATCCTTAATCCTCGCTTTTTTCCAGGAACGCATCCAAGCGATCGAAGCGCGCCTCCCAATGCGCGCGTTGCCGCGCGAGCCACGCCTGCGCGGCGTCGAATCTTTTTGGCTGGATGCGGCAAGTGCGCACGCGCCCGACCTTACGGCTCGTCACAAGCCCGCTCCGCTCCAGAGTCTGCAAATGCTGCATGACCGCAGGCAGCGACATGTTGAGCGGCTTCGCCAAGTCGCTGACATTCGCCGGCCCGCGCGCAAGGCGCTCGACCATGGCCCGCCGCGTCGGATCGGCGAGCGCCGAGAACATGCGATCGAGGCTCTCAGAACGCTTAGGCATGTGCTTAAGTATCATTGCGCGGCGTCAGCGGCAACAAAAACTTCACAAACCGCTTAAGTGTTGGGCGGACGATTCCGGCGCTGCATCAGCCGCCGCGCGCGATCAGACGCTTTTCCCACTCCAGCGCCTGGCGAACGATCTCGTCGAGGTTGTCATGCTGCGGCGTCCAACCGAGCGTCCGGCGAATTCTTTCGTTTGCCGCGACGATCGCCGCGGGATCGCCCGGCCGTCGCGGCGCCATCTCGATGTCGAAATCGACGCCCGAAACCCGCTTCACCGATTCGATCACCTCGAGAACGGAAAAGCCGCGCTCATAGCCGCAATTGGCGGTGAGATTGGCGCCGCCGTCGCGCAGATAGCGCAAGGCGTCGAGATGGGCGCGCGAGAGATCGGTGACCTGTATATAGTCGCGCACGCATGTGCCGTCAGGCGTCGGGTAATCATCGCCGAAGACCTGCAGCTTCGGGCGCAGGCCGAGCGCCGTCTGCACGGCGACCTTGATGAGATGCGTGGCCTCGGGCGTCGATTGCCCCGAACGACCTTTCGGATCCGCGCCGGCGACGTTGAAATAGCGCAGGGCGACATAGGCAAGGCCGTGCGCGCGCGCCGTATCCTCCAGCATCCACTCGACCATGAGCTTCGATCGCCCATAGGGCGAAACCGGCTTCAACGGCTCGTCCTCGCTGACCGGATTATGCAGCGGGTCGCCGTAGACGGCGGCGGTCGAAGAAAAGATAAAGCGTTTGACGCGACGCGCCAC
Source organism: Methylocystis rosea (assembly GCF_003855495.1). Classification (NCBI taxonomy): domain Bacteria; kingdom Pseudomonadati; phylum Pseudomonadota; class Alphaproteobacteria; order Hyphomicrobiales; family Methylocystaceae; genus Methylocystis; species Methylocystis rosea. The sequence continues at coordinate 2,411,178 of NZ_CP034086.1, read as the reverse complement.
CGCCGTCGCGAGCAGGGTGCGCGCTTTCGCCGTATTGTTGAGATAATAGCCGAGAGGATCGGCGACGGAGTCGGGAACGACGATCTTTGCGGCGAAGTGAATGATCTCATCGACGCCGTGGCGCTCGATCAGATCGGCGACGAGATCCGCGTCGCCGAAATCGCCGACGACGAGCGGCGTCCCCTCCGGAACGGACCAGCGAAAACCGGTGGATAGATCATCGAGCACGACCGGCGGACCTTCGCCGGCGTCGAGCAGTTCGAGAACCGTATGACTGCCAATATAGCCGGCGCCGCCCGTAACCAGAACCGTCATGCCGCAACCTTCCTCTCGTATCTTCGACAGATGTTCACGCCGCAGTCCTGACGCCTCATGTCTTTTGCGCCGTTCGCGTCGCGAACTCTACGATCCAGCCAAATCGTGCTAAACGGCCGAGTTTCAAGCCGCCTTCGGTCGACCCTGCGGCGAGTCGCCTCTGGAGCGATTCGCCGCTATCACCCCTTCGCCGTCTCACCTCTCAACGGGCTTCTCCATGAGCAAACGCATTCGCAAGGCTGTTTTCCCCGTCGCCGGCCTCGGCACGCGCTTTCTGCCCGCCACCAAAGCCGTGCCGAAGGAGATGCTGACCGTTGTCGACCGCCCGGTCGTGCAGCATGTCGTGGACGAAGCGCGAGAAGCCGGCATAGAGCATTTCATTTTCGTCACCGGGCGCGGCAAGGGGGCCATCGAAGATCACTTCGACATGGCCTATGAGCTTGAGGACACGCTGCGCCGCCGCAACAAGTCCAAGGAATATGAAGCCCTGATGTCGGACCTGCCGGCCGCGGGGGCGACGAGCTTCACCCGTCAGCAGGCGCCGCTTGGCCTCGGCCACGCCGTATGGTGCGCGCGCGACATCATCGGCGACGAGCCCTTCGCGGTGCTCCTGCCCGACATGATCACGCTTCCGGCGCCGGGCCAGAACGCGCGCTGTCTCGCCGAGGCGGTCGCGGCCTACGAAAAGCACGGCGGCAATATCATCGCGGTTGAGGAAGTGAAGCCGGAAGAGACGCATCAATACGGCATCGTCGCGCGCGGCAAGGATTATGGTTCGACCTTCGAGATCACCGGCATGGTCGAGAAGCCGCCGCAGGGCACGGCGCCGAGCAATTTCATCATTTCCGGGCGCTATATTCTGGAGCCGGAAATTTTCGGGTTGCTCGAAAAGCATGAAAAAGGCGCAGGCGGCGAAATTCAGCTCACCGACGCCATGATACATCTCGCGAAGACGCGGCCCTTCCACGCCGTATGCTTCGACGGACGCACCTATGACACGGGCTCAAAGCTCGGATTTCTGGCGGCCAATGTAGCTTTTGGCCTGGCGCGGCCGGACGTCGCGGAGGGCCTGCGCGCCGAGCTGAAGAAGTTGCTCGAATAGAGTGTATATCTATAAAAGCCAGTGGTTTATGCGCGTCTAGGGCGAACGGCGCTTTTGTCTGCGGCGCGGTCCGCCGTTTGACGCCGGCGGGCGCCTCATTAAACCTTCAAACGATTCTTAAGATCGGCGCATCGCCGCGCGCGGTTGAAATCAAGCAAAGGATTGAACATTGATGCCGCAACAGGGCGCCGCGCGTAGAATCGTCATTACCGGAATGGGCGCGGTGTCGGCCGCCGGCGTTGGCGCGACGCCGCTGTGGCGCGCGGCGCGCGACGGCGTGTCTTGCGTGCGCCCGTTGAAATCCGAGCGCCCCTATGTAGGGCGAATCAAGATCGCCGCGCAGGTCCCGGATTTCGATCCCGCCGCCTATCTCGAAGCCGAACTGCTCCCCTACTGCGATCCCTTCACCCAATTTTCCATCGTCGCCGCCGATGAAGCGCTGGCGCAAGCCGGGTTCGAGCGCAAGCAAGTCGGCGGGCCGCGCACGGCGGTCATCATCGGCACCGGCATCGGCGGCGCCACGACCATCGATAATAACGCCTATCTCGAATATAAGCTCGACGGCCGTCCGGATACGTTGACTGTGCCGCGCCTGATACCGAGCGCCGCGCCGACGACTCTCGGCATGCGCTACGGCGCCAAGGGACCGACCTTCGCGCTCGCCTCCGCCTGTTCCTCGGCGGCGCAGGCCATCGGCGAAGCCTTCGAAATGCTGCGCGCCGGCCGCGCCGATCGCGCGATCGCCGGCGGCGCGGAAGCCTGCGTGATCAACGGTTCGATTCGTTCGTGGGAGGCGCTGCGCGTTCTCACTCCCGATCTCTGCCGCCCGTTTTCGTCAAAGCGCAACGGCATGACGCTTGGCGAAGGCGCCGCTGTCTTCATCCTGGAGACGCTGGAAGGCGCGCTGGCGCGCGGCGCGACGCCGCTCTGCGAACTCGCCGGCTATGGCACGACGAGCGACGCATTCGATCCGCTGCGCGCCGACGTCGAAGGTCCGTCGCGCTGCATGCGGCTTGCGCTCGAAAGCGCCGGACTGGAGCCCCGCGACGTCGACTATCTCAACGCCCATGGCACCGCGACCTACGCCAACGACATCACCGAGTCCCAGGCGATGCGCGCCGTCTTTGGCGACGCACCGCCGCCGGTTTCGTCGACGAAACCCGTGCACGGCCATGCGCTCGGCGCGAGCGGCGGGCTGGAGCTCGTCGTGACGATTTCGGCGCTGCGCGATCAAATCGCGCCGCCGACGATCAATTTTCTTGAGCCTGACCCCAAATGCGCGGTCGACGCCATTCCCAATGTCGCGCGGCAAATGCCGATTCGCGTCGCGCTCTCGAATTCTTTCGCCTTTGGCGGCATCAACGCCACGCTCGCCGTGCGGGCGATGATTTAATCGGGTAGGGCCCTAGAATCGCAGAAGTTTTGCACGAGGGGCGGTCGACCGCGATGACAGAGAACGACGAGCAGGGCAGGAGGGGCGCCCCAAAAGGGGCGGATTTTAGCCCGAAGTCTAACGGCGAGCCGAAGAAGAAGGCGGCGCTTGCCGCCGCCTTGCGCGCCAATCTTGCCCGGCGCAAGGCGCGCGAGCGCGCGCTGCGGGACCAGGCGCCAGCGAAACACGGCGAGGACTCGAAAACCGACAGCGAGGGGTGATGGATAAGATCAAGATCGTCGGCGGGACCAGGCTCAATGGCGTGATCCCGATTTCCGGCGCGAAGAACGCCGCCTTGCCGTTGATGATCGCATCGCTCCTGACGCGCGAAACCGTGACGCTCGCCAACATGCCGCTCCTCGCGGATGTGATGCTTCTTGAGCGCATTCTCGGCAATCATGGCGTGGATTACGCCATCGCCGGCAAGCGCACCGGCGAGTCCGTCGACGCCGGCCGCACCGTTCATCTCACCGCGCGTGAAATCGTCGACACCACCGCGCCCTATGATCTCGTCTCGCGCATGCGCGCCAGCTTCTGGGTGCTCGCGCCGCTCGTCGCGCGTTGCGGCGAGGCGCGCGTGTCGCTGCCGGGCGGCTGCGCGATTGGCACCCGCCCTGTCGATCTTCTGCTCATGGCGCTGGAAAAGCTCGGCGCCAAACTCGACATCGAAAATGGTTACGTCGTCGCCTCGGCGAAGAATGGTCTCATCGGCGCCGAGATCGACTTTCCCAAAGTCACCGTCGGCGGCACGCATACGGCGCTGATGGCGGCGTCGCTCGCGCGCGGGACCACCGTGCTGCGCAACGCCGCGCGCGAACCCGAAGTCGTCGATCTTGCCGACTGCCTCATAAAAATGGGCGCGCGCATCAAGGGCGCCGGCCAGTCGACGATCGAGATCGAGGGCGTGGGTTCGCTTTTCGGGGCAAGACACGCGGTCATGCCCGATCGCATCGAGGCGGGCACTTACGCCATGGCGGTGGCGATGACGGGGGGCGACGTTCTGCTCGCCGGCGCGCGCGCCGATCTTCTGCAGGCGGGGCTCGACGCTCTCGTGCAGGCAGGCGCCAGCATCACCGAGACGAATGAAGGACTGCGGGTGACGCGTAACGGCGCCGGCATTTCGCCGGTCGACGTCACGACGGCGCCCTTCCCCGCCTTCCCGACCGATCTGCAGGCGCAGTTCATGGCGCTGATGACGCGCGCCAAGGGCGTTTCGCGCATCACCGAGACGATTTTCGAGAACCGCTTCATGCATGTGCAGGAGCTCGCGCGGCTCGGCGCTCAAATCAAGCTTGAAGGGGATACGGCGATCGTGACGGGGGCCGATCACCTCGATGGCGCGCCGGTGATGGCGACGGATCTGCGCGCCTCAGTCTCGCTCGTCATCGCGGCGCTCGCCGCGCGCGGCGAGACGACGATCAACCGAGTCTATCATCTCGATCGCGGTTTCGAGCGCCTGGAGAAGAAGCTGCGCGACTGCGGCGCGGAAATCGAGCGCATCACCGCGGCGGGGTGAGGGGCCGGCGGCCATAGCGACGCAATAATTCCACTAAGATCAATTGACATCGCCCCTACCGTCGTCAGGAGCCGAGCGACAAAATTTTTCAAGAAACGTTACTCGACTCGACCGTCGTGTCGTCATATTTTTAAGCGGTGAGAGGTCGTTATGAGTGATCTGACCAACATAATATATCTGTTTGGCGCTGGCATTATAATGATAGGCGTCTGGTTTTTGAACAGCAGGCTTGCGATAAAAGAATGTCAGGGCGACAGAGCGAAGCTCTACCAAGTGTATTTTTTGTATTCACGCGCTATGTTTTCTCAAAGCGCCGAGCGCATTGCCGCTCAGTTCGGAATTTCTGTTAACGATGCACGTGTCCTTGTAAAATTTACAGCTATATCTGTTGGAGAGTTTTTTTGTCTCGGGTTACTCTGGCTAGCCGTTATGCTTAGCTTGGCGCGCTAATTAAAAACTTTGGGCGCCAGCTTTGATTTCGTCGACTGGGAGACAGGCTTTTTTGGTCGGGTGATCCCAGTATTCGACGATCATGAATCCGAAACAGGTGGATTCGAAAACGAATTCTAGAAGCGCTAATTGACGGACCTAAAAGTTGTTTATTTTTATGTATCTGACTGTTCACCTCTCAATCGCTGCCGTAGCGACGGCTCTTTATGTTTGGCCACAGGAGTTGTTGGGGGCTGATCCAAGAGCTTTAAAGATAATTGCAACTTGGTTACTAATATGCGGCTACCTATTTGGAATTGTATTTTGCTTTAGCGATGAGTTGGAGAAATTCAAAGGAGTCGCTCCAAGCCCAGTGTTTGTAGTTACCGATGTTATCGCCGTGATTTTACTTTGTCCTATTAGTAATTTGGCAGTATTATATGTGACTATCAAGAATGCACTCGCTCAGCGTAACGGAGGAAGCTTACTTCCGGCTCTAACGTTCGGGCTGGTGGTTTGGTTTAACGTCGCATGTATAATCTTTTTCGATTATATTCTTGACCAAGATGCATTCAATATGTAAGTGGCGAGCGTGATACCGTGCCTGAATGGTAGTTCAAGATATGGCATCACAGATCACTTTCACCGGGAAGCCGCGGTCGTTGACGCGACGAAGGACACTGCGGCCGTTCATTGGGCGAGTTCCGACTCGCTCTGGTCGGAGCCGCTCATCGCCCAAACCATCGCGCCCGGCGAGCAGAAGCTGCCCGTTTCTTTCTGCGTGGAGATCAAACTCAGCCGCGACGCCGACGGCGTCGGGTCGGAATGATAGAACATGAAAATGATGATCTCTACTCTTGGATCAATGGTGTTGGTCGCAGGCGTTTTGCTGTACGCTCTCGAAATCGACATTGGAAAGCTTCTAATGGCGTATCCTAACACAGTCGACGTCAGCCGTAAGGAGGATGTGGCCGGACTAAAGCTCAAAGCTGGCCATCGTTACCTGGTCTGCTACATTCCAGGCGGATCTGGAAAACTAATAAATTCAATAATTATGACGAACGTCATCGATAAATATTGGAATACGCTACTAAAAACAGCGTTCAAAAACCTCCATGATGTGTATCTTGGCGATCACAGCGCTGCGCTGCTAATCATAGCGGATTCTATGGAATACTATATCTTTCTCGATATGTACAAATATATATTATACAGGCCTTCCGATGAGGAGACTATTTGTGAAGTACACGATGGCGCATTTGTTCCTCGGTTAAATGTCAACTAAGTGCTTGGGGGAGCTCCTCCTTGGGCAATGATTACGGCGACGGCAATCTGCCCGGCAAGGGCGGCGCATGATGCAGGCGGCTGAAATTGCAGTGGAGACTCGGCGCATGCGCGGACGAAAACCCAAGGCGCCTCAATATTACAGGTTCCGCGCAGCGCTCACTGACCGGCCGCCTTTCTTTGAGCTGGCGAATAGGGAGCGCTTGCAGGCATGCGGTTCGCTGCTTGCCGAGCCTGGCTGGCCGGATGGCTATGCGCGGCTGACGCGTCACCCCTGGCGATCCGCTGCACATGATGTGGACGCAAGCGCATATGTTAAGCGAAATCACGACGTGTTCGGGACGCTGGAATTACCAAAACGTCGTTGGCGGGCGAGACACGCGCGATCTGCGCAATAGTTTGGCAGAATTTTTCGAAACGACAATTCGAGAATACGAAGCCGGCGATCCGGCCACGCTGTATGGCTCCGCCGGAATTCCTGCTGATTTGGAGGATGACGATGGCTGACATATCCAAGTGAGAAAAGTCCTGCCTTGAGATTCGGTGGCCGTTCATTGGGCGAGTTCCGACGCGATTTGGCCAGTGACAGCAAAATTCTCCGCTGGCTTCGCCAGATAAAAAGCGGAATGAGAGAGTATCCAAATTGTCCAATGAGCTGCAACTAGTTGCTTTCCTCATTTTTGCGTCAGTGGGCCTCGTATGGTCTTGGCACAGAATTGTTACTTACTATTTCCGGTCACGAAATTGGAAAAAATGTAAAGGAGTTGTGCTTCAGTGTGAAGGTAAATTATACAGCGACAATAACTACTTATATGAGTTACTAGTGCGGTATTCTACTGGAGATAAGCAGTTAACTGTGAAAGTTAATGCTGGCTATCTTCGCATAAATGTTGGCGAAAACGTTTTATTGATATGCGATAAAAGAAATGCACTAAATTGTCAGCTTGTAGATGCTTATGAGAATATCTGGACGCCTTTAGCTATCTCGAGTGTTCTTCTGCTACTGATCTTTCGGATTCTAATGACTGCCTCACGTTAAATGTTCATCGATCGACGGCCAGACGATTTTCACCCGCACCAACGGGACGAGGGGAACGGCGGCGACGGTGACTCTCGTCTACGACGCTAGGGGCGCCGCCCTGCGCTCGACGACGGCGACGGACGCCAATAGCGCCGTGACCCTCAAAAACAAGGCGCTCAATCCGGACGGTTCGCTAGCGAGCGAGACGATTTCCGTGACCTCGGCGGACGGCAAGTCCCGCACGCTCTCGCGGGATGTCGACAGCTACGCCGTCATCGACCACTGTCAGACGGAGACGACTGTCGTCAACGGCGACGGCTCCAAGGTCACGACGCTGATCGACAAGACCGGCGGCCGGTCAATCTCGACAAGATCGTCACAAGTAAAAAGTTCCCGCTTTACTTTCTCGAAAGCCGCTTGACAGCCAAAGCGCCGCCGTTACTGTTTCCGTGACTATATGCCATGCCTGCCCCGTTTAGCGGCGGAATCGCGGGAAGGTTTGCTTGAGGCCTTTGAACACATATTTGCGCAAATCATTGTCTGCCGCTCGGGGCTGGCAGCGCCTCGGTGCGCTTTTGCTTTCCGCGATGGTTGTCGCGAGCGCGGCTCCGGCCAGCGCGGCGGAGACCTTTAGAGGCCGCGATCCAGAATCCTACGAGTGTAGTTCGGATTACCAGATTCTCAACCGATTTTCTGCGCCGCCGGGCGCTCCTAATTACTCGACCAAATTTTCGGACATCAAGTTCAAGCGAGAGAACAACGTTATCTCGGTCCAGGATGTATCAAACTCCAAGGATTTGGCGTATATTGTCGTCGGAGAAAACAGTAAATTTTGTGTTTTCAAAAACATACTAACTCAGGATTACCGTAAAATAGAAGGGATTCGAGAGCAGTGCCAAATAAAATATTTCAAATTCAATACAAGAATTGTAATAGATACCCAGCTGCCTGTGCAGCCGTTTCGCGCGCCTCGTCTTCAAGATGAGTTCGATCGCATGGATCACTTCGTCGACGTTCACGCCTATCGCCCGGTAGACTGGAAGGCTAGGGATTCGGCGGCTAAGGCTCGCTGCTTCGAACCAGATGGAAACCCAGACATTCCTTACCTTCGGTTTCGCTCTCTTTACGAAATGACGCGCGAGAAGTCAGGGGTTCTCATAACAGAAGAATCGCCTAGCAAGCTTAGAGAGGGCGATACCTATTCTGCCTATGAGCGCGAAGCTCTCATGAAGGCGGGGCCGGGACTTCCGCGGCCGAAGTAAGAAGTTTCGTTCGCGATGAGCGTCACCAACCACAACGGCAAGCTCGATTCAGGCGACCAGAAATTCCCGCAGTTCAAGCTCGTCGCTACCAACGCCAATCGAGAAATGAAGACGAGGGACGCTCAGGAGTCACTCGATCACAACCTTCACCGCGCGCGACGCGACAGGGACGAGCGCCAGCCGCGCCTGAATGCGATGTCTGCCGGGCGTCATCGGCCAGAACACGGTCTCATTCGCCTGCGCCGTGGCGAAAGGTTCGCCGTCGATCGTCCAGACGATCTGCGCATCTGCGCCTGAGGGCGCGAGTTTCAACGCGAGACGGTTGAAGCGCTCGGGCTGCTCCGGGTTTCGCCAGATATGCGTATTGTGCTCCGGCGTCGCGATGACGAGCGGCGCGACGCTCATTGCTGGCGAGTCGCACGCCCGATCCGCTTTCTCCCCCTGCGGAGCGCCGGAAAGGCGCGCCTCGAAGGCGGACGGCGCGCAGAGCGCTGTTTCCGGATCCTTTGAGACGCCGCTTTGCGGCTCCTCAGGTTGAGGACGCGGATCTTGCGTCTGGCTCCAATCGGCGTCCTCCGGCTTCACCCATTCGCGCAGCGTTTGCGCGCAGTCGGCGCCATCTCCCGCGCGACAGAGATCGATGGCGATGCGCCCCGGCGGCGGCGCAAAAATTTCCGGCGCGATGTCTCCGGGCTTCGCGCCATGGAGCTTTACGAGCACGGCGTGGGCGAGCCGCGCCGCCGATGACACGCCCGTCATCGCGCGCATCGCGCCGGCGTCGCCGCGGCCGAGCCACACGCCGACGATGAATTTGTGCGAGAAGGCGATCGTCCAGGCGTCGCGATAGGCTTGCGACGTTCCGGTCTTCACGGCGACGGCGAACGGATAATCAAGCGGCCCGTAGCGCGGAAAGGACGGAAGCCGCGCCTGCGGATCGGCGAGCATCGAGGCGATCAGCCGCGCGCTGTCGATCGAGAGCACGCGCCGCGCCGGACGTCGCGATTCGTCGCGCGTGAACGCAAGGTCGCGCATGATCCCGTCGTCGGCGAGCGCCGCATAGGCGCGCATCACATCCTCGAGCCGCGTCGGCAAGGCGCCGATCGCCATGGAAATCCCGAAACTCTCCGCCGGCGTTTCGAGATCATGCAGGCCGAGGTCGCGAAGGAAGCTGAAATTCGCCTCGAGGCCGACGCGCCGCAGCAGATTGGTCGCCGGCACGTTGCGGGAATTGGCGAGCGCCTGACGCGGCGTCAGCGGCCCAAGATAGAGCCCGTCGGCGTTCGATACGCCCGAGGCGCCTTCGGGAATGTCGTTCAAGAGATCCGTGGTCTTGAGAGCGCCGCGCTCGAACGCCAGCGCATAGATGAAGGGTTTTAGCGTCGAACCGGGCGAACGCCGCACGCGGGTGAAATCGAAGGCCCCGGCCTGTGGGTCGTTATAGTCGGAGGAGCCGACATCGGCGATGACGGCGTTTGTTCCGCGCTCAATGACCATGACCGCGACCTGCCGGGCGCCGCGGCGGCGGAAGTTCGATAGATAGCGGCGGGCGAGATGCAGCACGTCTCGTTCGACCGCCAGATCGATCGTCGCATTGATGCGCCGATCGCCCTCCGCCACCGGCCGCGCCAAGCCTTCATGCGCGAGCGCTTCGTAGCGCAGCGCCAGATGCAATGTTTCGGGGCGGCGTTTGGCGTCGAGCGGCCGCAGATGATCGAGCTCTGCGCGCGCCAGCGCCGCCTGCGCGCCGTCGAGCGCGCCTTCTTCTTCGAGCCGCACGAGCGCATGACGCGCGCGCGCCGTCGCTAGGACGAGGCCGCTCTCGCGTGTGATGTTCATCCGTCCCGGCGATTGCGGGATGGCGGCGAGCAGCGCCGCCTGCGCCCAGGAAAGATCCTCGACCGGCTTGTCGAAATAAAAACGCGCCGCGTAGGCGACGCCATGTCCGTTGAGCCCATAGGGCGCAAGCCGCAGATAATGCGCCAGCGTCGCCTCATGTCCATTGCGCGCGATGATGGCGAGCGCGGTCGCGGCCTGCGCCAGCTTTTCGGCGAATGAGCGCGGCCGCTCGCCCTGCATGCGCGCGACCTGCATGGCGATCGTCGAGGCGCCTTCGCGTCTGCCGCGCGAGGTCAGGTTACGCCATGCGGCGCGCAGCAGCGCGCGGACGTCAACGCCGGAATGATCGTAGAAGCGGCGATCTTCGAGAGCGAGCGTCGCGCGCGCCATGCGCTGCGGAATGGATGCGAGCGGCCAGTAGCCATAGTCGACGTGCGTCGTGTTCGTCGCAGGGTCGCGAATCTTCTCGCCGATCTGCGAGAGAAAGGCGCCGTTGCGGTCATAAACGATGGCGCTGGCGCGCGGCGCGACGAGTTCGGCGCGCGACAGCGCCGCATGCGAGAGCCAGGCGGCGCATAAAATTAATGAAATCACAGGCAGAGCTATTGCAAGGCGCGCGAACCCTCTCCCGCACGCGGGAGAGGGTGGCCCCGCGAAGCGGGGTCGGGTGAGGGCCCTCATCCGTCACGCCTTCGGCGTGACACCTTCTCCCGCAAGCGGGAGAAGGGGCGCGTCGGCGCAGGATCGCCAACAGTCATTACTTCCCAATCTCCAGTCGCGCTCCGGCGCTCGTCGCGCGAAGGCCCCTCTTGTACATCGCTTCGACAAGCGCTGGCGGCTGCGTATAGGCGCCCGCCGTCTGTGCGCGCAGGCGAAAGGCGAAGCGATAGGTTCCTTTGGGAAGCGAATCATAGGCGTAGAACACGCGGTCATCACCAAAGGCGACCCATGTCGGCGGCAGCGTCGGCGCCATTGAGGGCTGCGCTTCGGCGGGCGCCGTGGCGAGATTGGGATTGAGCGGCTCGAAGCCCGCCGCGAGCGGGATCGAAATCGCGATATGCGTGCGATCCTCGGGATTGACCACTTCCGCCGTCTCTTCGATGAGGTCGCCTTGCTTCACCTGCAAAACGCCGTCGCGAACTTCGATCTTTTCCGGCGCCTTGCCGCTTTCGATGCGCCAGCCCTGCCGCGTGATCGTAAAGCCGTCGCTCGTCGCTTGAGCCTTCGCGCCCGGCTCCGCCGGCATGTAGCTTGTCTCGATCATCGCGACGAGCGGCGCGTTGGAGCCGTTGGCGATCTTCAGCGGCGCGTCGCTGCTGGAGACATGGCGGACGACAGGCGTATTGGCGTCGAGCGTCAGCGCGCGATCCTGTCCGCCATCGTTGAAGGTCACGCCGATCGACGCGGTCGGCCGCCGCCAGCCCTCGGCCAGCGCTTCGATGGCGGCGGCGTCGGCGTTTGTCGTTCCCCAGCCGTCGCTTTCGCCAAGCCGCAGCAGAGCGTCGCGTAGCGCATTGGCGCGCGGATCGCCCGAGGCGGCGAGCGCCGCGGCGCGCACCATTTCAGCGAGGCTGCGAGTCTCGGACGGCAGAATGATCGGCGAAGCGCTCTCCGCCGCCTGTCCCGCATAGACCTGCACGCCATTGCGGCTGGCGAATTTCACGCGGCTCCACATCGTATCGATCAGCGACGCGAGCGCGCGCTGATCGACATTGGGGAGAAGCGCGGCGGCGGAGGCCATCTGCGCGACGCTGATATTGGGCAGGAAGTCGGCGCGGCGCGAAAATTCCGCGACATAGGAGTCGTCGAGCTTGCCGCCTTCGGCAAGCGCCGAAAGCGCCTCGACGCGCTCGCGCAATTCATCGCCCGACAGCAGTCGCGGATAATCGGAGCGCAGCGACAATTTCAGGATATTGGCGAGGCGACCCAGAAGCGCCTTGTCGATCGGCTCGCCGGCGCGTTCCGCCCGCGCAAGGAAATCATAAGACCAGGCGGTCAGCGAGACATTGCCGCGCGCCCGCGGCCAGAAGGCGACGAGCCCGTCGGCGTCGATCGACTGGTCGATGATTTGCGCCGTCGATTTCACATTGGCGGAGACGCGATCCTCAAGCCCCGCCGCCGCGAGAATTGGCCCGAAGCTCTTCAGCGCCAGACCGCCGCGCGCGAGCGACAGCCGTTGCTCGGTGCAGCCATAAGGATATTCGACGAGCGCGTTCAACCCGGCGACGAGCTTCACGATCGACGGATCGGCGGCGACGATCGTCTCGCGCGAGAAGCTGCCCGGCCGCGACTGCTCGCCAGCAGGAGCAAGCGTTTTGGTTTCGCCGGGCGCGATCTCGACCAATTCGAAGCGGCGCGTCGCTTCGCGATCCTGCTTCACCGGCAGGGCGATTTCGACCGCGTCTTTCGCGCGGTCGGCGTCACGCTCGATGCGAAAGCCGAGCGTCGCGTCGCCGTCGAGTTGCGCCGGAGCCGCCGCGCGCAGATCGATCCGCACAGGTCTGTTCTGCGCCCATTCGATTTTGCGGCTGGTCTCGCCCGAGAGCTTCAGCGCCGGCGCCGTGATCGACGCCTTGCCGGCGCCGCCGGGCCCTTCGACGATGCGCGCGACAAGTCCGATATCGAAGGAATCGCCCGGCCTGATGAATCGCGGCAGCGCCGGCTGCGCGACGAGCGCCTGCCGGATCAGCATTTCGCCGCCGGCCGCGCCGAAGCGATCCGGCCCGCTGACCGCTTTGGCGCGCAGCTTGAACACGGTCAGCGTATCGGGAAGCTGCACCTTGATTTTGACGACGCCGTCGGGGCCGATCTTCACGCTCGGCAGATAGATCGGCACGGGCGTGAAATTCTTGCGCACGGAGATATTGTTCTCGGCGCCCCATTCCTGCAGTTCGTCGCCGTCGCCGCCGGCGATCTCTTCGAGCGGAATGACGCCGAAAGCCATGTTGCGCGTGTCGCGCGCCGCCATTTTGGTTTCGCGCTCGACGATGAAGTCGGGCAGGGGATCGAGCGGGCGTTCCTTGGCGAGCGACAGCACCGCCTGATCGACCATCCAGAAGGTCGCTTCGCCGGCGAGCGGCTTGCCGGCGTCGTCGGAAAGCCGCAGCGCGACCTCGACCGTGTCGCCCGGGCGCGCCTTGGCCGGATGTTCGATCTTCACATTGACGATGTTCTTGACCGGCGTCACCTCGATCCATTTCGTCGCGGCGATGGTGACAGGCTTGCCTTGGTCGAAACTCGCCGTCGGTTGCGGCGGCGCGTCCTTCAACCGTCCGCGCATGATCAGAAAATGCACAGCGAGCTTTGGCGTCTGCTCCTTTTTCACCGGCAGCGTATAGCGCCCGAAACCGTTGGCGATGTCGACGAACTCATAGTCGTAGACGCCGTTCGGCTGTTCGACGATGGCGAGGGCGCGCGCGTTCTGGAACGGCGACTGGATGATGAGCGTCGCGGACTCGCCCGGCGCATATTTGTCCTTGTCGGTCGTGATCGTCGCGGATTCGGCGGGCGGCCGCGCGAAAGTGACAGGCGTATCGCCGCCGACGAAGAAGTCGACGCTCACCTGCTGCCGGCGCTTGAGCCTGTCATAGGCTTCGAGCTGCACGACATAGACGCCGGCGTCGCGCGTCGCCAATTCGACCTTCTGCGCCTCCTTGGCGCTCGTCACCTTGCGTTCGATCAGAACGTCGTCCTGCGTCTGCGTGACATATTTCGCCGCGCCCTGGGCGAAGTCGGACGCCTGCAGCGTCGAAATCCAGTTGCGCTTGATGAGCCGCAGCGTCATCTCCAGACCGACGACCGCGTCGCCCTTGCCGTCAATGGCGATGAACTCCGGCGTCACCGCGCCGGGACGCTCCACATAGCGCGGCGTCTTCACGCCGAGCACGAAAGGCGGCAGCGCGATGACGTTCTGCACGTTGCGCACTTCTATGCCGTCGTCGCCGGTCACCGTCGCTTCGATGGAGTAGCGGCGCGGCTGCGCCGTCGGCTCGATCGCGGTGTCGAAGGTCATGCGCGCGGCGCCGCCGGCGTCGGTGCGCTGATCTCGCTCGAGCACCGCGGTCGACTTGAACTTGCCGTCGCCGGAGAAACGCGCGTCGGTCGAAAAGAGAAAGCCTTCGCGCCCCGGCGGCGTGAAGACATGCGGAAATTGCGCGGCCCGCCATTTGACGGGGCGCTCCGCTGCAAGCCCGCCAGCGAAATAACGGGCAAGGAGGTCGACGTCGAAGGTCCCGTCGAGCGCAACGGTCTGCGGCGCATTGAGCACGACCTCAAACGTCGGCAGCCGATAGGCTTCTTTCTTGAAGGTGAACTGGCCGCAGGAAATGTCCTGAGCCGGCTCCGTCGCTTCGCTCTCTCCCTCGGCCGCTTCTTCCGTTTCGCTCTTCTGCGCTTCGGCCTTCTTCGACTTTTTCGGCGCATCCGGTTCAAACCGCGCTGAATAGTCGCCGGTCGCCTGAGTTTGCGCGTCGAATTTGTGATAGAAGCCGCCGGCGGAGTCGAGCTTCACCGGAATGCGCCATTCCTGATTGGCGGGTCCCGTCACGACAAGCGTTCCGCCGGTCTTCGTCAGGCTCAGCGCCCCGCCGCGATAGCTGCGCACAAAACCCTTGATGTGCGCGAATTCTTCCGGCCGATAAATGGGCCGCTCCGAGAAGAGATGGCAGAGCGTGCGCGGCTTTTCGGCGCGCGGCTGGTCCGCCTCGCTTGTCCAGGCGAGCCATTCCGACTCCGGCTTCGACCAGATTTCCCGCGAATATTCCGAGGGCGCGCTGTTGGGGTCGATGACGAGCGTATCGAGCCCCTTGTTCACGACGATGCGGCGCGCTTCGCCGGCGCCGCGCTTGTCGGGCGTCCAGGAAAAGAAGCCCGAAGCGTCGGTGGTTCCGCTCGCCAGCGTGACGAATTTTTCGTCCTTGATCCCTTCGACGCGGATTTGCGCGCCGCTCACAGGCTGCGTCGTCGACAGCGACGTGACCGCGAAGCGCACCCGCGTCGGCTCTTCGATGGCCGAGAGCGAGAGATCTGTGATCTGCACGCGCAGCCAGCGGCGCTTGTCGTCATCGACCGCGCGCAGGCCGACGAGATAGGTCCCCGGCTGATCGCGGCCGCTGACTTTGGCGAAATCCTCCTTGAGATCGACGCCGAATTTCGCATCGGGGCCGTTGCGGCGGATCGGCAGATCGACGAGTCGCGACACCGCGGGCGATCCGAGCGATTTGATGCGCTGCTTGATCGCCTCAGCCTCGATGTTTGCGGTCTCGCTCCACGACTTCGGCTCGTTGCCGGGCAGGGGCGGCGCGTCGGAATCGCTCGTGTCGACGCCATGCGCCGGGAAGGGAAAGAAGTCGCGCGACAGGGGATCTATGGCGTGGATGCGGATGTCGGCGCGGTCATAGCCGCGCCCGCGCAACGGCAGAAGTTGCGGGCCAAACCGCTCGGCGACGCCATAGCCCGCGTCCCATTGCAGCGCCGGCGCGTCGCGCGTGAAGGCGAAGCGCTGCGAGAAGGCGCTCGCCAGCGCGCGTCCTTGCGAGTCTTTCAGCGCGCCTTGAGCGATGGAGAGTTCGTAAACCTGGTCCGAGAGGAATTTCGCGACCATGCGCAGTCGCCTGCCGTCGGTTTCGACGGCAAGATCGTCGACGGGCGGCGTGATCCGAAGCGCCTCGCGCGCGCGCAGAATGTCGATCGTCTCGGGCGTCGCATTAAAGGAGAGCGTGAGCTGCCGCTTGCTCGTCGGCGCATAGGGGATGGCGGCGGCGTCGCCTTCCTCTTCGCCGCTCTCGGGCGTCGTAAGATAGGATGCGCAGCGCAGCACGTTTTCGGCGCGGTCGTCGCTCCAGCCGTGGCCGCAGCTCGCCTCCGTCGCCGCGAAGGGCGGGGCAGTGCGCAGCCGCAATTCATAGGTCTGGTCGTCGAGTCCGGCTTCGTCGGAAAGCCGCAGCCGCAGGATCGCAACGCGGCCGTCGGCGATCCGTTCACGGAAGCGGATGACGTAGGTCTGCTCCTCGGCGCGCTCGCCCCGCTCCAGCGCGCGGATTTCATAGGCCGAAGCGCTGAGCATTTGTCCGCCTTGCGGCGAAACGCCGGGCGCGGGACGAATTTCGATCGTGAGCAGCCGCGTCAGCGCGGCGACGTCGACCGGCTCGGCGAATGTGAGGGCGATCTGCGTCAGTTCGAGTTGCGGATCGGCGCCCTCGGCGGGATTGGTGGAACGCGGCGTCGGCAGCAGCGCGACGAGTCTGGTCTCCGCTGCGCCGAGCTTCACGTCGACGCGCGACAGCGGCTTCCAGGCGTCGGCGGGGCGAAATTGCAGCGCGCGCGGACCGAGCCAGCGCCATTCGCCGGCAGGCTGCGGGGTCATCGTCACATATTTTTGCGGCGTGTCTTCCGCGCCGCCGGCCTTCGGCCCCGTGTCGCTCGGAAAGAAGAGCGTCACCGGATCATAGGCGCGCAAAAACCGATCCGGCGCGACGCGCGCGCCATCGGCGCGTTGCGCGCGATCGAAGACGGGCGGGGCTTCCGCGCGCAGCGGCGTCGCCGCGGCAAGGAGCGCGCAGAGAGAGAGAAGCAGAATGTTTTTCATCGCCGCGCCTTTCGAAATCATTGCGCCTTGCTTTTCTTCATGCCGGCCTTGTCGAGCAGCTCGGCGACGATCTCCGCCGGCGGCGCGTTCACAGGCGGCGACAGCCCGACGATCGCCGCACGGATCGTCGTCGCCTGCGCGTCGGCGGGCGTGCGCGCCTCGATAAAATAGCGGCCGGGCGAGAGCGTCATCGTTTGCGCGACGCCTTCGCCGAGCGTCTTGCCTTGCGCATCCATGAGCCGCGCGCTGACGCGATCGGGCTCCGCGCGCACGCCGATACCGATATTGCGCCCTTCCTTCACCTCGAAGCTGAAGAGCGCGCTTGCGCCGGGCGAAACCGCCACCGCGTCGTTCACGCCTTCATGCGCTTCGGTAACGGGCTGCGTCGAAATATCGAGCATGCCGGACAGCGCGCCGTCGTAGGGCGCGTAAATGTCGAGCGTCGCTTCGCCCGGCGTCATGTAGCGATGAAGATCGACGCCATTGGCGAAGGCGAGCGTCTCCCGCCTGCCATTCTGCGTGAAACCGACGATCGCCGGTGCGCCGCCTGTCGCTCTCAACAGCACAGGTTTGTCGCCCTTGATCGAAAAGCGCATCGCCGCGCCCTCCAGCGCCACGCGCTGCGGCGGATTGAGCGCGCGCGCCGCCGGCGCCGGCCAGGGCGATGCGCCGGCGCGCTCGATCCAAAAAGCGACGAGGCCAGGGCCGTGCTCGATAATCGCTTCGCCGGCGCCGTCGAGCGCAATGTTCGTGCCGCGCGAGATGCGGCCGCTGTTCGAGATGACCGTCGCCTGCGCGCCGCTGACGATCAGCTTGTCATTCTGCTGCGCCTCGAGCGGCAGCGACATCTGTCCGGCCGCAGGGAAGAAGCGCGTGAATGCGCGCGTTGCGTCGAGCCTATTGTTCTCGCCCGGCTCGCGGGCAATGCGCGCGGGCTGAGGCGTTTGCGTCATGTTGACGAGAAGCACGCGCGATTTGACGCCGTGCAGAATGCGCGACGTTGCGGCGCCGTCGCCAAAGACGACGCGCGGCTGTGCAAAGGCGGCGAGTCCGCCGGCGAGGTCGAGCGCGAGCGGCCCGGCGGCGTCATCCATATCGACAGGCTGCGCGCTCATCGGCGGGACGATTCCAGCGAACAACGCGCCGCCTTTGATCGCCGGCCGCGTGTCGACGTCAATGGCGCCAAGCGCGACGCGCATGGGCGCGCTGCCTTCACCGTTCCAGAGCGCGAGCGGCGTGTCGCCGGCAAGCGCCAGCGCCGCGCCCTTCGCCACGCCGACGCCGCGGCCGCCGTCGAGCGCCGGCTGCGCGAAGGCGGAGCGCGCAAGCCATAGCCGCAGCTTGCCGGCGGCTGGCGCGAGCGGAACGAGGTGCGCGCGTTCGCCCTCGCCGATGTCGAGCGAAATCTCGGCGCCCTTCCAGTCGAAAGCGGCGACGTCGACCCGGGTGGCGCAGTCGCCGCGCCTCATCAGCCATAGTTCCTGCGCTTGCGGCGCGAGCGGTCCGGAGCGCGCCGCGCGCAACAATGTCCCCGCCATCGAACCCGCGGCGATGTCCTCCTTCGTCGCCAGCGTCACGAGGGCCGCGTCGGGCGTTGCGACCTTGGCGACGCAGATCCCGGCGACGCCGTCGACCGGATCAAGGGCGACTTCGCCCAGTCGGCGCGCGCGCCGTTCGACCGCCCGGGCGGCGAGCGTGATCGGCGCGTCTTCGCCGCCGATCGCCCAGACGACCGCGCGCAGTTCGCCGTCGTTGCCCGCAGGCCATGCCGCGACGGGCGTGCGTCCGCGCTCGACGCCGATCGCGCGCCATTTGCCGTCGGCGTCGCGCCGCTCGATTGAGATGGCGACGTCGCCATCGGAGCCCGCCGCGATCAACGCGAGACTCCCGGCGGGCGCCGGCGCGAGGGAAAGAACATGCGCGCCGGCGCCGTTCAGCGTCTTCTCGCCCGAGAACGTCAGCGCGCCGTCATTCTTTTCAATGGGCAGCGCCAGGCGAAGCTCGACGCCGCTGAGAGGGGCATCCTCGCTTTGCGCAGCTTCTCCTTCATTGGAAACTTCTTCGGTTTCCTCGCTCGGCGCTTCTTCAGTCTCCACTGGGGCGCTTGGCTGTGCGCCGAGACGTTCGAGTTCGAGCCGGTAATTTCCCGCTGGCAGGCGTCGCGACAGCGCGACATTCCAGTCATCGGCGCGCGGCTGCAGGCGCTCGATCACGTCGCCCCTATCGTCTTTCAGCACGCCGATTGTTTCGATGTCTCCGAAGCTCGCAAGGTCGACGACGCTGTCATTCGCCAGAGAAAAATCGACGTGCGTCGGCGGTTGGACCGCGCGCGGCGCATCCGGCTGCAATTCCTTCGAACCGAGTGAAATCTCGTAGTCGAGGCGATCGTCATGCGCGAGGCTTCGCGCCTCAACCCGATAGTCGCCCGAAGGCAGCTTCGATTTGAACGACCTTCCCGCAGCAACCTTGCCGACGCTCTCCTTCTCGCCTTTGAAAATTTCGCCAACCATGCCTTCGCCGATGGAAAGCTCGATCTCAGCGTCGCCATAAAGCGCGAAGCGCCAGACGTCGGGGGCGCGCGGCGCATCGCGCGCCTGCGGCTCGCGCCATTGCACTTTCTGCGTTTTGCCGAAGGGCAGGGGATGCGGGCCGTGGCCTTCGAGCGCCTTCGCGGCGACGATGGGCGTCAGTCGCGCAACCATGCGCGCTTCGACGTCTCTCGGCATGACGACCAGCCGATAGGCGCCTTTCTCGAACCGGCGCGTCAATCGCTGCATTTCGCCCGGCGCAGCGAGGGGCCAGCCCTCGGCGTCCTCCAATCTCGCGCGCCATTTCTGCTTCAGGCCGAGAAGCTCGATGCGGTATTCGCCCTCGCGTGTGATCTCGATCGGCACGATCGCGCCCTTGCCGGAATCGAGCGTCGCGCGCGCAACGCCGGCGTCGACGAGTTTCGCCGTCGGCGCGAGCGTCGCGGGCGAAACGGCAAGGCCAAGATGGCCTGAAGACTCTTTCGCTGTTACGGCCGCGCGATAGCCGCCGGCGCGCAGAAACGCGGTCACGAGCGCATTGTCGCCGGGCCCATTCGCTTCGCCTTCGCCAAGCCGCGGCGAGACATTCGCGCCGACGCGCAGCGCGGTCTTCATGCGCCCGAGCGTTTCGACCCGGTAAAGGCCGCCTTGCGCGACGTCGAAGCGCAGACGTTTCGTTTCGTCGCGGCCAAGATCGAAAAAGGCCGGACGCGCGACTGAGGCTGAAAGCGGGGTGGACGCGGGCTTGCCTGCTTCATCCACCTTTGCCGGCGTCGTTTCGAGAACGAAGATGAGGCCCAGCGCGCGCGGTTTTTCTGACGCCGCGATCTTTATTGTCGCCAGGCGCTGCTCATTCTCTTCCTTTCGATCGCCGAAGGTCAGCGGGACGTCGGCGTTATGCCAATCGCGGGCAATCGCCTTGCCGGTCTTGGGAAGCCGCACTGGCAACGCCACGTCCTTGCCTGCGTCCTGCCAGAGCGCCAATGGCGCCTTGTCGAGTTCAACGGGAAGCGCGACGACGCGCGGCCCGGTTAAGAGCTGCGGCGCGACATTCGTCAGGATGAGATAGGAACCGTCCCTTTCGAGAGTCTGCGTCCCGAAAGAAATTGTGGAGCGTGAAGGCGCCGCCGCAGGCGCAGATACAGAGAGTCCGGGCGGGCCGAGCGTCACGTCGATCACGCCGCCGGAATCGCTCTTCGGCTCGAGCTTGAGAAAATAATAGCCCGCCTGGAGATCGTAGCGCGCGGAGTTCTTGCCGTCAGCCCGGGGCGCCAGCGCGCCAAGCGCCGGTTCGATCGAAGCGTCGACCTTGACGCCTTTCGCATCGATCGCGACGAGCCCATCGCGCGTCGCCTCGAAGAGGATCGACGTCGGCCCGAAGAGATTGAACTTTCCCCGCCACGCTTTTCCGGCGCCGATGCGCGGCGCGTCCGAGGCGATCACCCGCGTCTTGCCGTCCTTCTCTATGCGCGCGAAGAGCGCCGTCGCCGGCGCTTCGTCCCCGCCGTCGCCGGCAAGATCGACGCCGACGAGATGCGGTCCAGACGCTTCGAATGTTTCGCGGTCCGACTGACGCAGTCCACGCAGCGTGAACGCCTGACCCTCGTAGCCGGAGACTTCAATATGCGCGTTTGTCTTGCCGTCGGACGCGAGGCGAAGGTTCGCGGAGGGCGTGCGGCTGTTCTTCGAGATTGTCGCAATCTCTTTGACTTCATTGCGCCGCGCTTCAAGCCGCGCCGGCGTCGTCTGCGCGAGGTCGAGACGAAAGGCGTCATAGCTTGCCGGCGCGCCGAAACGCTCGGCGCCGAAGGGGCCGATCACGCCCTCGGCGACGCCCGCCGCGAGCAGCGCCGGCTCTTCAAGGCGCAGCAAGAAGGGCTGCCCCGCGTCGCCTTGCGCCCAGACCAGCTTTTCGCCGCCATAGGCGGTGACGACATAGCGCCCCGGCTCCAGCGCGCCTTCAACACGCAGTCGATTCATCGCGCGGCCCGGCTTTGTTTCGACCGTCTCCTGCTCGGAGGCGAGATCGACGAGTTCGCCGTCGCTACGCCAGACGCGCAGGTCGCTGAGCGCCCGGCCGATCGCTTCCAGGCTCACGCGACCCTCTGCGCCGACGTCGAAGGAATAGGAGCGTTGCTGCAGATCGCCGAGTTCACCGCTCTGGATGCGCCCTGGCGCGAGCGTCGGCTTCGACGGGCTGGCTTCGACGAACGCCTGCGCGGAGAGCGTGGCCTTGCCGCTCGCGCCTTTCACGCCGAAAACCCGTAGCTTGTAGACGCCCTTGTCGAGCAACGCGTCGATGCGTCCGTCGCGCAGGCCAGGCGCGCCGCTTGAGTCGAGCGGGCCGGCGATCATGTCGACGAGTTCGATGCGCGCGCCGGAGGGACTTTTTGCACGAATCGCATAGCGGCCTGGCGCCGGCACGGCGATGAGGCTCGCGCCGTCGCGATCCGCCGCCAACTCGCCTGGCGTAAAGCTGATCGCGCTTGTTTTGGCTTTCGTCTCGGCGATGGCGCTCTGCGTGGCGCGCCACAACGGCTGCGCAAAATACGCTGCAAAGGCGGCGACAAGAGAAAACGCGATCCGCCGCATGAGCGCACCGTAAGCCAGCGGCGGACTTGCCGGAAAGGCCGCGCCGCCGCTGGATTCAAGCATAGGCCGCGCGCCGCGCCTGAGTCGAGAGCCACGCGCCTGTCGCTGCGCCGACGATTCGTCCATGCCGCTGTCCCATGCGCTTGTTTGGCCGGCGCCATTTGGAGCCGGCGGGAATATCTTTTAGGTTAGGCGCTGCGTCTGGGGATTGCGCGAGCGCACATCAAAACCAGGGAAGTCGGCATGCGTCGGTCGCTATTCGCCTTTGTTCTTTTCGGCGCGCTCTCCTGCGCTCAGCAGGCGGCGGCGATAAAGCTGACGCTCGCCTATCCGGCGGTGTTGCGCGCGGGTCCAGAGGAGAATTATGCGGCGATCACGACCGCGCCGGCGGGGACGGAAGTCAAAATCTTGCGCGACGATCCAAGCTGGACGCGCATCGCCATCGACAAGAAGCGTTTTTTTGTCGCGACCCTAGAGCTTGTGTTCATGTCGTCTCGGGTCACCCAGACGTCCGGCTGCGATTTCGGCTATCCCTATTCGGGCAGCAATCAATATTTTGCCGAGCCGCTGACGGAGCTGCGCCACAGCTGGCCGCTGGGCGAACTCCTCGGTTCTCATAACCGCTTTCCTTGCTAGATCACAGGCTGTCGCCGGCGCGCGCCAGTTCGACTTGCGGCGACCGCGTTCCCGTATCCTCGAACTTCGCCCGATAGACGACGAAATTCTCCATCACCCGCTGCACGTAATTGCGCGTTTCGGTGATCGGAATCCGCTCGACCCAGTCGATCGGATCGACATTGGGCTTGCGCGGGTCGCCATAGGCGTCGATCCATTGCTTCACCCGACCGCCGCCGGCGTTGTAGGCGGCGAAGGTGAGGAGATAGGCGCCCCGATATTCGCCCAGCAGAATGCCGAGATGCGCCGCGCCGAGCTGGGCGTTGAAGGGCGGGTCGCTCAGCATCCGCGACATGTCGAAGCTGACGCCGCGCATAAAGGCGGTGTGCCGCGCCGTCGAGGCGATCATCTGCATCAGGCCCATGGCGCCGGCGGAGGAGACGGCCTTGGGATCGAAGGCGCTTTCCTGGCGTGCCACGGCGAAGACGATCGAACGGGACGCGGAGCCAGGAAGCGCGTTGAAATCCGGAACGCCATAGGCGGGGAAGGCGACGTCGTCGAGCGCGATTCCCCTATAGGAGGCGGCCTTGCCGTAAATGAGCGAGAGCTTCGCGTCGCCCTGGCGCGCAATGACCTCTCCGAGGGCCGCGACCTGCGTCTCGTCCTGCAGATATTTTGCGCCGTCGAGCGCAAGCGGCGCCGCGACCTCCTTCTCGCCCACGGAGAACAGCAGCTCCGCAACGCGAACCGCTTCGCTTCGGCGGTCGCCGGAGGCGGCCGCCGGCGGCGGGCGAAGCGGTCGCTCGTCGGCGCCGAGGCGGGAATTGGCGAGCTGCCCGTAGAAGGTCGTGGAATGCGCCGCCGCCTGCAGATAGAAATTGCGCGCTTTGGAGTCGTCCTCGGCGTGCGCGGCTTCCGCCGCGCGTCCGAGCCAATAGTACGCGCGAGACTTTTGCAGCGGAGTCTCGGCGACCTGCGCAAGCCGCGTGAAATGGCGCTCGGCTTTGATCGGTTCGTTCAAGAACCGCAGAGCGATCCAGCCGGCGTTGAATTCGGCGTCGACCTTGTTGCTGGTCTTGGCGGCGGCGTGATCCGCGCAAAGCGTGTAAGCGGTCTGCGGATCTCCCTGGTCGAGAAGCTTGCGGGCGACGATGCGCCGCTCCTCCCACCAAACGTCGCCGTCGACGACCTTCTCGATGTCGCGCGGCGCATTGCGCAGCAGCGCGCCCGCTTCAAGGAATTTCTTGTCGTTACGCAGCTTGTGCACGCGTCCGTAAAGCAGTCCGGGATCGTTCTGCACAGACGCCGGCAAAGAAGCCGCCAGCTTATCGACGCCGGAGATGCGTGCGCGGGCGAGCAGCGTGACATCCTTGCCGGCGAGCTCGGCGCTGCGCAACGCGAGCGTATTCTTTCCGGCGTAGAGCAGACGATCGGCGCGGAACTTGTGATCGGCCGACGTCAGAAGCTCGCCGAGCTCCTTATTGAAGGTCGTGTCGAACCCCTGTCCGATATCGTCGTTGCGCCAAGCGTCGCGCGCCAGCGCCGCCGCCGATTCGAAATCGCCTTCGCGAGCGATCGCCCGCGCCAGGGCATATTTGCCAAAGCCGGTGAGCGGCTTGTTTTCCGCGAACCAGGCGAGCACAGTCTTGTCGGCGTGGCGCTCGGCGACGAGCGCCTGCTCGCCGCGACGGCGCAACCAGTCGCCGGCGGGCCAATCCGGGTGAGCAGCAAGGAATTCGGCGATGCGCCTGAACCCCGCTTCGTGGGCATGAAGCCGAAGGCCGGTCCATCGCGCGGCGGCCTCGGCAAGCGGCGCATGGAGCCGCGACGCGGCGTCGTCGCCTTGCGCGAAATCTCCGGACCTGTATGCGGCGACCGCCTGGGTGAAAACCTCGGCGTCGTCTCCTAACAGGGCGGCGGCGGAATGCGCCATCGCGTCGACGTTGAGCCGGTTCTGCGCGGGCGCATAGGCGACGACCGGCGGCAGCGCGCCTTCATCGGCGGCAAAAAGCGAGTTTTCCAGAGGATGCGCCGCCTCATCGTCGCCGCGTTTGCGGTCGACGAACTCATGCACCGTCTCCTGGAAGGTACCGACCCGCGAGCGCCAGGCGCCGAGACTGAAGGGGATCGAAGGCGTCCAGCGCGAGGCGGTTTTGCGCTTCGCCTCGCCGTCGCCAAGACGGTCAAGGCCGGTGAAAGCAGGCGCCGCGATCACGAGGGCGGCGATGCCGACTGTCAGTTTGAACCGCGTCGCGACCCGTCGAGGCAACATCATCACCGCGTTTCCCTACTGGTGTGAAAAAGCTGCGCTCATTTGGTTTACGAAGAGTCAACTTCGCGCGCCCGCTGTCTTCGACCTCTTGTCGTCTCCCATTATAGCGTAAGGCTTTATAGCGTGGGGCTTTCCTCGACGCAGCCCAACCGCTATGAAGGGCATTCAATCTTAGCGACGCGATTACGGCGGCTCTGAGGCGTAGGGAAAGCATTGATTCTATGAGTGGAAAGCCGATTTTTCATGGGTCGATGACGGCCCTGGTCACGCCGTTTTCCCATGGAGAGGTCGACTATGACGCCCTGCGCGCGCTGATCGATTGGCAGATCGAAAATGGAACGCATGGCCTCGTGCCCGTCGGCACCACGGGGGAGAGCCCGACGCTGAGCCATGAAGAGCATGGGCGCGTCATCACCGAGACGATCCGCGCCGCGCGCGGGCGCGTGCCGATCGTCGCCGGCGCGGGCTCGAACAACACCCGCGAGGCGATCGCCATCGCCGGCCATGCCGAGCGCGCGGGCGCAGATGGTCTGCTCATCGTCACGCCCTATTACAATAAGCCCAACCAGGAAGGGCTTTATCTGCACTTCAAGGCGATCAACGACGCAGTCTCGATTCCCATCATCATCTACAATATCCCGCCGCGCTCGGTCATCGATATGAGCGTCGAGACCATGAAGCGCTGCGCCGAGTTGAGGAATGTCGTCGGCGTGAAGGACGCGACCGGCAACATCGGCCGCATCTCGTTGCAACGCGCGGCGATGGGGCCGGAATTCATCCAGCTTTCGGGCGACGATCTCACGGCGCTCGCCTGCATGGCGGCGGGCGCGCATGGGTGCATTTCGGTCGTCGCCAATATCGCGCCGCGGCTTTGCGCCGATCTGCAGAACGCCTGTCTTGCCGGCGACTACGCCAAGGCGCTGGAGATTCAGGACAGGCTGACGCCGCTGCATGTCGCGACCTTTATTGAGGCCGGCGTCACTGGCGCAAAATACGGGCTGTCGCTTCTGGGCAAGGCTGAAGAAGAGGTGCGTCTTCCTCTGGTGCCCTGCACGCAACCCACTAAGGATCGCATACGCGCGGCGATGATCCACGCCGGCGTGCTCCCCGCCTAAGGCGCCAGATTCGCGTCTCTCCTTCATCGAGACGCTTTGAGGAAAATCAGTGGCCGCAAAGCCGGATCCGAATTTCAAGGTCGTCGCCGATAACCGCAAGGCGCGCTACAATTATGAAATCGGCGAAATTTTCGAAGCGGGGCTGGCGCTGACGGGCACCGAGGTGAAGTCGCTGCGCACGGGCAAGGCGACGATCGCCGAAAGCTACGCCCATGTCGATCGGCAAGGCGAGGCATGGCTGGTCAACGCCAACATTCCCGAATATCTCGCCGGCAATCGCTTCAACCATCCGCCGAAGCGGCCGCGCAAACTGCTGCTCAAGTCGCGGGAGATCGCCAAGCTCTCGCAGGCTATCGAGCGCGAAGGCATGACGATCGTGCCGCTGAAGCTCTATTTCAACGCCAGGGGCAGGGCCAAGCTGCAAATCGCCCTCGGAAAGGGCAAGAAGCTGCACGATAAACGTGAAGTCGAAAAGAAGCGCGACTGGAGCCGCGAAAAAGGCCGGCTGTTGCGCGCGCGCGGCTGACCCCGACCTACAAAAATTCGGCGCCCCGACATCGAGACGCCGAACCTTTGGCTCCGGACGCTGGCGTCACTCGCCTTCTTCTTCTTCGGCGTGAGCCGCTTGCGGCGCGGGACGAGGACGCTCCTGATACCGCTGCATGCGCTCTGCGCGCTCGCCCGGATCGCGGCCGATCTTGCCGACAAGATGGATAAGATCGATGAATTCGTCGGCCTGCCGGCGCAATTCGTCGGCGATCATCGGCGGCTGGGTGGTGATCGTCGAAATGACCGAAACCCGCACGCCGCGGCGCTGCACGGCCTCCACCAGAGACCGGAAGTCGCCGTCGCCGGAGAACAGGACCATGTGGTCGATATGGCCGGCCATTTCCATGGCGTCGACCGCGAGCTCAATGTCCATATTGCCTTTAACTTTGCGGCGGCCGAGCGAATCGACGAACTCCTTGGTCGGCTTGGTCACGACCGCATAGCCGTTGTAGTCCAGCCAGTCGATCAGAGGACGGATCGACGAATACTCTTGGTCCTCGATCAGAGCGGTGTAGTAGAACGCGCGGATCAGACGGCCCTTGCCCTGGAATTCACGGAGCAAGCGCTTATAATCAATATCGAATCCAAGCGATTTCGCGGTCGCGTACAAGTTCGCGCCGTCAATGAACAACGCAGTTCGTTCGATATCTGCCATCTTAGTCTCACGGTCGGTTAAGGTGTTAAACGCGGGCGGCGCCGGCTAACGCCATCAACCCGCAGTTCGGCGTTTCGCTCAATCGTTTCAATGTCCGGCGCCTAAATTAACAAAAGAGCGACTGCGCCGTTCTCGCTGCATTCGCCGGCTATTCACAGCCATCTTTGAAAAGCGCCGCACGCGTCTCTAGCAAATACATCGCCTCTCCATGTCACAGCGTCAAGAGGAACTGCGTTTTTTTACGGGGCGATGATTGGGCATTTTCTAGAAAAAATCCGATCTGCAGCGTCAAAAAAAACCGCCCGCGCGTCTAGAGCCACGAGATTATTGCCTAATTTTCCTAATTGGCGTATCAGCGCTACTCCCGAACCGAATGGAGCTTGACAGCAGATGGCGCGCGTTACTGTCGAAGATTGCGTCGACAAGATCGAAAATCGCTTCGACCTTGTCCTTCTCGCGGCGCATCGGGCGCGAAACATCTCGTCTGGTCAGCCGATCCTCGTCGATCGCGACCGCGACAAAAATCCTGTGGTCGCCCTGCGCGAGATCGCAGAATCGGCGCTCGCGCCGGAAGACCTTTCCGAGGATTTCATCCACTCGCTGCAGCATCACGTCGAAGTCGACGAGCCGGAGGCCGAAGCGGCGCCGGCCTTGACCCCTGCGGTCGCCGGCGAACTCGAAGTCGAGGGTCCATTCGACCGGATGACGGAAGAAGACCTGCTGCGTGGTCTCGAAGGGCTTGTGCCGCCCGCAGAGGTCGAGGACGAAGCGGAGTAGGTTCGCCTGATCCCGCTGGCGGGGCGTTCGCGACACGTCTCCGCCGCGACGTCTCCTGCCAGAGCTGCGCATTCGCGCATCGTCGCCGTTGGTCATTGGTCATGGCGGCCGGCGTGCGCTATCCTCGCGCAACACACTCGCCGCTCCGGCGCCGCTCGCTTGCCTTTTGCGTGGAATTTACGCTTGGGCGGCGACCGGGTCGGCGCATAACCGGTCATTGGCGCCACGCGCATGATGCGTCAGTACGAGCTTGTCGAACGCGTGCGGAAGTATAACCCGCGCGTCGACGAGGATTTGCTAAACCGGGCCTATGTCTACGCGATGAAGGCGCACGGAGCGCAAACCCGCGCCTCCGGCGACCCTTATTTTTCCCACCCGCTCGAAGTCGCGGCGATCCTCACCGATCTGAAGCTCGACGACGCGACGATCGTCGCGGCCGTTCTGCACGACACGCTCGAAGACACCGACGCGACGCGCGAAGAAATCGACCGGCTGTTTGGCGAACAGATCGGCAAACTCGTCGAGGGCCTGACCAAGATCGAAAAGCTCGATCTCGTCACCAAGCAGGCGCGGCAGGGCGAGAACTTCCGCAAATTGCTGCTCGCCGTCGCCGAAGACGTGCGCGTGCTGCTCGTCAAACTCGCCGACCGCCTGCACAATATGCGCACGCTGCATTTCGTCCCGCAGGAGAAGCGCGCGCGCATCGCTCAGGAGACGCTCGACATCTATGCGCCGCTCGCCGGCCGCATGGGCATGCAGCGCCTGCGCGAGGAGCTCGAGGGTCTCGCCTTTCGGCATTTGATGCCGGAAGCGCATCAGACCATCGAGCAGCGACTGCATGATCTGCGCGCGAAGAACGGTCGCATCATCAAGCGCATCGAGGACGAACTCACCAAGGAGTTTGAGGCGCGCGGCATCACCGCGGCGGTCACCGGACGCCAGAAGACGACCTTTTCGGTGTGGCGCAAGATGGAGCGCAAGTCGATCTCCTTCGAGCAGCTGTCCGACATCTTCGGCTTTCGGATCATCGTCGGCGCGGTGGAGGATTGCTATCGTGCGCTCGGCGTCGTGCATACCAAGTGGCCCAACGTCCCCGGCCGCTTCAAGGATTACATCTCGACGCCGAAACAGAACGACTATCGTTCGATCCATACGACGGTGATCGGTCCTGGCCACCAGCGCGTCGAACTTCAGATCCGCACCGCTGAAATGCATGAGATCGCGCGCTTCGGCATCGCCGCGCACGCGCTCTACAAGGATGCGGTCGGCGCGCATGGCCGCGAGCAACTCGCCAAGGAAAGCCGCGCCTTCCGCTGGCTGCAGGAAACGCTCGATCTCCTCGCGCATGGCGACAATCCCGAGGAATTTCTCGAGCATACGCGCCTCGAACTGTTTCAAGATCAGGTGTTCTGCTTCACGCCGAAGGGCGGACTGATCGCGCTGCCGCGCGGCGCGACGCCGATCGATTTCGCCTACGCCGTGCACACGAAGCTCGGCGATTCAGCCGTTGGCGCGAAGATCAACGGACGCGTCGGCCCGGTGTTGTCGCAGCTGAAAAACGGCGACGAGGTGGAGATCATCCGCGCCGAGGGGCATGTTCCGCCGGCCGCCTGGGAGGGCGCGGTGGCGACCGGCAAGGCGCGCGCCGCGATCCGGCGCGCGACGCGCGACGCGGTGCGCCAACAATATGCCGGGCTCGGCCGCCAGATCGTCGAACGCGCCTTCGAGCGCGCCGGCCGCGTCTGGAGCGAAGAGAAACTGAAGGCGGCGCTGACCAGGCTCGCGCGGCCGTCGGTCGAGGACGCGCTCGCCGCCGTGGGGCGCGGCGAAATCTATTCGGGCGACGTCGTCAAAGCGGTCTATCCGGATTTCAGCGAAGAGCGTAAAGCCGCGCCCACCGCCATCGGTCCTGGGGAGCCGGGCTGGTTCGGCGTCAAGGCGAACGCCAATGTGGTCTTCAAAGCGCCCGGCGCGAAAGAGGGCAGCGGCGCGATTCCGATTCGCGGGCTGCGCGGCGACGCGCCGGTGCGTTTCGCGCCCGACGGCGGCGCCGTGCCGGGCGACCGGATCGTCGGCATTTTCACGCCGGGCGAAGGCATCACCATCTATCCGATCCAGTCGCCGTCGCTGACCGCCTTCGACGACCAGCCCGAACGCTGGCTCGACGTGCGCTGGGATATCGAAGCCGGCTCTTCGGCGCTGTTTCCCGTTCGCATCGTCGTGACGGCGCTTAACGAGCCCGGTTCGCTCGGCGCGCTGGCGACGCTCATCGGCGAGACCGGCGCCAATATCGACAACATCAGCTTCAAGGCGCATTCGCCGGATTTCCGCGAAATGACCTTCGATCTCGAGGTCGCCGATCTGAAACATTTGAACGGCGTCGTCACGCGGCTGCGCGCGAGCGCTTTGGTGAGCAAGGTCGAGCGGATGATTGGGTGAGGTGCCGCCGCCAAGCCGCGCGGCGGGTCCGCGACCCCACTCTATTTCAGCGGCAGATAGATCTCGGTCAAATGGCGGTGTTCGGGCGTGTCGTGATCTAGGTTCAGATAGTGGAAATAGACCGGGAAATCCCGTAATTCCTCTCCCGATTCCGGCAGCCAATCGCGATAGAGCGCGTAAACGCTCTCGTCGATCCGATCGCGAGATCCGGTATGGATGGTCATGGCGCAGCGCCCGCCGGGGATCGTCTTGGTGACGACGCCGTGTTCATTGGCGGCAACCGGCGCCGGCGCCGATCCGCAAATATCGAAGCGGAACTCCTCGGGCGGCGTCGTATTGGGGTCGTTATAGGGCACGCCGTAGGTCTCGCATTCGCTGACCGTAGAAAGCCCGGACGATTTTCGCCAGGCGATGAAGCGCTGCACTGAATCGTTGAGCAGCGCCGGTGCGCCGCGATGTTCGAGCGCCGCGACCAATACGGGTTCGACGTCAATGATCTTTACGTCCATGTCTTCGGTCCTTTCGATGGGTGGGAGGCTTATTCGAGATCGCGCGCTCCATGACGCCCAGTCCGGCTTCTTGCGAAACACGCTGGGCGTCTGGCCGAACGCGGCTTTGAAGGCCCGGGAAAAGGATTCAGGATTTTCGAACCCCGAATCCAAAGCGACGTCGATGATCGGCGCGGTCGGATTGAACGCCAGTCGATAAGAGGCTCTCTTGAGCCTCATGAATTGGATGTAGCGTGAGAGGCTAATCCCGCAGTTCTGGGAAAATTGCCGATGGAAGTGGAATTTTGAAAAGTTCGCGACGTCGCTCAGCACGTCGATGGTAAGTTCGTCGTCGAGATGCTTGTCGATGTAATCCAGCACGCGATTGATGCGTCGCCCATAGTCAGGTTCCTTCCGCCTTGTCTTGGTCTCCATGTTTGCATCGTAGCAAGCGCGACGGCCGGCTTCCTGACTGAAATTGCTCTTTGCGCCCGCTCCGGCCCCGCGCCCAATGACAAACCGTCCGCCCGCGCGCTATAGAGCGCAATGACCTCGCCGCCCCTTCGCCTTGGCGTTAACGTCGATCATGTCGCGACCGTCCGCAATGCGCGCGGCGGTCCGCGGCCCGACCCTGTTCGCGCCGCGCTGCTCGCCATCGAGGCCGGCGCCGACGGAGTCACCGCGCATCTGCGCGAAGACCGCCGTCACATCAACGACGCGGACATGGCGCGGCTGAAGGCGGCGATTTCAAAGCCGCTCAATTTCGAAATGGCGGCGACCGAGCAGATGCTCGACATCGCCGTCGCGACGGCGCCGCACGCCGTCTGCCTCGTGCCGGAAAAGCGCACCGAGCGCACGACCGAGGGCGGCCTCGACGTCGTCGGCCAGCACGACTACCTGCTGCCTTACGTCGATCAGCTGACGCGGGAAGGCGTGCGCGTGTCGCTGTTCATCGAGCCGTCGGCGGAGGCGATTGACGCCGCCGTGTCGGTCAAGGCGCCTGTCGTCGAGCTCCATACGGGCGCCTGGTGCCACGCCGTCGAGGTCGGGGACATGGGCCGGGCCGAGGCGGAATTCGCGCGGGTCGCCGAAGCCGCCGCCTATGGCGCCGCCCTCGGGCTCGAAATTCACGCCGGCCACGGCCTCGATTATGAGACGGCGCGCCGCGTGAGCGCCTTGCCGCAGATCGTCGAACTCAACATCGGCCATTTTCTCGTCGGCGAGGCGATATTCGTCGGGCTCGCGGAGGCGATCCGGCGGATGCGGGAGGCGATGGAGCGGGGCCGGGCGCAAGCCTTCTAGGGCCAAGGCGCGGCGCAACCATCGCAAGCGCAGGCGCGGCGTTAGCGTTAATCCCGATCGGGCGAAGACGCGCCGGCGGAGCGCGCTAAGGTGGCGGGCGGTCATCCATTTGACGCCGGCCGGGGACTATTCTTTGGCTCGGGCGAAGGTTCTCATGGAAGCTTTAGCGTGTTAAGCCGGGCGGCCGGGCGGGCCGACGCCGCCCCAATGCATAAGGAGTGAGTCGGCTTGAGCAGGAACGTTCCGGTGGCTGAAAAACGCGAAGAGGGCGGGGTTCTCGAAACCATCAAGGTCATCCTTCAGGCGCTGGCGATCGCGCTTGTCATTCGCACGCTGCTCTTTCAGCCGTTCAATATTCCTTCGGGCTCGATGATCCCGACGCTGCTGATCGGCGATTATGTTTTCGTGTCGAAATACGCCTACGGCTATTCGAATTACTCGATGCCCTTCGGCCCCGACATTTTCTCCGGCCGCATTCTGGCTTCGCCCCCCAACCGCGGCGACGTCATCGTCTTCAAGCTGCCGCGGGACAATGAGACCGACTATATCAAGCGCGTCATTGGCCTACCCGGCGACCGCATCCAGGTCATCGACGGCCGGCTCTATATCAATGGCGTCATCGTGCCCCGCACCCCGCTCGAAAAGGAAGTGACGGAGAACCGCGAAGGCCGCGAAGTCCCCGTGACGACCTACGAGGAAACGCTCCCGGGCAACGGCGATCATCCCGCGGTCGAACATACGATCATCGAAATCGAGGGCGATCACGGCATCAACGACAACACCGAGCTGTTCGTGGTGCCGCCCGATCACTATTTCATGATGGGTGATAATCGCGACAACTCCACCGATTCGCGCATCGCGCCAGAGCTTGGCGGCGTCGGCTTCGTGCCCTTCGTCAATCTCGTGGGCCGCGCCGAGATCATCTTCTTCTCGGTCAGGAAGGACGAATCGGCGCTCGCTTTCTGGCGCTGGCCATGGTCCGTGCGGTGGGACCGGCTGTTCCGGCCCGTTCATTGATCGGACGCACAGGCGTGACATGACGCGCAGCCGCGACGCGGGGCTCGCTGATCTACAAGCGCGTATCGGACATGACTTCGCCGATCCGGCGCTGCTCGGCCGCGCGCTGACGCATGTCAGCGCGTCCCCGGCCCGGCGCGATTCTTACGAGCGGCTGGAGTTTTTAGGCGACCGCGTGCTCGGCCTCGCCGTGGCGCACATGCTCTATGACGCCTTTCCAAACGAGAGCGAAGGCGAACTATCGCGCCGCCTCGCGGCGCTGGTGCGCAAGGAGACCTGCGCCGAGGT
This sequence comes from Methylocystis rosea, assembly GCF_003855495.1. Taxonomy (NCBI): domain Bacteria; kingdom Pseudomonadati; phylum Pseudomonadota; class Alphaproteobacteria; order Hyphomicrobiales; family Methylocystaceae; genus Methylocystis; species Methylocystis rosea. The sequence goes on along the minus strand of NZ_CP034086.1, from coordinate 2,377,758 downwards.
CGCCGAAGTCTGGGGCGTTGGCGCCGCGATGCGGCTCGGCGAGGGCGAGGCCCAGACCGGCGGACGCGGCAAACGCGCCTTGCTCGGCGATATTTGCGAAGCGATCATCGGCGCAGCCTTTCTCGACGGGGGCGCCGCTGCGGCCGAACATATCGTTCGCAAGGCGTTCAGCGACCGTATGGCGGCGAGCGGCCAGGATTTGCGCGACGCGAAGACCGCCTTGCAGGAATGGGCTCAGGCGCGCGGCCTTGCGACGCCCCGCTACCGGCTCGTCGCCCGCAGCGGACCGGACCACGCGCCCTTCTTCGAGGTCGTCGTAGAGGTGCAGGGATTTGCGGCGGCGCCCGGATCGGGCGCCTCGAAACGGGTCGCGGAACAGGCCGCGGCGGCGGCGTTTCTGGCCCGCGAGGACGCGGCCACAGGGAAGGGCGACACATGAGCGGCGACGACGAATTGGCGCGAGAGGACACGCGCTGCGGCTTCGCGGCGCTGGTCGGCGCGCCCAACGCCGGCAAGTCGACGCTGCTTAATCAACTCGTCGGCGCCAAGGTCTCGATCGTGTCGCGCAAGGCGCAGACGACGCGGGCGCTTATTCGCGGCATCGCCATCGAGGGCGCGGCGCAGATCATCCTGGTCGACACGCCAGGCATCTTCAAGCCCAAGCGGCGGCTCGATCGCGCCATGGTCGCGAGCGCGCTCTCCGGCGCGGCCGACGCCGACGTGATTGCGCTGCTCATCGACTCCCGCAAGGGGATCGACGAAGAAGTGGACGCGATACTGACGCAGCTTCAGCATGCCAAGGCGCCCAAGCTCCTCGTCCTGAACAAGATCGATCTCATTCCCCGCGAAAGGCTGCTGGCGCTGGCGCAAACGCTCAACGCGCGCGAGAAGTTCGACGAAACTTTCATGATCTCGGCGCTGAAAGGCGACGGCGTCGGCGATCTGCGTCAGGCGCTCGCGCAGCGCATGGGGCCATCGCCCTGGCTCTATCCCGAGGATCAGCTCTCGGACGCGCCGCTGCGGCTGCTCGCCGCGGAAATCACCCGCGAGCAGATCTATGAGCGGCTGCACGACGAATTGCCCTATCAGTCGACTGTCGAGACGGACTCCTGGACCAATCAGAAGGACGGCTCGGCGCGCATCGAGCAGACGATTTTTGTCGCGCGCGACAGCCAGAAGAAGATCGTCATCGGCGAAGGCGGGCGAACCATCAAGGCCATCGGTCAGGCGGCGCGCCGCGAGATCGCCGAGGCCGCCGAACAGCCGGTGCATCTCTTCCTGTTCGTGAAGGTCCGGGAAAATTGGGCCGACGACCCGGAGCGCTATCGCGAGATGCGCCTGGATTTCCCCAAGGGCAAATAATAGCGGCCAAGATCGGGTGATTCGCGCGGCGCTGGAGAATCGAATGTCGAACGAACGCAAGGCGATGACCGCCTATCGTTTTCTCACCGGGCCGGACGACGCGGCGTTTTGCCATCGCGTCACGGAAGCGTTGAGCCTAGGCTGGCGACTCCACGGATCGCCGTCGCTCACCTTCGACCCGACCCAAAACCGGGTGATTTGCGGCCAGGCTTTGATCAAGGATGTCGAAGGCTTAGATTACAGGCCGGATATGAAGCTTTCCGAAGTGTGAGCCTGATATGGAATGGCGCGACGACGCTCTTATTCTCGGCGCGCGTCGGCATGGCGAAACTTCCGTCATCCTCGAAGTGATGACGCGCGGACACGGCCGCCATCTTGGTCTCGTGCGCGGCGGTCGCTCGCGCCGGCTCCGTCCGATTCTGCAGCCCGGCAATCTCGTCGCGGCGCAGTGGCGCGCGCGTCTCGAGGATCATCTCGGCGCCTTGACGGTCGAGCCGCTCGCCGCGCGCGCCGCCTATTTCCTCGACCGCGCCGCGGCGCTCCATGGCGTCGTCTCGCTCTGCGCGTTGCTGCGTCTGCTGCCGGAGCGCGATCCGCATGAGGAATTGTTCGAAATGGCCGACGCCATTGCGGCGCAGTTTGGCGACATTCGCGCCGCCGAAGGCGCCGCGACGATGTTGGCGCGATTCGAGCTTGCGCTGCTCGGCGCGCTCGGCTTCGGGCTCGATCTCAACGCCTGCGCGCTGACCGGCGCGAAGGACGATCTCGCCTATGTGTCGCCGAAATCCGGCCGCGCGGTGAGCCGCGTCGCCGGCGCGCCATGGCGCGACAAACTCCTGCTCTATCCGGGCTTTCTTCAGCATGAGAGCATTGTCGCGGAGCAGGCCGATCTCATCGCCGCGTTCCGGTTGACCGGATATTTCCTAACGCGCGACGTGCTCAAGCCGCGCGGCGTCGCGCTGCCGGCGGCGCGCGAACTTTACGTCGGCGCTCTTTTGCGCGTGGCGTAAGGAAAAAAGAGCGGACGCGTCGGCGGATCGCTTAGTGGCGCTTGTCGCCGCAAATATAGCGCGATTCATGGCTGCTGACGCCGTAGCCCTGATCGATGTCGACGAGCACTTCGCGGCAGATCGCCTGCATGTCTTCGTCACCGTCGCGCGCCTGAGGCGCGCGGTCCCGCGCGGCGACCGTCGGACCGGAGACCGTCGATCTATCCAAGGCGAATGAGGCGGAGGTGACAAGCAGCGCCGAGATGAGCGCCAAAAACAGTTTCTTCATGGACGCCATGTTTTGAAAGCCGCGGAAAACCGGCGAAAATTCGACTGCGCCGATCCGCGCCATCGCTTCGCAGCCTTCTAAAGGACGAAACGCGGCGTCTGCAAGACATTATTTGTTACAATGCTGCACAAAACGCAGTCGATGCGTCGACAATGTCCTTTCACAGTTAAAGAGCCGCTGCGAAATCCTTCGCTTGCGCCGACGCCCTCGCGGCCATAGTACCGATCGCAAAGGCAGAATCGGGTTTTTGAAATGGCGCAAAAAGGCGGCGCGGGAACGGGAAAAGGCAAGGGCGCAAGCGATGTTAGCGTGATCGCGCCCGTCGATCTGCGCGAGGCGCTCGAGGAGCGCTATCTGCGTTACGCTCTTTCGACCATCACTGGCCGCGCGCTGCCCGACGCCCGCGACGGGCTCAAGCCCGTGCATCGCCGCATACTCTATGGAATGCATATTCTTCGCCTCGATCCCGGCGCGCCGTTCAAGAAATGCGCAAAGATCGTCGGCGACGTGATGGGCTCGTTCCACCCGCATGGCGATCAGGCGATCTATGACGCGCTGGTGCGCCTCGCGCAGGATTTCTCCTCCCGCTATCCGCTGGTCGACGGGCAGGGCAATTTCGGCAATGTGGACGGCGATTCGGCGGCCGCCTATCGCTACACCGAGGCGCGCATGACGGCGGTCGCGCGCTCTCTTCTGGAAGGCATCGACGAAGACGCGATCGACTTCATCCCCAACTATTCCGGCGAGGAGAAGGAGCCGGTGGTGCTGCCGTCGGCGCTGCCTAATCTGCTCGCCAATGGCGCGCAGGGGATCGCGGTCGGCATGGCGACGTCGATCCCGCCGCATAATCTCGCCGAGCTGTGCGACGCGGCGCTCTATCTCATCTCTCACCGCAAGGCGACCGCCGAACAGCTGCTGACCTTCGTGCAGGGCCCGGATTTTCCGACCGGCGGCATCATCGTCGACAAGCGCGACGAGATCATCGAGACCTATCGCACGGGACGCGGCTCGTTTCGTGTGCGCGCGCGCTGGATCAAAGAGGAGCTGCCGCGCGGCGGATGGGTCGTCGTCGTCACCGAAATTCCCTACGGCGTGCAGAAGTCTCGCCTTATCGAACGGCTCGCCGAACTCATCTCCGAGCGCAAACTGCCGCTCGTCGCCGATGTGCGCGATGAATCGGCGGAAGACGTGCGCATCGTTTTCGAGCCGCGCGCGCGCACCGTCGACCCGGCGCTGATGATGGAGACCCTGTTCAAGCTCTCCGAGCTCGAAACGCGTTTTCCAATGAACATGAATGTGCTCGTCGACGGCGTGACGCCGCGCGTCGTTTCGCTCGACGAGGCCTTAAGGCAATGGCTCGACCATCGCCGGACCGTGCTGCAGCGCCGCTCGCGCCACCGCCTCGCCGCGATCGTTCGGCGCATCGAGCAATTGGAAGGCATGGTCATCGTCTTCCTCAATCTCGATGAGGTGATCCGCATCATCCGCGAAGAGGACGACGCCAAGGGCGAATTGAAAAAGGCGTTCAAGCTGACCGATTTGCAGGTCGAATACATTCTCGACACGCGGCTGCGCGCTCTGCGCCGGCTCGAAGAAATGGAGCTGAAGAAGGAGCTGGGCGAACTTTCGGCCGAGCGCAAGGACATCGAGGCGCTGCTCGCCGATGAGGACAAGCAGTGGAAGACCATCGCCTGGCAGGTGCGCGAACTCAAAAAAATCTATGGTCCGCAGACGCCGAAGGGCAAGCGGCGCACGACATTTGAGGACGCACCCGAGGCGATTGATCTCGACCTCGCCGAGGCGATGATCGAGCGCGAACCGGTGACCATCGTCGTCTCGAAGAAGGGCTGGATTCGCGCGCTGAAGGGTCATGTGCAGGATCTCGCGACGCTGCAGTTCAAGGGCGACGATGAACTCGGCGCGTCCTTCTTCGCGCAGACGACGTCGAAAATCCTGGCGCTCGCGTCGAACGGCAAGGCCTATACGCTAGAGGCCTCGAAACTTCCCGGCGGGCGCGGACATGGCGAGCCGATCCGGCTCTTCGCCGAGATCGAGGAAGGCGCCGACGTCGTCGCCGTTCTGCCGCATGTCGCGGGCGCCGCGCTGCTGCTGGTGACGAATGACGGGCGCGGCTTCGTCGTGAGCGAGGACGATCTCTTGTCCTCGACGCGCAAGGGACGCGCGGCGCTCAACGTCGAGCCACCCTCGAAGTTGCACATCGTGACGCAGGCGGAGGGCGATCATGTCGCCATCATCGGCGAGAACCGCAAGCTGCTGGTGTTTCCCTTGACCGAAGCGCCGCGCATGGCGCGCGGCAAGGGCGTGCGCATGCAGCGCTACAAGGACGGCGGCGTCGCCGACGCGAAAGTTTTCGCGCTGAAGGACGGCCTGACATGGACCGACGCCTCGAACCGCGTCTTCACGATCGACAAGGCTGAACTCAAGGACTGGATCGGCCACCGCGCCGAAGCGGGAAGGTTGCCGCCGAGAGGGTTCCCGAGGAATAATCGGTTTGGGTAAGGCGACGATTCCATTCAATTGCCATTCATTCGGACCGAATTAGTGTTGGCGTCGCGTTCCGTTCTGCAAATCGACTTTTCAAGGCGGCCATGCAAAAAAAGCTTCTCCTAGCTGCGCCGCTCGTGGCGCTGGTTCTTTTTCTTTTCAACGACACAGCCCTCGCCGACCAAATTGAAGTCGCTTCGCGAGTCGAGGCGGTCACGTTGCATCTGGACGCTGCGCTGGTGCGGCGGATTGGAGAATTCTCCGTGCCCGCCGGAGATTCGACGCTCGTGTTGCGGAGCGTGTCGCCGAAACTGCTGCAACAATCGGTGCGCGTTAAAGGCGCCGGCGACAACGAGGCGATTATCGGCGCGGTGACCGTGCGTCCGTCGACCGGCACAGGCGTTGAAAGCGAGGCGGCGAAAAAACTTGCCAAGCTTCTCGACGAAAAGCAGATGCTCACCGACCAGATCGAGGCGTCCGAGACGAAAAAACGAGCGATTCAAAATTTTGCCAAGGCCTCCGCCGACGCCAAGGAGCCGCGGGCCGTGGATCTTCCCGCCGCCTGGGTAGCGGTCACGCCGGGGTTGGACGAAGCGGATGATCGCATCCGCGACCTGCGTCGTCAGCGACGGATGATCGATGGAGATATCGAAAAGGCACGCCAAGCCGTCCAGCTCGACCCACTCTCCACGCCGGGATACGACGTATTTGTCGAGATTACCGCGCATGGTCCGGCAAAGGGTAAGATCGCGCTCGAATATCTCGTCCACAACGCCAAATGGGCGCCCGTCTACGACGCACGTCTCAATTTCGAGATGACCCCAAAAGGGCGACTGACTCTGGTACGCCGCGCCGAAGCCGCTCAACGCGTCGGCGAAGTTTGGGAAAACATTCGACTGACGCTGAAGACAACCGAAGCTGTCGGCGCGGTTGCCGCGCCGCGCCTGTCGACGCTGGAGGCTTCTCCCGGATTCCCAGGAGAGGCGGATATGCCCTCGCGCAAACCCCCCGATGACCTCGTCAGGCTCGAATCGGAGAAGGACAGTTCGATCCGCTTCCAAGAAGCCTCGATGAACCACAGTCGCAGCGCTTTCGACGCCAGCTTCGAAGTGCCTGGTCTCGTCTCACTTCCGGCTAACGGTGCGACGAAGGTTTATCGCCTCGCACAGTTTGAGTCGGATGCGAACGTCTTTGTAAAATCGACGCCGGAGCACGACACCAGCGCCTATTTGCACGCTAAGTTCTCCAATACCGATTCAACCCCCCTGTTTTTTGGTCCCGTGCAACTGTACCGCGACGGTTCCTTCGTCGGCCGGGGGACTCTCAAACATGTACCGTCAAAGGAGACCGCCGAACTGGGTTTCGGCTCCGATGATTCAGTCTCGGTGAGGCGGATTGAGCAGCCGACGAAGTCTTTCACTCCGAAAAAGGAGAAAGCATTGGCCTGGGAGGAGCGACAGAGCGCTACGGAAATTAGAAACGGCCACGCCTTTCCGATACGCGTGAGGATCGAAGATCGGGTGCCGGTCTCGACCGACGCAGCGCTTAAAATCGAACAACAGCCAGACTCAACGCCGCCGACCGAGCGAAACGTCGACGATCGGCAGGGGGTCGTCGCTTGGGATTACAACCTCGCGCCCGGCGAAACACGCCGGATCTCCTTTGGATATCGCGCGACCTGGCCGCGCTGGAAAGGCGAGTTCCAATCCTGGGATCGGCGTTAGCGGGAACGCTTGCTATGCTCGCCCCCCATCCGGCGCTTCGCGGCGCCTTCCCCCGTTTCACGGGAGAAGGGAGAACGGCGCCGTCGCGGCTTACGACGAAGACTCACAAATCTTCACGACCCGCGCAACCTGCTCCCTCTCCCGCGCAAAGCGCGGGGGAGGGTTGGGGAGGGGCTTTTCCTGCAAGCGTTTCGCAGGAACCTCAATCCGTCTTCGAAAAATCCGGAATTTTGAATCCGAGCTTGCCCTGGCGCCAGAGCGTGAAGGCGACGCCGCCGGCCACAACGACGAAAACGCCAAACGCGATGTAGAGATAAATTTCCTCGTCGGTGACGAGGCCGACCGAGAACGGATGCCGGCCTTCAAAACTCTTCGCGCCGTCGTCGCTCGTCAGCTTCGCGTAGAGCACGTATTCGCCCGGCTCCCTAAAATTCTGGTCGAAATTCACCATGCCGTTGCGGAATTTCTGCACCGGCAGGCGGCCGACGATATCGGCTTCGGGGTCGGCGTCGCCGTTCGGCCCCTTGCCGCGCAGGATGCGGATATCCCAATTCATGTCGCGCAATTCATTGTCGGCGGCGTCGAGCACGATGACGCTGGGGCCCACGTCGGGCAGCGCGATGCACTCCCGGTCGACGTTCTTCTTGGGCTGCATGGCGACGAATTTCATCGACTTGCCGCCAGGTTCGTTGCCGCCAAGCTCGATCGGACATTCCGGATCGTAATAATGCCAACCGGCGGCTGTCGCGGCGCGTGGAGACAGCAACGACGCCGCGACAAAAACGAGCGCAAAGCTCAGGAGAATTTTGCTCAAGGTCAACTCCGCCTTCACATGCCGGCGTCGAGATAGGCCAGCATCTGATCCATGGCAAGCGCCGGCTCGGCGCAGCGCGCCTCGCCGACGATCCTGGCCGGCACGCCGGCGACGGTCTTGTTGGCGGGAACCGGGTCGAGCACGACGGAGCCCGCGGCGATCATGGCGCAGCGGCCGATCTCAATATTGCCGAGAACCTTCGCGCCGGCGCCGATCAGCACGCCGCGCCTGACCTTGGGATGGCGGTCGCCGCGCGCCTTGCCGGTGCCCCCTAACGTCACGCCATGCAGCATCGACACTTCGTCTTCGACGACGCTCGTCGCGCCGATGACGACGCCGGTCGCGTGATCGATGAAAACGCTCTTGCCGATGACGGCGGCGGGATGGATGTCGACTTGGAAGGTTTGCGAGGACAGGCTCTGCAGAATGAGGGCGAAGTCGCTGCGGCCGTTCTTCCACAGCCAATGCGCCAGACGATAGGTCTGCAGCGCATGGAAGCCTTTGAAATACAGCGCCGGCTCGATCAGCCTTGTGCAGGCGGGATCGCGCTCGAGCACGGCGAGCAGGTCGGCGCGGAACGCCTCGACCAAGCCCGGCTCGCGCGCGGCGCATTCTTCGAACGCCTGGCGGATGGCGATATAGGGCGCCTCCGGCCGATCGAGGCGCTGCGCCACGCGATGCGCGACGACGCCCAAGACGCCGTTCTGAGACAGGACCGCCGGATGCAGGAAGCCGCCGAGCTCCGGTTCGCGCCGCAGCACGTCCTCCGCCTCCGCGCGCAGCCGCGCGAACAGCGGGTCATTCTGGGCGAAGTCGATGATCTTCGCGCCAAGTTCGCGCGTTTCGGCGCCCATCCGCCCCTCCTTGGTCAGGCAATGATATAGCGGAGCGCCGGGACAATAGCACGGGCGCCCGCCCGCGAGCGTTAAGGCCGCGTATCCAGGAACTCCAGCACCGCCTGCTTATAGATCCTGTCGCCGACGGCCCGGTTGTGGTCGCGGCCGGGAATATCGACCACGCGAGCATTCGGGAAGAACTCGGCCAGCGGGAGCGGGTCGCCGGCGACGTCGTCGCGCGTGCCGACGCAAATCAACACCGGCGCGGTGATGCGCGCGAGCGACGCTGGCTCGACGGACTTGCGGGCGCCGCGCACGCAGGCGGCGAGGGCGGCGAGGTCGCTGCGGGTGGATTCGGCGAAGCCGCGGAAGATCTTGAGCGTCGAATCGTCAATGTCCTCGATGCGCTCGATCTCCATGGCTTCGGCGAGGCCACGCGGCAGTCCGGAGTTCTCGATGAGATTTTCGCCGATGCCGCCGAGGATCAAGGAGCGCACGCGCTCGGGCGCCGTCAGCGCCAGCACCGTGCCGATGCGTCCGCCGAGCGAATAGCCCATGACGTCGGCGCGCGGGATCGACAGATGGTCGAGAAGATGCACGATGTCGGCGGCCATCAGGTCGAGGCTATATTGCGCCGGATCGTGAAGCTTGGCGGAGCGACCATGGCCACGGTTGTCAAAGACAATGACGCGGCGGCCGTCTTCGGTCAGCGTCTTGATCCACTGCGTGAACAGCCAGTTCACGGCATGGGTCGAGGCGAAGCCATGCACGAGGACGATCGGTTCGCCGCGATCTTCCGTTAAAGGCTCGAAATCGACATAGGCTATCTCGACGCCATCCGACAGGAACGTTTCCATTATAAATCCCACTTAGGGCCTTTTATTTAAATGCTTACGCGGTCGACGCAAGGCCGCGGCAAGGCGAAAGTAAATGCGCTATTGCCATTCGCGTCGCTTGCCGGTAAACGAGCCGGCACGTCGCCTTAGCCCGTTTAACGCATCGGGGCTATGGCCAAACAGGCGCCCGTAGCTCAGCTGGATAGAGCACCAGACTACGAATCTGGGGGTCAGAGGTTCGAATCCTTTCGGGCGCGCCATCCTATCAAAGCTCACACGCCAAAAAGGCTGACGAGCTGCTAGCCCTTTCCCCGCGCGGGTCGCCCAAAGTCGCTTCGGATCCTCGTGACGGGATCGATGCACGACACAAACAGAGACGCGCCGCTTTTATGTCGCTCCCTTCCAAGCCTGCATTGAGGGCAAAGGAGGCGCCGGTCTGAGCCAATTTCAACGATTGCTCCCGCGCGTCTGGCCGCCGTCCTCATCGATTCGACGACGGCTCACCGCCACCGCTGGCCTTGTCTGAACCGTAGATAGGTCCATATTTTTCCGCAGGGTCGGCCGCCGTTTGGGCAAATTCGGCTCGGTGGAGACGCCACAATGATCGAAACATTGATAGGACTCATCTTTCTCGTCATCATCATCGGGGTTTTTTGGTGGGCCGCGACGACCTTGCTCCGTGTCATTCCCCTCGCGGAGCCATTTCGAACAGTTGTTCACGTGCTCGTCGTTTTGGTCGGGGCGTTCATCGTTCTTTATGTGGCGCAGATGTTCCTGGAGGCAGCCGGCATTAAAGTGCCATGGCCCAAGTTTGGCGAAGCGAATTCAATACGCTTGGTCATGCCAGCCTGAGTGATCCGTTCACACGAACGTGGACCCGTGCAGCTGCACCGATCGGGTGCTGCTGACGAGTCTTCAACGCGTGCGGCCATCGCTCTGAAAATTCCCCGCAACGAGCTTTCCTTGTCGGCGCAATTTTGAACTCCTCGAGCGCGCGCCTCGCGGTTTCTTCGTATCTCCAGAGCGGTTTGTGCCGGGAATACTCAGAGTGTTGACGACTTCTCGCAGCCGCGATGAGCGGCGTGCTTCCTGCGCTGCTGAAGGCTTAGGTTGCTCGTCAAGAATCCCGCGACATATTGGTCACGCAGTTCGCCCACTTCTTTTTTGTCGGGCTGAATCTCCCATATGATGTACGCGATGCGGCGAGATCATTGGGACCAACGCAGATATTTGGGCAAGCCAAAGCCGGAGCCATCGCACTGAAAAGGAATGCACATCATGGATACACAGACGCTCCTCATCATTATTATTGTTCTTCTCATCCTTGGCGGCGGTTGGTACGGCCGAGGGCGCTGGTTTTAATCGAGAGGCCGACACTTCGCATGTTTGAATAACGCGGCTCTTGGTTTAGGCGCGACTCTGTCTCCGGTCGCGCCACCTCGGCTCCGGTCCCCGTGGCGTTAGCTCAACCTTGACTTGCTTTCCGGTAAGCGTCCGGCGGGCAATACCCCTCCCGGGCGCGCCGCGTCTTGCCTCCTCAGAAGTAACCCACCCGCGACGATTGCGCCCGCGCGCGGGCGGCGCTATGAAGGCGCCGTCCATCCAAAGCGACTTACGTCGACTCGTATCGGCGACTGAGCGCGACAGGAGCGCAAACATGGTAGCGGTTACATTCCCCGACGAGGCGTCCCGTCAGTTCGAGGCTGGCGTTTCGGGCGTCGACATCGCCAAAAGCATCTCACCCTCTCTCGCCAAGCGCAGCGTCGCCATGACGCTCGACGGCGCGCTCGTCGACCTCGCAAGACCGATCGAGCGCGACGCTCGAATCGAATTCGTCACGCGCGAAGATCCGCGCGCGCTGGAACTCATCCGTCACGACGCCGCGCATGTGCTGGCGGAGGCGGTGCAGGAGCTCTATCCCGGCACGCAGGTGACGATCGGCCCGGTCATCGAGAACGGCTTCTATTACGATTTTTTCCGGGCGGAGCCGTTCACGCTCGAAGACCTGCCGGCGATCGAAAAGAAGATGCGCGAGATCGTCGCGCGCGACGCCAAGATCACGCGCGAAGTCTGGAACCGCGACGACGCCAAGCAGTGGTTTCTGACCAAGGGCGAGATTTTCAAGGGCGAACTCATCGACTCGATCAAGTCCGATGAGCCCTTGAGCGTCTATCGGCAGGGCCAGTGGCTCGACCTCTGTCGCGGCCCGCACATGCCCTCCGTGGGTAAGGTCGGCACGGCTTTCAAGCTGATGAAGGTCGCGGGCGCCTATTGGCGCGGCGATTCGACGAAGCCGATGCTGTCGCGCATCTATGGCACGGCCTGGACGACGCAGGAGGAGCTCGACGCCTATCTGCACCGGCTGGAGGAAGCCGAGCGGCGCGATCACCGCCGCCTGGGGCGCGAGATGGACCTCTTCCATTTTCAGGAGGAAGGCCCCGGCGCGATCTTCTGGCACCCGAAGGGCTGGGCGCTGTTCCAGAACGTCATCTCCTACATGCGCCGGCGCCTGAAGGCCGACTACCAGGAAGTCAACGCGCCGCTGCTCCTCGACAAGTCGCTGTGGGAGACTTCCGGCCACTGGGAATGGTTTCGCGAAAACATGTTCGTCTCAGCGCCCGCGCGCGAACAGACGGACGAAGATCGGCTGTACGCCATCAAGCCGATGAATTGTCCCGGCCATATCCAGATCTTCAAACATGGCCTGAAGTCTTATCGGGATCTGCCGCTGCGCATGGCCGAGTTCGGCGTCGTGCACCGCTATGAGCCGTCCGGCGCGCTGCATGGCCTGCTGCGCGTGCGCGCCTTCACGCAGGATGACGCGCATGTCTTCTGCACCGAAGCGCAGATGGCCGAAGAGTGCCTCAAGATCAACGATCTCATTCTCTCGACCTATGCCGATTTCGGCTTCGAGGAAGTGGTCGTGAAGCTTTCGACGCGTCCCGAAAAGCGCGTCGGCTCCGACGAGGCCTGGGACGAGGCTGAGGCGATCATGACGCGCGTATTGAGCGACATCGAAGCGGGCTCGGGAGGACGCATCAAGACGGGCATTAATCCGGGCGAGGGCGCGTTCTACGGCCCCAAGTTCGAATATACGTTGCGCGACGCGATCGGCCGCGAGTGGCAATGCGGCACGACGCAGGTCGACTTCAACCTGCCGTCGCGCTTCGGCGCCTATTACATCGGCCCGGACAGCGAGAAGAAGACGCCAGTGATGATCCATCGCGCGATCTTCGGCTCGCTCGAACGCTTCACCGGCATTCTGATCGAGCATTTCGCCGGACATCTGCCGCTGTGGCTGTCGCCGCTGCAGATCGTCATCTGCACGATCACGCAGGACGCCGACGACTACGCCTATGAGGTCGCCGCCGCGGCGCGAAAGCTCGGGCTCTCGGTCGAGGTCGACTCGCGCAACGAGAAGATCACCTACAAGGTGCGCGAACATTCGCTGGCGAAGGTTCCCGTGCTGCTCGTCGCCGGCAAGAAAGAGGCGGCCGAGCGCACGATCTCGATGCGCCGGCTGGGATCGCAGGCGCAGACGCAGCTTTCGCTCGAGGAGGCGTTAAAGCGGCTGGCGGAGGAAGCGACGCCGCCGGATATGCGGGGTTAAGCGCGCAAGGACGCCGGGGCGTATACCTCCCTTGCGGGGAGGTCGCTCGCCGAAGGCGAGCGGGTGGGGGTTATGGCCTTTTTTAAACCCCACCCGGTTCGCTTCGCGATAAAGTGGGCAGCCGCGCTGAACTCCATCTGCCCTCAGTTTCGCAGTGTATCAAATGCATTGGCGACTTCGGCATCCTTGCCGATGAGTTCGCGACAAACTCGGGGCGCGGCAAAACAAAAGCCCCGCCGCAAGGCGACGGGGCCAAATGTCAAAACAGAAGGCGAAGCTTTAAGCGCTCGCGGCCGCCTGCTTCTTCTCGATTTCGCGCTTGAGCGTTCGGGCGTTCTGCGACAGCTCTTCGGTCTTCGCCTTCGCGAGGAAGGCGTCAAGCCCGCCGCGATGCTCCACCGACCGCAGCGCCGCCGCGGAGATGCGCAGACGCACCGAACGCGCCAGCGCCTCTGAGGCGAGCGTCACATTGACGAGATTGGGCAGAAACCGAGTCTTCGTCTTCCGATTGGAATGGCTGACGAGATTGCCGGACTGCACGCCCTTTCCGGTCAGCTCGCAACGGCGGGACATAATGGTTCCTTTCGCTCTATTCTTCCATGCGTCGACCGCGGCGTCAGTCGCCCGCGATCGCCAGCAGAGGGTGAAAAAGACAGCGAGGCGCGACGCCGATTGCGCCGAGCCTCGATTGCGGGGCTTATAAAGGCAAAGCGCGGCCGCCGTCAACCAACAGCCGCCGCCATGGGGCCGCACGCTGCGGCGCACACGCCTCTAGACATCGGCTTCGTTCTGGGTTCTAAGCCTCCCACCGCTCCGGGCGAGGCCGAGGCGCGCGCCCGCGCGCCGTTCCTTTTGCCGGAATCATTGAGAGATCGAGGGGCTGGAGACTGTCTCCCGCCGCGCGTCGCCTATGGCCGCGTAAGACGCGAAAATCGAGGGAAAGGTTGGGGAGATTCAATGGCCAAAGCGATTCTGCACATGCTCAGCACGTTGAAGCATATGAGCCCCTTCGATGTGAACATGGCCCTCGACGCCGGCTATGACGCGGCGATTCCTTACACCAATGTCACGCTCGACGAAGTCACCGCGCTCGTGCAGGACGCGATGTTCTCGCGCGCGCCTTCGGCCGCGCTGCGCACCGGCATCTTTTTCGCCGGCCGCGACGCCGTGCTCGCGCTCGACATGATGGACACCGCAAAGAAAGCGCTGCTCAAGCCCTTCGAAGTGTCGCTCTTCGCCGATCCCTACGGCTCCTTCACCACCGCCGGCGCGATGGTCGCCTGCGTCGAAAAAATTCTGCGGGAGAAGAAGCAGCGCGAGCTCAAAGGCGCGAAAGTCGTCATCTACGGGGCGACGGGCGTTGTCGGCTATTCTGCCGCCGTGATCTCGGCGCTTGAAGGCGCAGAGGTCACCGTCGTCGGCTATAGCGGCCTCGAGCGCGTCGCCAAGCTCGCCGACGAAATGTGCAAGCGTTTCAACATCAAGGTGGCGCCTGCCGACGGCTCCTCTCCAGAACAAGTGCGGGAATTGCTGCGCCAGCATGAAATCGCGCTATGCGCGGCCCGCGCCGGCGTCCAGGTGCTGTCGAAGGAAGATCTCGCCGCGGCCAAGGATCTCTTGATCGCCGCCGACGTTAACGCCGTGCCGCCGCTTGGCGTTGAAGGCTGCGGTCTGCACGACAATGGCGTCGTGGTTTCGCCTCATGGCGCGCTGGGCATCGGCGCGCTGGCGATCGGCAACGTCAAATACGGCACGGAAGCTGGTCTCTTCAAGAAGATGGCGACGTCCGACGTGCCGCTTTGCCTCGACTTCCGTCACGCTTTCGCATTGGCCCGCGAACTCGTGTGACGTCTCGCGCGCTTGCCGGGCCCCGCGGCTTGGCAGGAACGCGCGAAAATGGTTGAGTCCGCGCCGCGAGCGTGGGCTCTTATCGCCGCGCGCCCCGCGTGCGGTTCGCTTAGGGCGCCTGTGAATCCGGCGCCAGAATTCTGGGAGAAAAACATGGCTTTGATCAACAAAATGCTGGTCGGCGAGTCGCTGGTCGGCGACGGCAATGAAGTTGCGCATATCGATCTGATCATGGGTCCGCGCGGCTCGGCGGCCGAGCTCGCCTTCGCCAATGCGCTCGTCAACAACAAGGACGGCTTCACGACGCTGCTCGCGGTCGTCGCGCCGAACCTGCTGTGCAAGCCCAACACGATCCTCTTCAACAAGGTGACGATCAAGGGCGCCAAGCAGGCCGTGCAGATGTTCGGCCCGGCGCAGCATGGCGTCGCCAAGGCGGTTGCGGATTCGGTCGCCGAGGGCGTGATCCCGGTCGACGAAGCCGACGACATCTTTATTGCGGTCGGCGTGTTCATTCATTGGGACGCTTCGGACGACAAGAAGATCCAGGACTATAATTATACCGCAACGAAGGAAGCGATCGCGCGCGCCGTCAAGGGCGAGCCGAAGGCTTCGGAAGTCGTCGCCAAGCGCAACGAAGCCAAGCACCCCTTCGCGCCGAACTGAACCGCGCAGCATCTTCGAAATTGAAGGGGAGCCGCGCGGCTCCCCTTTTTCTTTTTGGGAGAGGCGGATGGCGGCGGTCATCGGCTGGGATATTGGCGGCGCCCATGTCAAGGCGGCGCGCGCGGATGACGGGCGCCTCACGGCGGTTGTGCAGATCGCCTGCGCCCCCCACGAAAGCGTCGCCAGCCTGGAGCAGGCGCTACGCGCCGCGCGTTCGGCGCTCGGCGAGGCAGAGCGTCATCGTGTCACAATGACCGCGGAGCTCTCCGACGCCTTCGAAAGCAGGGCGCGCGGCGTCGTTACGATCGCCGCCATCGCCGCGCGTGAGATCGGCGTTCCTAACATTCTTTTTTACGCCGGCGAACACGGCTTCATCAGCCGCGACGAGGTCGGCGCCCATGTCGACGCCGTCGCTTCGGCCAATTGGCGCGCCTCGGCTGAATTCGTCGCGCGCCATTGCGCCGAGGCGCTGTTCATCGATATCGGATCGACGACGACCGACCTTACGCCGATTTGCGCCGGACGTGTCGCGGCGCGCGGGGCGAGCGACGCCGAGCGCCTCGCTTATGGCGAACTCGCCTATGCCGGATTTTCACGCGGCGCGCCTCAGGCCTATGCGGCGCGCGCGCCAATCGCCGGACGGTGGACGCCGCTCGTCAACGAGGCCTTCGCGTCGATGGCCGACGTAAGGCGCGTCCTCGGCGATCTTCCCGAAGGTGAAACCGAAGCCGACCTGTCGCCGACGGCGGACGGTCGCCCGAAGACCGTTTCGGCGTCCCGCGCGCGGCTGGCGCGTCTTGCCGGGCGTGACGCCGCCGAATTGAGCGATGCGCAATGGCGCGCCTTCGCGCTGTATCTTGCGCGCGCGCAATTGCGCGCCATCGAAGATCAGATGGCGCTGCTCGAATCGCGTGACGCGATTGCAGGAGCCGCGCCGATCATCGGCGCCGGCGTCGGCCGCAGACTCGCAGCGCGTCTGGCGCATGCGCAAGGCCGGACATTCATCGATTTCGCCGATCTGATCGCGGCGTCGCCGGATTTGGCCGAGAGGGCGGCGAATTGCGCGCCGGCTACGGCGCTCGCGCTGCTGGAAGTCCGGTAGCGCACAACGATCATTGGATCGCGAATGGCGCGATCACATCCATCGAGAAAAGGCCCTGCGTGCGCTTTGGACCGTTCGGCCCGAAGAAGGGCGCCGCATCATTCACCGCCGCCTCCCATCGAAATTCGGGTCTCAGGATCAATCCTGAGAAATATGGAAGCCCCGTCAGCTTTTGCGAAAAAGTGACTCCGGCGGTGATCGCAAGATAGCTCGTCCCTTGTCCCTGCGGCTGCACAATGACCGATGGAGCGGGAGAGCCGTGTTCGGAGTTGACGCTGTCGAAGTAGCCCGGATAGGCGGCGGCGAAGAAATTTTTGGCGTCGCGCCAAAATTCGACGCGCGCGCCAAGTTTGATCGAATCGTCGATCTTGTACGTCGCATATTGGGCGATCCCATATGCGTTGGCTCCGCGAGGATGTTGCGGGATGAGAGAAGTATTCAAACCGAAGCCGTTCGGAAGAGCGTTAAGCGCATCGAAATAGGATCCGAAAACCGATACGGGGTACCAGCCGCTCTCCCGAAAATAGCTGATGTCCGACGTGAAGCTCAGGTTTTCCGTGACATTCCAGGTCGCCGTCAAATTATTGAACATCCGCCAGGCGTTGTTGGGATTGCAGGCGCAAGCCGCAGGAACGCCGCCGATGACGCCATCCGGCCAACCCACCAACAAAGGGTCTTTCACATTCGGATTTTCTGGTCCGGAATGTGTAATCGCGAGGATCGAAAGGTCGCCATCGAGCAGGTTGAGACCAAAGCCGGCATGAATTGAGGGCGAATTATTATTGTCGCCGGGCCAGCCGATTGAGGTGTCCACACCGGAGACAATGCCGGCGTATAGATCGAGCCAGTCCGTTGCATGGACGATCGACATGATGCCGGTGTCGACGAAGGGTCCGAAATTCGAGCTGTAGGAGCGCGTATAAAAAACATTATCCTTCGACGTGAGCTTTTCGAAGCCATTATAGCTCATGAATTGTCCGATAGTGACGTCAACGCCGCCCTTGGTCAGAATTGGCAGGTGGACTTGGAGATTCGCCTCGACGATCGAAAGCTGCGTGCGATCGTGAATGAGATATTCGGTCTGGCCCAGGAACTGCGTGTAACGAGCGTCTGTGCCGAGCATTCCGATGAAGCCAAGCCCGAAGTCCAGGCCGGTCGCCTTCTGGTCGAGAGGACGCTCCACGTTCAGTATCGCTTGATTGAATTGCGGCCAGTTGGCGCGATCGGTTTCAAGATGACCGAAATTTATCTTGTTAAAGGGACGCGCGAAGTTGACGGCCACGCCTCCCGACAAGAAGCCGTCGATCGACAGGCTATCGAGCCAGCTTGGCGTCGACGCCGATGGCTTCGTCGCCCCGTCGTCGCAAATGGCCTGCGACGTCGAAAGAAAAATGATCGCCGCCATCGCGAAGACGTTTCGGTTCATCGCACGCTTCTTTCATGGGGCAAGCTTGCGAATCGCGAAAGAACAAAGGTGCGCTAACGCGACGCGCGCTTTTCCGCTCTCTCCTTATACGCGTCAATTTTTTCCATCACCATGTTCCAGGCTTCGCGCTCGGCCTCGCCGGCGGTTTTGTCGATGGCGATCTGCAGATAGGCGAGTTCGCTCTCGATCTTCTCGCGTGGCAGCATGTCGAGCCGCGTCGCGAGAATCGCCGCTTCCAGCACGGCGGCGCGCGCCCGGTTCATGCCGAGAAAGGCGCGATGCGATTCAATCCGCCTCACTCTGCAGAAGAAGCGCGGCCGCGATTCATGCTCCTCGACGCGTGCGACAATGAGTTCGGCGTGCGCCAGCGCGGCGGAAAGGCGCGGCGCCGGCCAGTCTTCGATGTCGGTGAGCGGCCAGTTGCGTTGGCCGACGACGAGTCCGGCAAAAATTCGGGCGTCGTCGGTAAAGCTCGCCGTCGCTTTGGGATTATGCGTGAGATTGAACAGGGTCGAGGAGGGACGAAACGGCGCGGCGATCCAGAAGCCGTGTTCCTCGATCAATCCGAGCGGCGCGATATGCGGTCGACCTTCCGGCGACAGCGTCGTGACGACGCATTCATGTATCAGGGGCATCTTTTGCAGGTCCTTCGCCCGCTTTGCGCATCGTGTGACCCATTTCCTTGAAGCGCGTCGCGTCCTCTTCGTTAATCTCCGTCGCGACGCCGAAGTCGAGCGGCTCGTCTTGACGATAGCGCTTGCCGAGCTTGTAGGCGATCTCGGCTTTCATCAATTCCGCGCCAAGGTAAAAAGCGTGGGCGCCGTCATGTTCGACGGCAAGATGCGGGAAGAGCGCCATCGCGTCGGCTGCGACATGGTGGAACCCTTTCGCGTAAATATGCACGCCGTCCTGCGTCACATCTATGCGGAAGTTAGCATCGCGCAGTTCGCGCGCAAGCGCGGCAATCTCCTCCGGCGTTGCAGCATAAGGTTTGCGGTCGTGGATCTGCAGCAGGGCGTCGCTATAGCCTTTTGGCAGAGCGCGGTCGGCGCGCGCCGCAAACATCAACCGCCTCGCGGCGTCGTGCTCCTGCAGCGTTCGCCGCGTATGGGGGGACACCTGCACCGTCAGCAGATGCCGGATGTCGAGCTCGGAGCATATGCCAAGCATCGCCGCGGTGACGCCGGCGGAGTCGGCGTCGGTCAGCTCCGTGAGATTGCCCGTTCCCATCATGATCTCGGCCTCAGGCTCGCGCGCGCGCAGTTCGACGTAGCGGGCGATCGAGGCGGCGAGGCCGAAATGAATCGGATCGAGGATCGGATCGAGAATGGCGCTGATTCCGCGCGCGCTCGCGCGGCGGGCGGCGCGCTGCAGCGAATCGAGATCGCCGTGCGGGCGCGGCGTCAGAATCGGAATCACGGGCGAATTGTCGGGAAGGATCGACAGCGTTGCTTCGTCCAAACTCAAGAGGTGATCGACGCCGGCCCTCGCCGCGCGTTCAAGCTCGGCGACATTGGCCGAGTCGACGCTCACCTTCAGGCCGTGGACCTTGAGCGCCGCGATCGTGTCCTCGAGATGATCGAAAGGCGTATCCGGCA
The DNA here is from genome assembly GCF_003855495.1 of Methylocystis rosea. Classification (NCBI taxonomy): domain Bacteria; kingdom Pseudomonadati; phylum Pseudomonadota; class Alphaproteobacteria; order Hyphomicrobiales; family Methylocystaceae; genus Methylocystis; species Methylocystis rosea. The sequence continues at coordinate 2,358,156 of NZ_CP034086.1, read as the reverse complement.
GACAGCCGAGATCGATGACGTCGGCGCCGCCGGCGGCGAGTTCGCGCGCCTTGACCGAAATATCCGCGACGCTCATCTTTGACGCGTCGACGATCTCGGCGAAAATCTGCATGTCGTACCGCGAGAGATCCGGCGCCGCGCCGCCGCGCCCGAGATAGGCGGGAAGATCCGCGATCTCTTCCGGCCCGCGTTCAAAGGCGACGCCGAAATCCTCGGTCAGCACGGCGAGGTCGGCGCGACAGCGCCCCGGCAATATGACGCGGTCCGCTTGCACGGGTCGCGGCAGGCGCCGGTGAATGATCTCCTGTGTCATGAGCGCCGCGACCTTCACGCCAATGTCGTGGATACGCCATTCCTGCGCCGCTTCGCCGAAGCTCGCGACCATGCGCTCCAACCGCGGCAGTGCAAGATGGCCGGTGAGGAACAGCAGGCGCTCGCTCATGCGGAGCTTTCGTTAGGGTTGCGGCTCGACTTCGCGGCGGCGGCGCTCCACCGCCTCCTGCAGCGCCGCGAGACTCTCGACGACCTGCGTCGCTTCGAAGGATTTGAGCGCGTCGGTGTTCTGCAAATCGATGCGGCGCGGATAGACCATCACCATGCCCTTGGGCGCGCGCGTCTCGAGTTCGGGCGCGGTGTCGCAGGCGAAGACGATCGTCGGCACGCGGCATTTGCCGGCCTGCGCGAAGACATTCGTCGCGAGATTGTCCGAGATGCCGGCGACGCATTTCGCAACGGTGTTTGACGTCGCGGGCGCGAGAACCAGCGTGTGGTAAAAGTTGTAATAAAAATTCCCGACCGGCGCGGCGCTCGCGGTGGTGTCCTTAAAGATGCGAACCGTCTCTGGCAGATCGAGATCGTGCTTATACATGCGCACGACTTCCGCCGCCGCTTTGCTGACGAAAAGATCGACGTGATCGAGCGAACGGATCATCTCGAGACATTCGGTGAAGAAATGCCCAGATCCGGTGAGCGCCCAACCCCAGCGCGGCGTGACTACTTTCTTTTTGGTCATCAGGCGAACTTCCGCGTTGGAAAATTTGCGATGGCTGCGCCCGGCGGGACGCCATCGGCAAGAAGCGCGGCGGCGCGCGGGAGAGACGAGGGGCCGGCGATAAAGAGCGGCGTTCCATCGAGATAATCCGGAAGCGCCGAATCGACAACGCCCTTGCGCACAATCTCGGTGAGTAAGGCGCCATCGCCGACATCGACGCTCTTGATCAGCATCAGCGCGCAAGCGCCCATTTTTTTGGCAAGCCAGGCGGCGAGACTGTCGGAGGTAACGTCCCAGGAGGGCGCAATGTCATCTGCGGCGGCGACCATGGCGCTCGGCCGCCAAAGGGCGATTTGTCCTCGAGCGTGCGCCGCTGCGATTGCGCCACGAGAGGCCGCGAGCTCCAGCGAATCGTCACGATTCGCGAGCGCCAGCGCATATTGCTCCATCGCCAGAACCGCCATGGCGTGCGCGGTCTCATCGTCGTAGCGCATTGTCGGCTGCGCGGCGCGCACCGCGTCGGCGAAGGGTCCGCCGCCGGGAACGATCGTCAGCGGCCGCGGATAGCGCTTCAGCGCCGCAAGCCAATCGGCGAGCGCCGGGGAAGCATTCAGGCTTCCGCCGAGTTTGACGACGAGGGGCGCGTTACTTGACGGCATCGATGCGCATCGGCGCCGGCTGCAGGCGACGCGCGTCCTCATGGGCGCGCGCGCGGCGGATTTTCACGCCAACGGCGCCTGGCGCGACATCGAGCTTTTCGACCTGGACGGTGACGGCGCGCACGCGTTCATGCAGCAGCACGCTTTCGGCGAGGCGCTCGGCGATCGTTTCGACCAGCTCGATATGGCCGCCGGCGAGGATCATTTTGATCGCGTCCATGATCACGTCATAGGAGAAGATCGAGCGCATGTCGTCGGAGCCGTTGATGCGGGTTACATCCGCTTCGACGTTGAAACGCACGCGTTGCGTATGGCCGTGTTCATGGGCGTAGGCGCCGATCTCGACGGGCGCGACATAATCCTTGAGAAACACGCAATCGGTGTCGTTCGCGCCTGCAGGCTCGATATAGCCGCGGCCGAGGAACGACAAATGGGCGAAAAAATCGGCGTGCGCGCCTCGGGTCGATGGGATCAGATCGCGGATCAGCGTCGTGGCGCGGGCGTCGATGGCGGCGCGGCGCTCGCCATGCGCGCAGAGCGCGCCGCGAAAACCAAGCACGTCAGCGCCGGTGACAAGCAGGCGCGGCACGTCGGGAGACTCCAATGCGCCAGCGAGCCCGGAGGCGAGCCCGAGCGCGCGGCAGCGCGCGACGAATTCGGACAGCGCGCCGACGCTCATAAAGTCGAGCAGTCGGCCTTTTCCTTTATGCGCGGTATCCAGCATCGCGCCATGAAAGCCGGCGCCGGCCAACGGCTCGAGATTGTCGAACTCGGGGCCGAGATCGGCGAAGAGGACGGCGACGAGCTTTGTTTTTGCGGTCAGCGGCGCTAGCGCCTCGATGATCTCGACGGCGTCGGTGGTCGCCGGCAGGGCGAATTTCACATAATCGACGCCTGCCGCGACGACCTCTTCAAAGTCGCGCAGCGCATGCGCGACATCGTGCGGCAGCTCGACGACGGCGCTGACCGGCCGCCGGCCGTCGACGAAGGCGACAATGTCTGCGACGGCGTCGAGGGGGAGGGCGCCCAGCGCGCCGCGCGAGGGCGCCTTGCAGTCGATGATGTCGGCGCCGCGCGAGAGGGCGATCTCCGCCTCATCGCGGGAGAGAACGCTCGCCAACATCAGGGTCATGAGTTCTTAGCTCCAGTCGTTGCGCAACGCGCATCTGCGCGCTTGTGGAGCAAATTTTTCCCGAATCCAAGTGGGCTCGCGCGCCTACCCTCCTGCTCGCGCTGGGCGCCGCCGGACCATTGCGTCATTTTTTCCCAACCCCAAGCATGCGAACATGCTCCCCGAAACAGGAGAAATCCGTGAAAATCCTCATCGTTCTCACCTCGCACGACAGGCTCGGCGACACAGGCCGAAAGACAGGCTTCTGGCTGGAAGAGCTTGCTGCGCCCTATTACGTCTTTCTCGACGCCGGAGCCGAGATCACGCTTGCCTCGCCCAAGGGCGGTCAGCCGCCGTTGGATCCAAAGAGCAATGAACCCGAATTTCAGACAGATCTCACCCGCCGGTTTCAGGCGGACGAGGCGGCCAAGGCGCGCCTCGCGGACACGGCGCGGCTCGACAGCGTCCGTCAGGACGATTTCGACTCGGTCTTCTATCCCGGCGGCCATGGGCCAATGTGGGATCTCGCCGAGGACCCCGATTCGATCAGGCTGATCGAATCCTTCATCCGCGCCGGCAAACCCATCGCGCTCGTGTGCCACGCCCCGGGCGCTGCGTCATGTCGAAGGTCCCGACGGCCGGCCGCTGGTCGCGGACAAGACGGTGACCGGCTTCACCAATGGCGAGGAGGAGGCGGTTGGCCTCACCCACGTCGTTCCGTTCCTTGTCGAGGACGAGCTTCAGGCGAAGGGAGGGCGCTTCTCGAAGGCGGCGGACTGGGCCCCCTATGTCGTCCAGGACGGCCAGTTGATCACGGGCCAGAACCCGGCGTCCTCCGGTCCGGCGGCCCGCAAGCTTGTGGAGGCGCTTACAAAAGCGTGAGGCCCGGCTCTCTCGGCGATGTCGCGGCGCCGGCGAAACGGGCGGCGCGGCTCATTCCACCACCGAGCCGTTGGCCGCCAGCACCGAGGCGGCAAGATAGAGCGAGCCTGCGATGAGCACGCGCGGCGGCGCGTCGAAACTGCGCGTCGAAAGGAGCGCGAGCGCTTCCTCGACGCCGGACGCCGCCGCGCCGGGCATCCCCTCAGCCCTGGCGAGGTTCGCGACATCCTCGGGCGGCCAGCTCTTATGCTCGCCCTCGACCGGCACCGCGACAACCTCGCGGGCCAGTCCGACGAAATGCTTCAGCAGCGCGCGAATATCCTTGGTCGTCTGCGCGCCGCAGATCAGGGCCAGCGGGCGCGGCGCCTTGTCGTGGAACTCCGCCATCGCCTCGGCCAGAACGCGGCCGCCATCCTCATTATGGCCGCCGTCGAGCCACACCTCGGCGCCGGGCGGCGCGAGATCGACGATGCGCCCGCGTATGAGCCGCTGCAGTCGCGCCGGCCATTCGGCGCGCGTCAGCCCCGCTTCGATCGCCGCGGCCGGAATCTCCGGGGCGACGGCGCGCAGAGCGGCGATCGCGCCGGCGGCGTTTTCATGCTGGTGGCGTCCGGCGAGCCGCGGCAGCGGCAGATCGAGCAAGCCGCGCTCGTCCTCATAAACGAGGCGACCATTCTCGTTAGAGATGTGGAAGTCTCGACCGGCGACGATCGGCGACGCGCCGACGCGTCGCGCTTCTCGCTCCAGCGTTCGCGCCACGGGCTCCGACTGGAAGCCGATCACGGCCGGCGCGTCCTTCTTCAATATTCCGGCCTTCTCATAGGCGATCTTTTCGACCGTATCGCCAAGGAACTCGAGATGGTCGAGGGAGATCGAAGTGATGACGGCGCATTTGGGCTGCGAGATGACATTGGTCGCGTCGTAGCGCCCGCCGAGGCCCGTCTCGAGCAGCAGCCAGTCGGCCGGCGCTTCGGCGAAGAGCAAAAAGGCCGCCGCCGTCGTGATCTCGAAGAAGGTGATCGGCTGCCCAGCGTTCGCCTGTTCGCAGCGTTCGAGCGCCGCCTTCAGACGTTCGTCGTCGACAAGCGTTCCGCCGCCGTCGGCGCCAAGACGAATCCGCTCATTGAAGCGCAGCAGGTGAGGGGACGTGTAGACATGCACGCGCTTGCCGGCGGCTTCGAGCATGGCCCGCAAAAAGGCGATCGTCGAGCCTTTGCCGTTGGTGCCGGCGACGTGAATGATGGGCGGCAGTCTGAGCTCCGGTCGGCCGAGCGCGGCGAGCAGCCGCTCCGTGCGCCCCAGCGACAGATCAATCCTCTTGGGATGGAGCGTGAGGAGTCGCGACAGGATCGCGTCGTGCTGATCCATTGCGGCTGCGCCTCGCGATGTCAGGCGGCGGCGCGTCGCGGCGGCGACTTGGTCAGGAGACCGCACAGGCGGGCCAGCGTCTCGCGCAGCTCCTGACGCGGCACCACCATATCGACCATGCCGTGATCGCGCAGATATTCGGCGCGCTGGAAGCCTTCAGGAAGCTTCTCGCGGATCGTCTGCTCGATGACGCGGGCGCCGGCGAAGCCGATGATCGCGCCGGGCTCGGCGATCTGCACGTCCCCGAGCATGGCGTAGGACGCCGTCACGCCGCCGGTCGTCGGATTGGTCAACACGACGATATAGGGCAGGCGCGCCTCGCGCAGGCGCTGCACGGCGATGGTCGTGCGCGGCATCTGCATGAGCGAGAACATGCCCTCCTGCATGCGCGCGCCGCCAGACGCCGTGAAGATCACGAAAGGCGTGCGCTTGGCGAGGGCGTATTCGCAGCCGGCGATGATCGCTTCGCCGGCCGCCATGCCGAGCGAGCCGCCCATGAATTCGAAATCCTGAACGGCGACGGTGACCGGGGAACCTTCGAGATTGCCGAAGGCGACCGTCACGGCGTCCGCCATGCCGGTTTTGACCCGATATTCTTTCAGCTTGTCGACGTAACGCTTGATGTCGCGAAACTTGAGCGGATCCAGCGGCGCTTCGGGCGTCGGAATCAGCTCGCATTCGGCGTCGTCGAAAAGGCTGGCGAGCCGCGTCTCGACGGGACAGCGCATGTGGTAGCCCGAGCCGGGCACGACATAGAGATTGGCCTCGATGTCCTTATGGAAGACGAGCTGGCCGCTCTCGGGACATTTCACCCAGAGATTTTCGGGCGCTTCGCGCTTGATCAGCGCCTTGATCTTCGGCGGGACGACGTTCGAATACCAATTCATGACACGAGCCTCGTCAGCCAACTCATCACGCCGCCCTTAGGGCGGGCGTCGCGCACGCCTTCGGCGATGGACGCGACGAGCCCCGTCACAGCGCCAACGCTCGAAGGCCCGGCGCGGCCCTCCGCGTCGAGCGAGGCCTTAAGCGCTTGGACCAGCGCCGTGCCGACAACGACGCCATCGGCGTTACGGGCGAGCTCGGCGGCGTTTTCCGCATTTTTGACGCCGAATCCGACGGCGATCGGCAGCGCCGTGTGCCGCTTGATGCGCGCCACAGCCTGACTGACGCCAGCGTAGTCGGCAAGCGCCGCGCCGGTGATGCCGGTAAGCGACACATAGTAGACGAAGCCGCTGGTATTTTCGAGCACCTTGGGAAGCCGCTTATCGTCGGTCGTCGGCGTTGCGAGGCGGATGAAATTCAGCCCGGCCTCCCGCGCGGGGGTGCAGAGTTCCGAATCTTCCTCCGGCGGCAGGTCCACGACGATCAGGCCATCGACGCCGGCGTTCCGGGCGTCGCGCAGGAAGGCGTCGACGCCGTAAACATAAATCGGATTGTAGTAGCCCATCAGCACGATGGGGGTGGCGTCGTCTTCGGCGCGAAAGTCGGCGACGAGCTTTAAGGTCTTCTTGAGCGTGGTCCCCGCCTTGAGCGCGCGCAGGCCCGCCGCCTGGATCGCCGGTCCATCCGCCATCGGATCGGTGAAGGGCATGCCGACCTCGATGACGTCCGCGCCGGCGCCGGGCAGGCCGCGCAAGATGTCGAGCGACGTCGCGAGATCCGGGTCTCCCGCCATCACAAAGGTCACGAGGGCGGCGCGCCCTTCCTTTTTGAGGGCGGCGAAGCGATCATCGATGCGGGTGCGCATAAGCGACAGACGTCCTTCGTAAGGCGACGAAATCTTCAAAAAGCCCTCTCGACCGGGCGCCGCCGGACCTTTTCGGCTCTCAGGCGAGCCACGCGGGCCGCCGTTGCTTAGTGCCTGGGTCCCGTCCCGTCCACTGTTTTCGCGCGCGCTAAATCGTCACTTGCGCGCCCAGTTCGACGACGCGGTCGGACGGGATTGAGAAGAAGTCCGTGGCGTTGGCGGCCTGGCGGGTGAGCGCGACATAGAGCTTGTCCTGCCAGACGGGCATTTCGGAGGAGGGGCTTTCCTTGATCGAACGCCGCCCCAGGAAGAAGCTTGTGGTCATGATGTCGTATTTGAACCCGGCTTTGCGCATCGCGGCGAGCGCGGCCGGAACGCGAGGACTCTCCATGAAGCCGTAGTGGAGCGTCGCGCGGTAGAAATCGTCGCTGAGCTTATCGATTTCAAAGCGCTTGCCTGGCATGACCCGCGGCCGGTCTTCGGTCTTCACGCAGATCACCAGCACGCGCTCGTGCAGAACCTTGTTGTGCTTGAGATTGTGCATCAGCGCGGTCGGCGCGACAGCCGGATCGCTCGTCAGAAAGACCGCCGTGCCGGGCACGCGCGTCGGCTTCGACTTCTGCAGCATCGCGATGAGCTCCATCATTGGAATGGAGTCGCGATGGGTTTTCTCGGCGAGAAGACGCGTGCCGCGCGTCCAGGTCCACATGATGATCATGACGCAGCCGCCGAGCGCGAGCGGCACCCAGCCGCCATCTTTGACCTTCATCAGATTGGCGGTGAGAAAAGCGAATTCGACGACTAGGAAAGAGGCGGCGAAGAGGATCGCCGCGAACAGCGGCCAGCCCCATTTGCGCCAGGCGACGATGAACAGCAGCGACGTCGAAAGCACCATGGTGCCGGTGACAGCGATGCCATAGGCGGAGGCCAGCGCCGACGAGCTCTTGAAAGCGATGACCAGCAGCAGCACGCCGATGAGCAGCAGCCGGTTGATGCGGCCGATATAGATCTGGCCCTCCTGCGACGCCGACGTATGCGTGACTTCGAGACGCGGAATGAGGCCAAGCTGAATCGCTTGCCGCGCCAGCGAAAACGCTCCGGTGATCACCGCTTGCGCGGCGATTGTCGTCGCCAGCGTCGAAAGGACGACAAGCGGCAAAAGTCCCCAGTCCGGCGCGAGCAGGAAGAATGGGTTGCCGACGGCTTCGGGGCGCGACAACACGAGCGCGCCCTGACCAAGATAGTTGAGCAGCAGCGCCGGCAACACGAATCCGAGCCAAGCCGTACGGATCGGCCCGCGACCGAAATGACCCATGTCGGCGTAAAGCGCCTCGACGCCGGTGACCGCGAGGAAAACCGAGCCGAGGACGGCGAAGCCGAGCCAGCCGTGGGTCACGAGGAAGGCGATGCCTTGCCGCGGATCGAAACTGCGCAGCACCTGCGGCGCTTCGGGAATATGCATCGCGCCCAACACGCCAATGGTCAGAAAAAAGACGATCATGATCGGCCCAAAAAAAGCCGCCACACGCGCCGTTCCGTGACTTTGCACCCAGAATAGCGTGACGAGAATGAAGATGGTGATCGGCAGAACGAATTCGCTGAAGCGGTGAGTGACAAGCTCCAGGCCTTCAATCGCCGACATCACCGAGATCGCCGGCGTGATAATCGCCTCGCCGGCGAAGAGCGCCGCGCCGCCGACGCCGAGCATGAAAGCGACTTTGGTGCGACGCCCCATGGCGGTCTGGGCCAAGGCCATCAGCGAAAGGATGCCGCCTTCGCCGCGGTTGTCGGCGCGCATGACGAAGATGACGTATTTGATCGTCACCGTGAAAATCAGCGCAAAAATAAGCAGCGAGATGGCGCCGATGACGGACTCCTCCGTCAGCGCGTCATGCTCCACCTGATGGGCGAGCGACTCGCGCAGCGCGTACAGCGGGCTGGTGCCGATGTCGCCATAGACGACGCCGATCGATCCGATGATGAGGCCGGCGAGCCCGCCCTTGGCGCGCTCGTCTCCGAGTTGCGCATGAGCTTGCGTCCCATCGCCGCCGGAGGCGGGACCGGCGTCGGATCGCTGCATCATGGGAGGTTTCCTTTGAGAGGAGCGCGCCGCGCCTCTTGTCGACGGTCTCGGAAGAGGGCGCTCGCCCGGGGCGAGAACGAGGGCACCAAGTTCTCCTCTCCTTCGGCGTGGGTCCGCCGATGACGGTGCGGCGATATACGCGGTTTTGCGCGCAAAGAGAAGTCGAGGTTGCGGCGCAATATTGGCGCGCCAGACTTTACGCCCCCTGAAGGGGTTGGCGGTGGTCGGCCGTCTGGACACGGCCCGTCCTTTTCATAGCTAATCCCCGACGCCAGCTCTGTAGGAGGCCTCGTGACCCCGCCTGTGAACAACCAAGCCCGGTTCGCCCACGCGGCGCGCGCGCCCGCGCCAAGCGCCATCGCCACGGACGCGGAGGGACTTGAGGCGGGCATGACGACGCTGCCGGGCGGCGCGCCGGCCTATCTCGCGCGGCCACTGGCGGGGGCCAATTTCCCGATCATTCTCGTGGCGCAGGAAATCTTTGGCCTGCACGAACATATCCGCGACGTCGTCAGGCGTTTCGCGAAGCTTGGCTTTGTCGCCATCGCGCCCGACTTCATCATTCGCTACGGGGATCCGCAAGAAGCGCCAGACATAGAGGCCATTCGCGCCATCGTCGCCAAAGTCCCCGACGCCGAAACGATGGCGACGTTCGATCAGGCGCTCGCTTACGCCGCGGCGAGAGGCGGCGACGCCAAACGCGCGGCGATTACCGGATTTTGCTGGGGCGGCCGCATCGCCTGGCTCTATGCGGCGCACAATCCGCAACTCCTCGCCTGCATTCCCTGGTATGGGCGGCTTGATGGGCCGCATACGCCGGCGCAGCCACGCTGGCCAATCGACATCGCGGGGGAGCTGAAAACGCCGACGCTGGGGCTGTACGGCGGCGCCGACCCGAGCATTCCCGCCGAACTCATCGAGACCATGCGCGAGCGCCTGAAGACGGCGCAGGCGCCTGCCGAGATCATCGTCTATGCCGATGCGCCGCATGCGTTCTTCGCCGACTATCGCGACAGCTATCGGCCGGACGCCGCCAGCGACGCCTGGGAAAGGGCGCTGGCCTTCCTGCGCGCCAAGGGCGTCGGGTAACCGGGCTTACCGCGGGACGAGCGCGATAATCCGCGCCGGGCCGCCCGAGCCTTTTTCGATCTTCATCGGCAAGGCGACGAGGATCGCGCCCGTCGGCGGCAGCTCGTCGAGGTTGGTCAGGTTCTCGAGCCCGCCGATATTGGCGGCGCCGATGATCCGGTGCACCAAAAAATCTTGTGACGGTCCGTTGTCGACGCTCGCCGTGTCGACGCCGATGAGGTTCGGGCGGCGCTCTTTCGCGAGCCAGGCCGCCGCCTCCGGGCCAAAAGACGGAAAATGGAGGTGGGTCGCGTCGCCCGGCGTGTCGTCGCCAAGATAAGCCTTCTTGTCGGGCCAGCGTGCGCTCCATCCGGTGCGCAGCAGCACGATCGCTTTGTCGGGAATACGGCCATGCGCCGCCTCCCAGGCGGCGATGTCTTCGATCGTCAGCAAATAATCCGGGTTCGCCGCGGCCTTAGCGGCGACGTCAATGACGATCGCCGGGCCGACGAAGCGCTCGACTGGGATCTCGGCGTTTGTCCAGCGGCCCTCGGCGAAATGCATCGGCGCGTCGAGATGCGTGCCCCCATGCTCTGGCGAACAAAATTCGTTGGCGAAATAGAAGAACCCAGCCTTGGTCGGCCCCTTGTGCAGCACTCTGAGCTCGAAACCCGAGGGCGAAGTCGGCCAGTAGATGGTTTCGGCGTTGAAGGCGTGGCTGAGGTCGACGACTCTGCTCGACGCGAGATCGAGGCTCTGAGCTTGCGCCGGTTCGAGTCGGGCGGCGGAGAACGTCAGACAAAGCAACAGACCGCCTAACGCTGTTCGTTTTTTCATATCGGGACGCTCTCCAGAAACGCGCAAGCGCGCAGCGGATCAAAAATCGCTAGCGATTCCTTTGACTTCCCAGTCGCCGTAGCGCGCCGGGTCGGGTCCGTCGCGGCCGCCAACTTCTTGCGGCGGGGCGGGAGCTTGCGCGGCCTCGCGGCGACGCGCCTGCGCTTCGGCCAATGCGCGCTGCGCGGCGGGCGACGCCTGCGCGCGCCGCTCTGTCGAATTCGCTGTGTCTTCTGCCTTCGACACGGTCCGTTCCTGTGTGCATTCATCGCCCGCCGCCGCGCTATTGTGCTATGATTCGGTTCGGTCGCGGAGGGAGAAGCCGTTTGGCGAACAGCGACAGTAGATCAATTTCCGCCCGGACCAAATCGGCGCGTCAAGGGTCCCGCCAAGGTTTCGTGCCCGCCGAAGCGGTGCGGGAGGCCGAAGCCGCGAAGATTCCCGGGTTGCCGGCGCGCCTCGCCGCCGCCAACATCATCGGCGACATCGTGCAGGGCGGCCATCGTCTCGATGAGTGTTTCGCTCCGAACGCCGTGCCTTCCCGCCTCTCCGGGCTCGACGCCCGCGACGTGTCGCTTACGCGTTCGATCGTCACGGTCGCGGTGCGCCGGCTTGGCCTCATCCGTTACGTGCTTGCCGAACTCCTGGAAAAAGGGCTGCCGCGTCAGGCCGCGCGGCTTGAGTTCTCGCTGATCGCCGCGGCCGCGCAAATCCTGTTTCTCGACGCGGCCGATCACGCCGCCGTCGATCTCGCGGTACGGGCTGCGCGCCTTGAACCGAAAACCGCCGGCTTTAGCGGGCTGGTCAACGGCGTGTTGCGCAATCTCGCGCGACGACGAGAGGAATTCCTGGACGTCGCCGCAAGCGGCGAGCACGATGCGCCGCCGTGGCTGGCGCAGCGCTGGCGCAAGCATTACGGCGAAGACACGGGGCGCGCCATCGCGGCCATGCACATGCTCGAGCCGCCTCTCGACGTGTCAGTCAAAGACGATCCCGAAGGTTGGGCCGAGCGGCTCGACGGCCTCGTGCTGCCGACAGGCTCGGTGCGGCTGCGCAGCCACGCGCCGATCAGCGAACTTCCGGGCTATGAGGACGGCGAATGGTGGGTGCAGGACGCCGCCGCCGCTCTGCCGGCGCGCCTGCTCGCGCCGAGGCCGGATGAGCGCGTGCTCGACATGTGCGCCGCGCCTGGCGGCAAGACGGCGCAGATGGCGCTTGCCCGCGCGCAGGTGGTCGCTCTGGACCGTTCGGCGGAGCGCCTGAAACTGCTCGCCGCCAATCTCGCTCGGCTACAGCTGCACGCGGAAGTCGCGGTCGGCGACGCCGCCGCCTATCAGGCGCAGCCTTTCGACGCGATTTTGATTGATGCGCCATGTTCGGCGACGGGAACGATCCGGCGTCATCCCGACGTGTCCTGGACCAAGAAGCCGGGCGACATCGAAACGCTCGCGAGCTTGCAGACTAAGCTGCTCAATCGTGCGGCGCTCCTGACGCGGGCGGGCGGGCGCATCGTCTATTGTTCCTGCTCGCTGGAGCCTGAGGAAGGCGAACAGCAGATCGCCGCGTTTTTGCGCCGCAATCCCGATTTTCGCCGAATGCCGATTGATCCTGGCGAGGGCGTCCCGGAGGAGTTCATCAACCGAGACGGCGATCTGCGCACCTTGCCGCATTACTGGCCGAACGAAGATCCGCGCCTTGCCGGCATCGACGGATTCTTCGCCGCGCGACTGCTGCGGTCGGCCTAGCTCTAGGCCCGCGCCGCGACGAGGGGCGCGAATTCCTTCACCACCTGCTCATAGACGATCCGCTTGAACGGCACGATCAGCTCCGGCAGCGCCGAAAGCGTTTCCCAGCGCCAGGCGTCAAATTCAGGTTTGTGCGCGCCGTGGCCCGGCGCATGAATATCGATCTCGCTTTCGTCGCCGGTGAAGCGCAGCGCGAACCAGCGCTGGATTTGGCCGACATATTTGCCGCTCCAGCGGTTGTTGTTGTTTCTGGGGAGATCGTAGCAAAGCCAGTCGGGAGCCTCGGCGAGAAGGGCGACGCTCGAGACATTAGTCTCTTCGTGAAGCTCGCGCAGCGCCGCCTCATAGGGCGTCTCGCCCTCGTCGATGCCCCCTTGTGGCATCTGCCAGAGATAGGGTGGGCGGGTCTGGTCATGGGCGCCCTTGGCGCGCCGCCGCCCGATAAAGGCGAGGCCTTGCGCATTGAGCAACAAGACGCCGACGCAGGGCCGATACAATCCGCGTCCGCTCATCGCCGCACCTCGCGGCAAGGCCAATGTCGGCGCGCTCCATCGACTGCGTCTGTCATCCGCTCCCCAAGCGTTCGAATTTTGTCGTGGACATTTCTGACGCCTCGCGCGCCCGCCGTCGAGCCGCCAGAGAAAGAATCTGCTCAAACATTTTGATTCCCTGTCGAGCACATGATTCGATGCGAACGGGCAGCGCTTTAGACGCGACGCGTCAGCGCGCCGTCGGCCTCCATCAGCTCCAGCAGCATGCCTTCCCGCAGCCCCCGGTCGGCGATGCGCGTCCGCTGCGCCGGAAAAAGCGCGCGAATCGCCTCGAAAATCGCGCAGCCGGCAAGGACCAGATCGGCGCGTTGCGGTCCGATGCAGCCGTTGGCGACGCGCTCCTCGAAATCCATCTCCCGCAGCCGCAGGATGGCCCGGGTTGCGTCATCGTCGCTCATCCACAGGCCATCGACGCGCCAGCGGTCGTAGCGCTCGAGCCCCAGATGGACGCCGGCCAGGGTGGTGACCGTTCCCGAGGTGCCCAAAAGATGGAAGCGCGGACAGCGGCGCTCCGAGGCCATGCGCCGCGCGAAGGGGGCGAGAGTTTCGCGCACCTGCTGCGCCATGGCGGCGAATGTTTCTGCCGAGACGCTGCGGCCTCCGAAATGCTCCGCGAGCGTCACGACGCCGAGTTCGAGCGACGTCCAGGCGCGAAAAGCGTAAGCGCCATTTTCGCTGCGCCGTTCGCGCGTCAGCCACACGAGCTCGGTCGACCCGCCGCCGATGTCGAATAGCAGCACGCTCTCGGCGGCCGGATCAGCGAGCGATCCGCAGCCGCGGGCGGCGAACCGCGCCTCGGTTTCGCGGTCGATGATTTCGAGCTGCAGCCCGGTGCGTTCGCGGACGCGCTCGACAAATTCATCTCCGTTTGCCGCGCTGCGGCACGCCTGGGTCGCGACGAGCCGGGCGCGGGTGACGCCGCGCGCATCCATTTTTTCGCGGCAGATTTCGAGCGCGGCGATGGTGCGCTCGATCGCTTCCTCGCTGATCCGGCCAGCCTTGCCGAGGCCTTCCCCCAGCCGCACGATGCGCGAAAAGGCGTCGATAATGCGCAAAAAATCATTGTTGCGCCGGCGCGGCCTGTGCTCGGGCCGGGCGATCAGCAGCCGGCAGTTATTGGTGCCGAGGTCGAGCGCAGCATAGGTGTGGCGCGCGTCGAGCGCGCCACAAGCGACGCCGGAGTTGATCTGAAGCTCGGGCGCGGCCTGCGCCGACGCCGACGCCGTAGACGGTAGACCGGTTTCCCTCACTCGATCCCTTCCGCGAAGCGCTCCATCCCGCCTTGCGCCGCATCGACGGGAGCGGAGCGGCGAACATCGTAACGCCAGAAGGCTGGCGTAAATTTCTTTCATGCAGGATCGGCGCGCCGCCCGCAAGGGCGTTTCCTGAGGGCGTTTAGAGCGCCAGCGGCGAGCGTTGGCGGCCGGAAGGTTGACACTGTCGGCGGCGCTCTCTAAGTCACCAGCCGTTCGCGCGCGCTCTGCGCGGCGCCGTTGGGGGATAGTTCAACGGTAGAACAGCGGACTCTGACTCCGTTAATCTTGGTTCGAATCCAGGTCCCCCAGCCAAATTTCACGTCTCGCGACTTGCCCTCGCGCCTCTCCCGAACCGGCGGCGACCGTCGGATTTCTGGGTCTCAAAGGCGGGCGGAAGGTTGCGACTGCTTCGCCGGATCCCAAGCAATTCGATCGCACGACGCTCAGCAAGCGCGTCATTCGCGCGTTCCCGCATTGCGAAGAGCCTTCGGCGGATGGCCGACCTCAAGCCATCCGCAGCGCCACCGACGAGGTTGCGGCCATCCTTGCGGTCGCCGCGATGGGTTGCGGTGTGGATACGCCCCGGAAGGGAACCCTCGCTGAGCCCAGGGGTTGGATTCTGTAGGCGCCGCAGTCCCCGTGGAGCGAACAGGAGCAGGCAGATGTCGAAAGGACAAAGCAGTGGAACCGGGGCGAGGACGGAACTGATCGATGAAAAGGTGAGGAAGAACGACATCCTCAGTAATCGCGACAAGGCCCAAAGACGAACCGGACAGAGCTTGGACAGTAAAGGCGTTCAGGTCGATGAATATAAGGACAACCCGGCCAATCGCCGCCCATCGAGCGACGATAGGATTCAACCTGACGCCACGTCAGCCGCCGAGAAGCCGAAGGAGCCGTCGCCCGCGACCGACAGGCCAGAGCCGACGGATGATTCCGAACAAGTCGACCGGCCCGGTTTCGACTTGGGGGGATCGACGGGCGAGACGCAGGGAGGCAAAGGTCTGGGGCTCGGCCCCGACGCGCTGGAAACCCGAAAGGGGCGCTTGCCAAGATAGCGTCGGCGTGAGGTCGCGAGCCGAAGCTCGCGAACGTCGTAGAGAACGCGCCGGAAATCGGGCCCGGCGCGAGACAAATTGGCGGCAAATCATTTCAAGCAATTCGGACACAAGCTGATTTCTAGTAGGTTGTCTCGGCGGTACTGAACTCTGGGCAACATCTGCGCTGTCCTAAAACTGCGCCAGGCGTCGGGGCGTAAGGCGCTGCGTGCGCTCCCCGGAGCGCCCATGAGAGAGTTGTTCACTTGATAAGGGCCTGGAACGAGGCCTGGCCTCCGTCCGAGCGCGTCGCCACCATCTCCTCACTCGCAGCATTATCGGTATTGCGTTGACGCGGGAGTTTCCGCCGCTTGCAATTGCTGCGCAGAAATTTGCGAATCACCAATGAAATCGTTAGCAATCGCATGTGTGCGGTCGAGCAACAATGCAGGCGCTTAACTCGTAAAGGACATCTTATGGCTAGAGGAAAACCGGTGAAGGCGGCGAGCAGGAAGGTGACCAAGGCTGAACCTGCCGCCATTCGGCCGATCAAAGAGACATTTACAAAATCGGCTCTCATCAACCGGATTGCCGAGGAGAATGACATTCCTCGCAAGACCGCGGTGGGCGTCTACGCGACGCTGGAGAATGTGTTTCTCGGGTCAGTCCACCCGCGCGGCGTGGGCGAGTTCACCCTGCCGGGCCTTCTGAAGGCCACCCTGCGCAAGGTGCCGGCGCGCAAGGCGGGCACTTTGGTTCGCAATCCTGCGACGGGCGAGATGGTCAAAGCCGCAGCCAAGCCCGCAAGCGTGCGCGTCAAAATCCGGCCGCTCTCCAAACTGAAGTCGGCGGCGACGAAGTAAAGCGCCATCGAGGAAGTCGTCGCGCTAGGTTGGCGCGGCGCCGTTGGGGGATAGTTCAACGGTAGAACAGCGGACTCTGACTCCGTTAATCTTGGTTCGAATCCAGGTCCCCCAGCCACGCACGTCACGACGTCGCGAGATAAGTTGTCACAAACTCCTGCCCGTCGCCTCGGCGTCAACGACGGCCGCCGGGTCGCTCGCGCGCGAGCAGACCGCTGGTCTATTCTATTGCGCGGGCGATCTCGCGGCGCGCGGAACGAAGCGGCCGTTATTGGCGCGCAAGCCACGCCAGAGCTCTTCGGTGTAGGGCAGGACCGCGAACAGCAAGGCTGCGACGAGAGCGCTGACGATATAGGCCAGGGGCAGTGGAGGAGCTTTCAGCGCGATGTCAAAGCGCGGCGATTCATCGCCAAATCCAAAGAGGGCCAGAAATTGCGCCCAGTGGCGCGCCGCGACCAACAGCAGGCCCATCAGCGGCATCATTTCGAGGTAGCTGTGCACGTGTTGCTCGATGGGGGTGATCTCGCGCAAATTCACCGCATAGCTCAAATCCCAAAGCGTCGTCGCCTCGTGAGCGAAGAACATCACGATCATGAAGGCGAGCACGAGCGCGTTGATGTCTAGCAGAACCGCCGCGAGGAACGGGCCCGCGACTTCGGCGAAGAGCAGGAGATGAAGAACGGATTCCTTCGCGCCGGAGGTTGTTGCGATGTTTGTCGCGCGATGACACAGCCAATCGGCGAACCCCGCCATCAGCCAGACCGGCACGACAAAATACATCAGCACCAGTAATGTCGGATCCTGTTCCATCCGCACCGGCTCTTAAAGCTTATGTTCTTGCAACGGTCCGTAAGCGGGGCCGTTGAGCGCTTCGCCGTCCGGCGCGAATTGAGATCCGTGACAGGGGCAGTCCCAACATCGCTCGAAGGCGTTCCAGTGCACGAGACAGCCAAGGTGAGAACAAACGGCTGAACGCAGGAACAGCGTGCCTTCGTCGTCACGAAAGGCGGCGACCTTGCTCAAGCCGCTGCGCACGATCGCGCCTTCGCCGGGCTTGAGCTGATCCCATGAATCGATCTCGCCGGGCGTAACATATTCGGCGAAGTTCTTCGGCGTGGTGAGATTCTCGCTCACATATTCGCCCACGGCGTTGAGCGGCGAGCGCGCGGGATCATAGGCCTCGGCCCAGCGGCTGGCGCCGGTCAGGATCATGTCCTTGATGATCAGGCCGGCGAGCGCGCCATGAGTCATCCCTTGCCCCGAATCGCCGGTCGCCACGAAAACGCGCTCGCTCCCAGGGTCGCGGCCAATGAACGCCATGCCGTCGATGGGTTCGAGAACCTGTCCGGACCAGCGGCTAAGCTCCTTGCCGAGCGACGGCAAACGCGCGCGCATCCAATCCTCCAGAGCCGCGAAGCGATCAGGAGCATCATTTGCTTCGCCCGAGCGATGATCCTCGCCGCCGACGATCAAAACGTCGACATTGTCCTCGCCAGCACGTAGTGATACGGATCGAGCGTATCCCAATACAATGCGTCCGGAAGCGCGCCGGCGGGCAACTCGAACGCCATGGCGTAGGTTCGGTAAGGCGCTTGCTTGGTGTGAATGGCGAAGCGGTCGCTAATCGGCGCATTCGTGGCGACCACCGCGAAATCCGCGTGGACCGTACGGCCGTCGGCCGTCACGACTTTTACGCCGCCATCGTCCTCCGCCACCTCAACCACCGCGGCGTCGGCATAGAAGCGTCCCCCGGCGTCGACGATCGCGCGCGCAAGGCCGTGAAGATATTTGAGCGGATGCACGCGCGCCTGATCGGGATAGCGAAGCGCCGGCGTGGCGTCATGTCCGGTAAGGGGAACGCCTGTCTGCTTGAAGACCGGAAGCCCCGCCTTCTGCGTCGCTTCGAACTCGCGCTCAAGCCATTCGACGTCTTCTGTTCTTGCCGCAAAGAGATAACCGTCGACCCGTTGGAAGTCGCAGTCGATTTTGAGTTTTTGTTGCAGGTTTTCAATGCGATCGATTGCCGCCTGCTGGCTTTCGCGCCAGGCGCTTGCGTTGTTGATCCCGCGCAATCGGATGAGCTCATCAAAACCGTCGTCGCTTGCTGACGCGAGATGCGCGGTCGTGCGCGCCGTCATTCCTTTGCCGATCGGTCCTCGATCGAGAATAATGACCTTCTTGCCGCTGCTCGCGAGTTCATACGCCGCGGACATACCCGCGACGCCAGAACCGACAACGACGACATCAGCGCGTTCGTCGTTCAAAAGAGAGCTAACGCCTTCGAGAACAGGCTCGTCCGTCCAAAAGGATCGACTTTTTTCAAAAGAGACATTCATCGGGATTTCTCTGCGCGATCGGGTTTCCGGGCGGCAATCGACGGCCCAGGCGAGAGTAGAACGAACGCGCCTGCTCGGTGTTCCACAGCTTGATGGAAGCTTCGAGCATAAGTCGGGCTACGGCCGTTACGCTCGAGCCCTCCATTCCTCGAAGTGGTTCCGAGTAATTTGCGAAAGCTCAAGCGTGCGGCCGATCGCTGCTTCCGCGTCTGGCGTGAAAGCACGCTCAGCAAAAAAGCATTCGCCCAAATGAATCAGGAACGAAGTCTCTTTCCGCAAGTTCACTGATACCGACGGCGGCCGATGCGGCCGCCACGCTTCCCACGACCTTGAACCGTGAACCTAGGAGCAGTCATGTTCACGCATAATAAGAAACTTCAATATACGGTCCGGGTATCCGAGCCTAATCCGGTCCTCGCGAGTCTGATGCTTGAACAGTTCGGCGGTCCACAAGGAGAACTCGCGGCGGCGATGCGATACTTCACGCAGGCGATCGCCGAAGACGATCCGGGCCGGCGCGACATGCTTTTTGACATCGCCACCGAAGAACTCAGCCATCTTGAGATCATCGGCAGCATCGTGTCCATGCTGAACAAGGGCGCCAAGGGTCAGCTCGCGGAGGCGACGCAGTCCGAGGCTGAGTTGTATCGCTCGGTCACTCAAGGGGGCGATAGCCACACGCAGGCGATCTTGTATGGCGGGGGCGCGGGCCTGACCAATTCTTCGGGCGTTCCCTGGACCGCTGCGTATATCGACACGATCGGCGAGCCGACGGCGGACCTGCGGTCTAACATCGCCGCGGAAGCGCGCGCCAAGATCGTGTACGAGCGGCTCATCAACGTCACCGACGACGCCGGCATAAAAGAGGCGCTCGGCTTCCTCATGACGCGTGAGATCGCCCACCAGATCTCATTCGAGAAGGCGCTCTACGCTATTCAACCCAACTTCCCGCCCGGCAAGATGCCTAGCATGCCGCAGTTCTCGCATCTCTATGTGAACACATCGCAGGGGCCGACCGATCATAAGGGTCCCTGGAACACGGGCGAGAATTGGCAGCGCATGGACGATGTGCTCGGAGGCATTCCGCTTGACGGCGGAGACGGCGCGGCGAGCGTTGATCTGGGATCATCACAAAGCGAGGACCTCGCCAATTACGCTGCGCGAACGAAATCGAATCCCGGTTCTGATCCGGTGACGGGGGCGGATCTGGGCAGCAGCGGCGGCGCCCAAGCGCGACATTCGCCTGCGGAATGATCAAGGATTGGACGCCGGCGGCGGCAGCCGGCGTCCAACACTTCGACAGCAAACGGCTGAGGCATCTGCAATGACCACCATGGTGATGAAGGAAACGCGCTCTTCGAAGCTGGCCAACTTTCTCGGCTGGTTTTCGATTGCGTTAGGACTCGCCGAACTCTTCGCGCCGCGCCGCGTTGGCAGTATGGTAGGCGTCGATGGAAGCCTCGTGCAGGCCTATGGTCTTCGCGAATTTCTTGGCGGCGTCGGCATTCTTGCCGCACGCCAGAAAGCGCCGTGGCTTTGGGCGCGCGTCGCCGGCGATGTGCTGGATATGGTGACCCTCGCGCCGGGCCTATACAGCATCCGTCGGAACCGCCAGTTGGCGAGCGGGCTCGCGGTCATCGCCGTCGCCGCGATCGGGCTGCTTGATATATACAGCGCGGCTCAGGCGCAGGGTCAGCGGTAGGCGGGGCCATCGAGCCGCAAGTATCGCGCGGCGCATAGGCTTGGGCCCCCGACGACGATGATCGAAACGCACGACGTCCAGAGGCGATTGCGCTCGATCTTCAGCGCCAGTGCAGTTATGTTTGAGGCGCTGGGAAACGGGGCCGCGTCGCGTTCATCGGACTTGGCGTTCAGGGGTCGGAGGCTTCGCGGACGATGCATTACGATGCGCTCCTGGCTGCCCTTGTCGCAGGAGTCGTCACTCTCCTCGCATTTCTTTTTTGGCCAGCGGTCGCGGATCAGCTCCCGGAAGTGGCTCAGGCGGCGATCGTCTATCTTTTAGTGCTGCTCGTCGGCGCCTGGATCTTCAACTCATGGCGTCGGACACGGCGCAAATAACGGGTTGATAGAGTGAATTATCAACGGTGGGGGCGCCGAACATCGCTTTCCACTTGACAGCGGTCAATAAACCTACTCTTAACGGCTCGCCATTTAGATCGCGATCTTTCTCAGGCGAACAGGGTTCATGCGCTTTCTTAAAAAACTCCCCAGCTTTGCCGCGCCGCTTGTCGGCGTCACGGTCGCGCTCGCCCTGTGTGTCGTCGTCTTCGCTTTGTCGTTGGCAGGGATTGATCCCAGCCTCGATTAAAACGGGCCAAAACGTCGGCCGTTATTCGATAGCGGTTTCGACGGCGTCTGCTTCGTCCACTTCCTCCAGCACCTCGTCAACGTTGTCTTCTTCCTCATCGGCCGTTGACTCTTCTTCGTCATCAGCCGTTGACAACAGAACATCATCGACAACCGGTTCAATGACCGGAGCGACTGGCGTAGGCCTAGCGAAACTTGCCGAATAGGGTCGCCTTGCGGCCGAACGCAAGACCTCCACGACTTGAAAAGCCGCGGCGCACTTTGGGCAAACGATCGGCGAGCGGTTGAGATCGTAAAACGCCGTTGCACAAGTTAGGCATCGGCGTTTCACGCCAAGTTCAGCTTTGGCCATTGAGATATCCCTTCGAAGTGGACTGCGTGCGCTGGCGCGGCAGGATGTAATATTGATCGCCCTTATAGGGCGACTTGGCGCCAAACGGCTCTCGATGCCAGTTCATTGGCTACGCAGTGTTAGCACGGCGCAGAGCATCGGCCGTAATATTTCGCGATGGCGCCGCGAATATCGCAGAAAACAGCCTTTAATATTTGGGGAATGGGTCACCTAAATACAAGGCGGAGCCGGTGCGCTGTGAGGCTGCCGGCATCAATGGAGAGGACAGGTTAAAACAAATCAGAACGTGCACGTGGGCGAAAGCCGCCGCTTCAAACAGCGGCGGCCAAGGAGAAGACGATGCGAGTTTGCGATCCTCGCACCGTCAGCGCCACTCACGCGACCTGTTAGCGCGAGCGCATGAAGCTCAGCAATGTGGCGCTCAGGCTACCGCCCGTGAACACGATCGTCGCGCCAAGCGCAAGCAACGCGACAAGGTTGAGCGTCAGATCATTCGCCGTGCCGGCGATGGCGAGAATCCCCAGCACGATCACGGCCAAACCCGAGAGCGCCTGAATGCCTGCCGAGCCAAAGGCCATTTCGCTTGCGAGAATTTCGCTGCCGCCGGCGCCCATTTGATCTCTGCTCCTCAGCGACTCCTGGCTGAGCACATGCAGTTGCCACACGGCGTTGCTGCTCAGAACCAGAGCCGACCCAAACGCGATCGCAGCGATCGGCGTCAGCGTTGCAGGCTCAATGCCGAGCAGCGAAAGCACGCCAAGAACGATGCCGGCCACGCCGACGAGGAAGACGACGGACAGGCTGCTGCCGCCGAATCCCTCGACGTTCGTGGCTCTCGAGCCTGCTGGAAAGATAATCTGGGCGTATTCCGACAGCATCGTTCCGCCTTGAACCAACAAGGCGACGCCAAAGACGATCGTTGCGATCGACGCCATCATCGGCGCATTCACGCCCGATAATCCAACGATGGCGATAACGACGGTGGCCAGACCGCCGATGGCGTCGATCAGGCCCCCATACGCCGCCGTTTCACGAAATGCCGACTCCCGAGAAGTAATGGACATGACAGTGCCTCCAGATTTGCGATATGCCACACGAGCAAGAGCCGCGCGCGATTCCACATAGCGTTAGATTCACGCAGTCAAGAACGACGTCGCGTTAACGAACGGCGCAGACCGCAAGCCAAGCCGCAGTGCGTGCAAGGTTGGTTCAATATGCACGTCGCGAAGTTGAGTGCATAAAGCTGAGAAGAATGGCGTTCAGGCTGCCCCCCTTGAGAACGAGCGCAGAACCGAGAATGAGCAGCGCCACGAGGTTGAACGTGAGGTCGTTCCTTGCGCCGGACACGGCAAGAACGCCGAGCACAACTGCGGCGAAGCCGCCAAAGATCTGAATGCCGGCGGAATCAAAAAGCATTTGGTTTGCGAGAATGTCTCCCGAAGACTCCTCGCCCTTGGCTGACGCGCGTCTGACGGCATTGAGACGCCACACAGAGACGCTGCTCAAGACAAGCGCGCTCCCGAACACAATCGACGCGATTGGCGTCAGCAGCGCGGCGTTGAAGTCCAGCAGAGAAAGCACGCCTAGAGCGATGCCGCCCGCGCCAAACAGAACAAGCGCCGAACGGCTGCTGACGTTGAAACCTTTAATCGGAGAGTTGGCGCCGAGTGGAACAGAAAATCTGGCATAACCAGACATCATGCCGTTGCCCTGGATCAACAGCGTGACGCCGAACAGAATTGTCGCGATCACGGCCATAATCGGCGCGTAGAAACCGATGAGTCCAAGAATAGCGAGGATGACGGTTGCAACGCCGCCAACATCATTGCTCAAGCCGCCCTGCCTAGCGCGCGCGGGGAAAGCCAAGTCACCGACCGTTATCGACATGTTCGTCTCCCAACTTCAACGCCCCCAAAAGATAAGATCCTAATTAGCGGCCATTTGGCGCCGGCAAGATCAATCAGCGAACGCCCAAACCTTCGCCTTGAGCGTGAACGCCCGCGTGGCCCACGCGGCAGTCTGGAAGCGCTAAAAAAGGAAAGAGGGGGTGCGCGCTATTGGAGCGGGCAAAGCTCGAGATTTAAAGTCGGAGCCGAGCTATCAGCGATAGCGACGCACGCTGCACAGCAAGGACGCGGCGGCACGCCAAATGGTCGCCCAAGCTCAAGAGCGCGCGCGCCGCGTGGGCCTTGATCCGTCAAAAATTTTAGACTGTCCGCCGACGCGAGATCGCGCTGACAGGACAGCGCGACGCGCGTCAGTCGAGAGCCTTACCGCCGGCCTCTTCGCAAGCGGCGACGGAGTCCTTGAAGACCCAGCCCTGGCCCTTGCAAGAATTCATACCCTTGCACCCATTTTTGGGTGAGTGACAGTCGGCCTTGCCTTTACAGCTATTGGCGCCGAGACAATGCACTTTGCCGGTCGAGGCCGCCATCGCGGGCGGCGCCGCGCCGGCCAGGATAATAGAAATGGCAGCGACCGCGAGCGTCGCTCCCTTGCTTCCATCTGTTTTCATTTTTTTCGTCTCATCTCTGTCCGCATCGCACCAAGTTGCCACCATGGTTTACCAGTCGCGGGTGGTAAAGCAAAAAATGCCCCAACGACTTGGCGACAGTATTGGAGCGATGAGAAGGGCGCCCACACAGCCGCTCTCCGTATACGCGTCAGGATGCTTTGAAAGACTGTGCTCTTCCACGCGTAGCGGAATCTGGTCGTTCGCCTATAGAAGAGGACGTGACCAGGGCGTTCGAGGGCGGATCGTCCGCCGGGAAGTCGATCGCGCCTTGTCGCAGCGAGCCCGGGAGCCGATTTTGTTGACAAGATTGCCCGAAATCGGTCCGATCAAACGCGATCTGAGTGCGAATGAGCCTCTGGACCGAGTCTTTTGCAATGTCCGATAGGACGGTCGAAACCGACGTTGGAAAGGAAGTCGCGTCGCCGTCGCGCGTCCTGCGTCGACGCGAATTCACTCGCCAGGTCTTCCTTCAGATTCATCGAACGATTGGGCTTTTCGCCGGGGCGGTGTTCGTTTTTGTCGGGCTCAGCGGCAGCATTCTCGCCTTTCGCGAGGACATCGACGAATGGCTGAACGCTTCAATCATGCGCGTTGAAATCCCGGCGCCGCCCGTTTCCCGCCCGCTCAATGAAATTCTCGCAGCCGCTATCACGGCGATGCCCGCCGAGGGCAAGGCCGAGAGAGTCACAATGCCGCGCCATTCCGCATCGGCGGCGGCGATCACATACATGGTCGAGACCGACGACCTCGACACCGATGTCTACGAGATGTTCGTCGATCCTTACACCGCGAAAGTCAAAGGCCAGCGCCTCCATCTGCATGGAGACAAGACGCTGTCACAGCCCCTTGTCCCAATCATCATGGCCTTTCATTGGACCCTGCTGCTTGGATTCAACAACGCCTATGTACTCGGTTCGATAGCCATACTTATTCTTATCTCTATCCTTGTCGGTCTTTATCTGTGGTGGCCGCGCAATGGCGATTGGCGGCGGGGTCTTAAAATCAAATGGGGAGCAAGCCCAGAGAGAGTCGTTTACGACGCGCATAGAAGCGTCGGCGCTTACGTCAGCGTTTTCTTGTTGGTTACGCTGTTCACCGGAGTCGCCATGATTTTCAAACCGGCGACGCGTTCCGTGGCTGGGCTTTTTTCACAGGTGCGCGCAGATCCGGATTATGGAAAATCGACGCCAATTCCAGGCCGGCCGCCGATCGGCGTCGACGAAGCCGTTGCAATCGCCGATAAAATCTTCTCCGATGGAAGACTTCACTGGATTCTCCTGCCGAGCACGCCAAGCGGCGTCTATGTCGTCGGCAAGCAGTCGAGAGACGAGCCCAACAGAACCACAACGTTTCGGAATGTCGGCGTCGATCAGTACAGCGGACAAGTTCTGTATGTGCAAGATCGCAATGCGTTCACCGCAGGGGAGAGGCTCCTCGAATGGCTCTTCCCGCTGCATACCGGCGAGGCTTTCGGCGCGATCGGCCGATCGATCGTTCTGGTGGTCGGGCTGACGCCCTTTGTCCTTTACGTCACGGGCTTTTTGCGATGGCGACAAAAGCGCCGTGCGCGAAGGCGCGCGACAGGCTGACAAATCCGTTCTGTTCGTTCCGAATTTGCGGGTCATCGCCCCACGAAGATAGGCATTTCGATCGTGTCCTCTGCGTTCTTCGCCTCGCCGAACGCAAGCTTGAGGAGATATTTTCCCTTGTGAGCGACCGTTGCGTCCAAAGTTACAAAGCCGCTTGAATGCGTATGAGATGGCAATGCGTTGATCTGTTTAAGGCCCCCTTCAGCATCATATTGATAGAAGGAAAGCGCGACGGATTCGTTTCTCGCTTCCTTTTCCATGAGCGTGACGGAAAAAATGACCTTGCCCGTTCCGGGCACGCGATCGCAGAACTCGTAATACTTGCTCAAATCGTTGGTAGGCCCTCCGGCGCTCTCTTCGGAATCCGGCAGGAAGTAGGTCGTGAGATGCACGGAGTAGAAGTCGCTCACCCCTAGACATTCCGATATGGTGCGATCGCCCGCCTTCACGGCAGGCTGAAGGACACGCGCCTTCCAGAAATCATTCAAACGCTGGTTGAAAGCCGGACCCCAGAATGAGTAGGAAAACATCGCGATATTGACGCCGGCGATCAGAACGATGCCCGCGAATAGCAACAAGTTCAGGCGAACAGTCGGACGCATCGTTTGTTGTTCCTTGTCCTTTGCGCGTTGCGACATCCTCTACGGACGCACCTCGAACTCCCAAGCGCCGCTGACGAGATGGCCGTCAGCCGAAAGCGCCCGGTAGCGCACAGTGTATTTGCCGGGATTCAACCGATTCACGCTCACCGACACATGGCTCGGATCGGCGCTATCAATCGCCGCGTCGCGCTTGTCGACCCTTTCGCCCGATGCGCTCACAACCGCCAATGCGGCGAAGGCGTCGCGAATGCCGGCGTCGTACCACACTTCCACTTTTCCGATGTCTTCAGCGCCGACGCCGCCTTGCGCGGGGGAGGTGCGGACAACGATCGCATGCGCCAGAATGATCGGCGGGCGCTGCGGCTCTGGCGGCGGGCGCGACGGGCCGGTGAGCACCATCGCCGGAGCAGCGCTCAGTTGTTGATTGGGACCTGGGGAGTTAAAGACAGTTCGGTACGCTGCGGCGGGTTGAGGCGTCGCGCCGACTGACAGGATCGCCCCAGCAAGCGACAGCAGGCGCACATGCCGGTTGAGCGTCGTCCAGAAATCGCCTTTTCGACGGGAGAATCTTGCCTGTCCGCTCTTCGTCATGGGGCGAAGTCCGATTTAATCATCATTTCTAGCCCGCTCGCGCACAAAGACTGCGTCGGGCCACGAGACGCCGATTGCTCATCTTGTCACAGACTTGAGCGGCGACGCCATTCCGCCGCGGCGCCAAAAAATCGTATCGCATCACAGCGCGAGAACGCGTTTTCCTCCTAAGAACGCCGTCCGACTTGAGCTTGCCCTTCTCCCTCGATATGCATCTTTTTAGAAAAGTGCATACGCCGCCGGCGCGCGGCGCGTCAAGGGAGTCCGCCCGATGATGTGGTTGCTGAACGGCGCGGTCGTTGTCGCTGTGGCGTTTTTCGCGAGTGCGCCGGCGGCGCACGCCCATACGGCGAATATTTCCAGCAGCCGTATCGTGCCGGAAGGGCACGGTCTTTATCGCGTCGAGGTCGGCTTTCTGGGAACTGACATCGAGCGCATGTTCGCCGAAAACAAACCGAAGAGCGACGAGGTCGATCTCACCGAGCCGGGCGTGATCGAGGGCATGATCGGCAAGTTCATTCGGCAGCGCGTCGATCTGCAGAATGCGGAAGGTCAGACCTGCGCGAGCACGGTCGTTTCTGTCGGCGATGATCCGACCAATCCTAATGACTCAAAAGTCGTGCTGCGGATGGACTGCAGCGCGGTTCAAGGGCAGGTTTTATACAATCCGTTCAGACTTCTTGATGCGCAGGGGCCGCGTGCGAAACATCTCGTCAGCATCGGGGAAAAAAAAAGCGATGAATCCAGTCTGACCGAGGCGCAGCGCATGGGCCGCGAGCCGGCGCCCGGGCAGGTGATGATCTATCCCGGCGATGCGATGGTTGATCTCTCCAAGCCGTTGCTGACGCCTTGGGAGCTTGCGCCGAAATTCTTGTCGGCCGGCGTCGAGCACATCGTGACGGGCTATGATCATCTGTGCTTCCTGATCGCCGTGATGCTATGGGCGACGCGCATCTGGCCTGTCGTCAAGATCGTAACGGCTTTCACCATCTCACATTCGATCACCCTGTCGCTTGCGGCGCTTGAACTCGTCAATTTGCCGAGCAGTTGGGTCGAGATCGCCATCGCGCTCTCGATCATCTATGTGGCGGTCGAGAATTTCTTTACGCGCAGGGTCGACGGGCGCTGGCGCGACACCTTCGCGTTCGGCTTCATCCATGGCTTTGGTTTCGCGAGCGGCCTGATCGAACTCGGCGTTCCTCAGCGGGCCATTGTGCCGGCGTTGGCGAGCTTTAATATCGGCGTCGAAGTCGGGCAGATCGGCGTCGTGCTCGTCGTTCTCCCTTTACTCCTCCTGATCGATAAGAACTTCACTCACGGTCAGCGCAGCCCGTTCCTCGTTCAGGTCTGCTCAGCGATCATCGCCTGTTTTGGCGCTTATTGGTTCTTTGTGCGTATTGCCGAGCTGGGCTAGGAATTATCGGCGGAGCGCGATCTTCCGTGCGGCCGGCGACGCGGCTCATTCATTCGCTCCTAAAGATGCTGCGGCGTAGTCATATGCCGGGCTTTCGTCCCTTGAACGCTGTTTTTAAAAGCGAACCGCCCTCCAGGGCGAACTGGCTCATGCGGCTTGGAAAAGCTTGTTTGGCGCGCACTGCAAAAATTTAAAGACTCGGGAGCGACCGCCGAGAGTCAATTCACGCCGATGGACTTTCATTTCTTTAATGTTTAGTTCAAGCGCCGGGCTGGGGCGTTAGGCGGAGCGATAGGCAAGTCCAGCGGACCGCCGGCGTTGGCGAGCCCTTTCCCGGCGAAAGCCGCAGGGTGAGGCGGCTCTTCGGAAATCTGGTTTTATTGGAGGAAATCTTATGAGGAAGCTGATAATTGCGCTTGCCGCGGCGGGAGCGCTCGCGCCTTCGCTGTCCAACGCGCAGGTCAAGATCGACATGACCCGCATCACCTGCGGTGAATTGTTGGCGATGCCGGCCGACGATCAAGCAGACTTCGGGGCGTTTATGGGTGGGTGGTTCGCGCAGAAAAGCGGCCGAACCTTCATCGACGTGAACTTATTCCGGAAAAATTCCGCCAGCGTCAAGAGCTGGTGCGCTTCCAATCCGAATGAGTCGGTCATGGCGGGTCTGCAGCGCGCTTTCGAGCAGAAGTAAAAGGAACGGGGAACCACATGAATCGCAAACTTATTTTCGCCGGCGCTCTCGCCGCGGCCGCCTTCGCCGTTCCGGCCAACGCGCAGGTCACGATCGAAATGTCGGAAATCACCTGCAAGCAGTTTGCCGGGTACGACGCAGACACTCAGGACTTCGTCGCCAACTGGATGAGGGGCTATTTCAGCTCCAAGAACAACATCACCGTAATCGAATCGCGCTACGTGAAACGCAATACGGATAAGATCACGCGTTATTGCAAGAAGAAGCCGAATTCTTCGCTCATGGATGCGATCCAGAAGAACGCCCGCTGACCCGAATGAAGCGCACGGCCAGGGAGTCGGCCGTGCGCTTTGCCAATTTCTTTTTGAATTTCATTATTTACAGCTCCAACGCGGCAGTCTGCCGTCGTCCGACTTTCTCAGCTGCGGGAACGTGATGCGCCGGCGCGCCGGAACCGACGCCGATCTCTAGGGTTAAGGTAGGGGCCTGCACGCCGCTGCTGTCTCGAGCTTGAGCGTGCATTCGCGATGGTTCACGCGCGACACGCGGCGAAGAGACGGAGGACGCCTTCGATGAACGACGCTCCTACGCCATCCGATCCAGCGCCTACGCTGTCTGTGGTCCACCGCGGCGACTCTCGGGCTGCCAGACCATTTCCCGCTACGGCGCGCCGCGTTCTTGTGAATCGCGCCTGATGCTTCCGAGCGCGACGGAACTCGATCGGCTCACTGCGCCTGGCGCCTTTCTATGGGCCACCGGCGTTGAAGACACGTTCATCACCGATCCGCATCCAAGAACCGGACGCATGCTCGACGAATATGAGCTGACAGACCATTACCGGCGGTGGAAAGAGGATATCGCGCTGATGGCGCAATTGGGGGTTCCCTGCGCGCGCTATGGCGTGCCCTGGCATCGGGTGCAACCGGCGCCGGGGACCTGGGATTTCAGCTTCGTCGACGCCGCGCTGGAGCGCATGCTCGAACTTAACATCGATCCTATCGTTGACCTCGTGCATTACGGTTTGCCGCATTGGATGGAGCGCGCCTTCCTCAACGCGGATTATCCAAGGCGCGTGGCGGAATACGCCGCCCGCCTTGCTGAACGCTTCCGTGGAAGGATCAGGTGGTACACGCCGCTGAACGAGCCTCGGATCACCGCGTGGTATTGCGGACGTTTGGGCTGGTGGCCGCCGTACGGGCGCAGCTGGTCGAGTTTCGTTGCGGTGATGCTGTCCATCTGTCGCGGAATCGTCGAAACGACCCGTGCGCTACAGGACGTCGACCCCGAAATCGTCGCGTTTCACGTCGACGCCACCGATGTTTTCGAGTCGAGCGACCCCGCCTTGGCTGAGGAGGCAGAGCGGCGTCAAAGGATCGTGTTTCTTGCGCTCGATCTCATCAGCGGGCGCGTCGATCCGCGCCATCCGCTGTGGACCTGGCTTCTGACCCAGGGGGCGGCGGAACCGGCGCTGAACGCCTTTCGTGAACGCCCGCTTGAGCTCTCCGTCATTGGGGTGAATCTTTACCCGATGTTCACGCTCAAGCGGATGTCGCGGGACCGTTTCGGGCGACTGCGCGTTCGAATGCCCTACGCGTCGGGCGCGCTCGTGATGAAGATCGGCGAGATGTATTTCGAACGTTACGGCGCGCCGATCATGATCTCGGAAACCGCGACCAAGGGTTCGGTGAGACAGCGACAGGCCTGGCTCACTGACTCCGTCGAGGCGATGAAGACGCTGCGCGCGAACGGCGTACCGATTGTGGGCTATACGTGGTGGCCGATGTTCGCGCTCGTGACATGGGCCTATCGACAGGGGCTGCGACCGCTCCACGATCATCTTTTGCAAATGGGGCTTTGGGATCTCAATCCTGATCCATCGGGGCGGCTGGAACGTATCGAGACGCCCCTTGTCGACGCCTATCGTCGACTGACGTCCGGCGGCGCGGCTGCGGTGGGTCCGCTCGCGCCAGCGCCTCGGCTGCCGTAGCGCAGCCTCCACGAGCGAACCGGGAGTAAAGGCATGTTTCAGAGTTTCTTTCTTGCGGGTTTCGAGGGGTCGACAGGCTTCAACCGGCACGGCGAGTGGTTCGATCAGGTCGTCGCGACAGGTCACGACGCCAATGTCGACGCGGACTATGCCGACATCGCGCGACTGGGCTTGCATGCCGCGCGTGAGACCGTTCGTTGGCCGCTCGTCGATTGTCGCGGTCGATACGATTTCTCCTCGCTCGAACCCTTCATCGAGGCCGCAAACCGCCACGGCGTAGGGGTGATATGGGATCTCTTTCACTATGGTTTCCCTCAGGACGTCGACCTTTGGTCCGAGGCGTTCCCCCGGCGTTTCGCAGACTACTGCTATGCGGTGGCGCGCTTCGTGGCCGCGCGCATGGATGGTCCCTGCGTCTTCACGCCGATCAATGAGCCTTCCTTCATGGCCTATGCCGGCGGCGAGAAGGCGCTGTTCGCGCCGTACGGGTCGGGACGAGGCTGGGAGTTGAAGGTCGTTCTCGCGCGTGGCGCAATCGCTGGAATCAATGCGATACGCGCCGCCTGTCCCGATGCGCGCTTCGTCAGTGTCGATCCCTTGTGCCGAGTCGTCTGTCCCGAGGACAGGCCGGATCTTGCTCCTCAGGCGCATGATTTCAATAACAGGCTCGTGTTTCAAAGCTGGGACATGTTGTGCGGCAGGCTTCTGCCCGAACTCGGCGGCAGTCCTGAACATTTGGACGTGGTGGGAATCAATTATTACTGGACCAATCAGTGGGAGTTGAACGACACGCCGAACGCTGACGGAAACGTGCCGCCGCTTCACGACGATGATCCGCGCCGAGCGCCGCTATCGGATCTCGTTCTCTCTGTCTGGCAGCGTTACGGCCGCGAGGTCATGATCACGGAGACCAGTCACGTCGGGGACAATCGTGGACCGTGGCTGTGCGAAGTTGTCAGCGCCTGCCACGCGCTCTTGCTTCAGAACGTGCCCTTGCGCGGGGCGTGCCTATATCCGATTCTGGGAATGCCCGAGTGGCATGATCGCGATCTTTGGACGCCCATGGGTTTGTGGGATCCGCTCTGTCACCGCGACCCCGGCGCAGGCCGGCTTCTGTGCGAACCGATGGCGGAGGCGCTTCAAGGCGCAGCGCCGCTCGAAGCGCTTCATCAGGCGCAGCAGGAGGCTGAATCCCGCCGCGCCTCGCAGTTCAATCTTGCGAGGCGCAAGCGCTACGCGGCGCGTTGACGAGATCCTAATCCCCGCAAATCGTCACTCCGCCGCTTCAGCACGTCTCCGCGCTTTTGAAAAAGCGCCGCCTGAAGAGATGAGCGCGTCGTGCGCGCCGCGTTCGACGATTTGTCCTTTGCTCATGACGAAGATGCAATCACAATCGACGACCGACTCCAGACGGTGGGTCACGAGAATAATCGTGCGTGATCCTTTCAGTCGGTGCAGCGTTTCTATCAGCCGACGCTCCTGCTCGGGATCGAGCGCGCTCGTTGGTTCGTCGAGGATGAGGAACGGCGCGTCGGATAGCAGCGCGCGCGCGATGGCGATTCGCTGACGCTGACCGCCGGAGAGATTGGCGCCGCCCTCGGCGAGCACGGTTTCATAGCCATCAGGCAGAGGGTGAATGAATTCTGCGGCGCCCGCGTCTTCTGCGGCTCGTTCGATGTCCGCTCGCGTTGCGTTCTGCCGGCCATAGGCGAGATTTTCTGCGATGGTCGCCGGCAGCACGAGGCTGTCTTGTGCGACGAGCGCGAAATGCGCTCTTAGCGCCTCGAGCCGTAGGTTCCTGAAGTCGACGCCGTCCAAGCGTAGCGCCCCGCTCGTCGGATCGTAGAACCGAAGCATGAGACTCAAGAGCGTGCTCTTGCCGGCGCCGCTCGCTCCGACGAAGGCCACCATCTCGCGCGGCCGTATCGTCGCCGATACGTCGGTGAGAATTTGCTTGCCGCTCCCGTAGTCAAAACTTACGCGCTCGAGCGTCAGAGTTCGCGGCTTACTGGATATCCAACGCGCCGCCGGCGTATCGACAACGGCTTCCGGTTCGTCGAGCACATGAAAAACCCGTCGCGAAGCGGCCTCGAAGATGCGCACTTTGGCGAAGAACTCGCTGAGCCATTTCAGCGGGTCCCAAAGCTTGCGCAAGTAGTCGATGAAAATCAGCAGCGTTCCGACGGTCATTCCGTCGGCGACGGGCACGAGAAACTGGTCTCGGTAAACGAGCCAGCCTCCATAGCCGAGGATGATCGCTCCGCCCACGGACAGGATGCCGTCGCGCGCGAGAGGATAGAGCTGTTCCTGCCAATTTAAACTCAGCAGCGCCTCGACGCTTCTGCCGACCGCGCCGGAGAAGCGTCTGAATTCGAAAGCCTCGCGACGGAACGCCTGCGCCAAAGGTATACGCGCCATCGCCTGCTGAATATGCGCGGTCAGATCGGCGTCGATCTGCTTGGAATCAAGCGCGCGTTTGTGGATTCTGACGCCAAATCGCCAGTTGCTCCATATCATCAAGGGGGCGACGGTAAATGCCGCCAGCGTTAAACTGACGTTTCGAGAGAAAAGAATAATGGTCATCACGGTGAGCGTTACGGCCGCAACCGAAGTTCCAATCACGACGTCGACGATGCCCCACGGGCCGAAGGCGTCTGTCGTCAGACGATAGATCGAGTCGCCCTGCGGTCGGCTGCGGTGATACGTGAGGCCAAGATTTTGAAGCTTGGTGAAGAGATCAAACCGCACCCGCGTCGTGCCGCGATAATTGAGGTAATAGTTGATCATCATGCGGCCCATCCAGGCCGCATATCCGACGAGTTGCAGTCCAAGTCCGATCGCGACCAGACCCGCAATCTGCCCCGGCTTGTCCTTCGGCAATACGGCAAGGAAGTAGCTGTGTATCCAGTTGCCTTTCGGCTCGCTGGAAAGCACGGAGTCGACAAGCACCGCCAGCGGCCAAGCCTCCAGGAGGCCCACGCTGACGGAGACCGCTATCATCGCGACAAGCGCGGCGATCCTCACCCGGTCTTGTAGGAAGTATGTCAGCGCCCGGCGATAAACCGCGACGTCTGTCATGTCTTGCGCAGAATGCATGGCGCTATAACGCGCCAGCTCGCCTAAAGGTCTTCCCAGCCCACGGGTTCGAGCTTGGAGATCGCAGGCGCCGGACCGGCGCTTCGCGCCGCCGCCTCGATCAGGCCGCCAAGCAAAGCCGCGGCGGTTGGATCTTCTCCCGGAGGATCACGGAACAGTTTGAACGTCGCGATCACGATGCGGCCTGTGCCGTAGTTGCGTCCGACCGCAATCGCAGCCGGACGATGGATCCACCCGACAACCAGTGCGGCGTGAACCCGCGCCTGAAAATCAAGGAGATTACAGCCGGAGATGATATGCGTCGGGATCACACGATCAAACGCCTGGTCGAGCAGAGGCCCGCCGGGAATCGCGGCGAACGGACCCTGCCGTCGAAGCCAGGCGAAGGAGGACGCCCAGTCGCCTCGCCAGAGCGTGCCGTCGCGCGCCACCACCTTGACGTTCTGCCAATGCGGAAAGAATGGCGTGAGCGAGCCTGGCGTTTCGGTCAAGAGAACGGCTCGCCCGCCGGCGCGCACATAGGCCGCCAGCGCCGCGGAAGCTTGCGTCTCGACGACGACGTCCGCCGTCTCGGCCCCTTCGGCCAACCTATAGCCAAGCGCCTGCAACCGGTCCCGAATGTCGCCGTGCGACGACCATAGCGAAAGCTCCGGCGGTCGCGGCCTTGCATGCACGGCAACGTCGATTTCATTGCTCGCGAGAAGTCGTCCGTCGAGAGAACGCAAGCGCAGGGTGAGACGGCGCAGGCAGGAGTGCTCCACCACCGGAAGGGTCACCGAAATCACGCCGAGATCGACCACAGCGCCGGGCTCGATGGAGGGGATTTCCAACGTCATCGGCTCGGCGAGCGATATGTCGAGAGCCGACGGCTCCAGCGGATTTGGCCCGCCATGCGCCACGCAGAGCGAGAGGCGAACGGCGTCGCCCGACCAATAGGCGGGACGATCGAGTGTGGGCAGAATAACCGTATCGGCATTGATCGAGTGAAACAGATTGTGAAAAACGCGCGGATTCGAACGCATGTCCAGAAGGCCGTTCGCCTCCCAGTGACAATCGGTCAGCTCGGTGATGACGTAGCCCGCGATCTGCGGCCTCCGGCGCATGGCTTCGATCTGGTATTTCAGCGCCCGAAACTGTTGCCACTGGGTCGCTTCGACGAAGCTTTCGAACGTCCCGAATACGCGATCGAGACTCCAGTCTTGAAATCGGTTGCGAACGCCATGCGCATACATGACGCCTTCGCTCCAGTCGTGGCCGGTCTCGAACCACCAGGCTTCGGCGCCGGCCGCGTCTCTCAACTTCTCAGGGTCAGGCAGCCCCCAATTGCCAAATTCCGAGCATAGCAGCGGCTCCTGTCCCGTGATGACCGCGTCGCCCTCGGGGCTGAAGAGCCATTCGGCCCTTCCCGCGAGTTCCTCGACAAACTGATCCCAGTCCTCCCGACTATCGGGAATGGCGGCATAGAAATGGAAATCCGCGAGATCGGTCTGCACGTGAAAGCTTGGCGCCAAGGGCGAATTGTCGACGACAAGCCGCGACGGATCGTAGGACTTGAGCCACAGGTACAGCTTCTTCAGCCATGCGCGGTGATAGGGGTCATGGACAAGGTCGACGCCCCAGTTCTCGTTGATCAGCGTCCAGCAAAAGATCGAAGGATGGTTGCCGTCGCGATCGATCAGGCCCTTCAGCGTGAGCTCCTTGCGCTCTCGCGAGAGTTCGGTCGAATCCCCGGCGTTCGGCAATTCCGCCCAAATCAGCAGGCCAAGGCGATCGGCAACCTCATAGTAACGCGGATCCGGCACCTTAATGTGACAGCGCAGCGCGTTCAGCCCGAGTTGCTTCGCCTTGTTAAATCTATCCTCGAGAAATTCGACTGAGGGCAGAGTGCA
Organism: Methylocystis rosea; assembly: GCF_003855495.1. NCBI lineage: Bacteria > Pseudomonadati > Pseudomonadota > Alphaproteobacteria > Hyphomicrobiales > Methylocystaceae > Methylocystis > Methylocystis rosea. Next base: position 2,322,565 of record NZ_CP034086.1, on the reverse strand, counting down.
GATCGTGTCGGGATAATAGTCCTGGTCGAGAGCGGCGCGCAGATAGAACGGCTTGCCGTTGAGATACAATTTCCCGTCTCGGGTTTCGACGCTGCGAAAGCCGAATGTCGTTTCGATTTGGTCGACGACGACGTCTTTGCGCCTCATCGAGACTTGCAGACGATAGAGATAGGGGGTGTCAGGCGACCAGCAGCGAGGCGCAGGCACAAAGGAATACAGCAGGGCGTTTTCAACGCCGGCCGCCAGTTTGGCGCATGACTGCGCGACGGCGTTTTCCTCTGCGTCGACGACCGTAATCGTCACGTCGGCGGCGTCCGTGAGCGGGCTCTCGAAGCGCACTTGCGCCGAAATCTCTCCGCTCGCCTGCGATGAACGCACGCGCACCGTGGTTACGTGGTCCGCGATCCGCTTTTCGAGATACACGGACTGCCATATTCCAGAGAGGGGGCCGTACCAGCTCTGCTTGCCGAAGGGCATTTCGGCGAAAGGCGTCGTGGGGAATTCGAACGGGTCGTCGGTGGGGCTTTCCACCTTCACCTTAATCTCGGCTTTTCCGTTGACGATCCGGTCTGTGATGTCGAAATGAAACGGCAGGAAGCCGCCCACATGGCTGCCCACGAATGCGCCGTTCACAAACACATGGGTAACGTGAAAAACGGCGCCGAAGTGCAGGAACACCCGCTCCTCCAGCCATTCTTCAGGTATCTCCACCTCTCGGCGATAGACCGCGACGCCGCCGCGCATGCGCAGATCGGCGAATTGGGCTTGCCAAGGGCTTGGGACAAGAATCGTCCTGCTCTCGGCCGGCTTGGCGCCATAGCCGAGATATTTGAAGTCCCACGACCCGTCTAGGGATATGCGCGCTGCGCTCACCTAACCTCACCTCGACCAAAAGCGCCGGCGCCGAGCATCGACGCGTTGGTCGGTATAACAATGAGCGATCCACAGTCGATTTTCTACATAGCGACCGTCAAAACGCCAGTATTTTTATTTGCGACTCAAGCTTAGCCGGATCGCGCAGCGCAACAGAGTTTCCTCATCGCGATCGCGACTCGACTATTCAGCGGCGACTGAGGCCGTCGCGAAGGCCGCGCTGTTGCGCGCTGGGATCTCCTTGTTGATCCGTCGGAACGTCGCGAGCGCCTGGCCGACCACCTGATCCATATTGTAGTAGCGATAGGTTGCTAACCGCCCGACAAACCAAACATTTTGCTGCGCGATCGCAAGCTTCTCATAGCGCTTGTAGACTTCCGCATTTTCCGGGCGCGGCACGGGATAATAGGGATCGCCTTCATCGCTCGGGAATTCATAGGTCAGGCTTGTTTTGGGATGTTCCTGACCCGTGAGATGCTTATATTCGGTCACCCGCGTATAGGCTTCAGTTTGTGGATAATTGACGACCGCCACAGGCTGATGCTGCTGCTTGTCGAGCGTGACATGTTCGAAGCGCAGGGATCGATAGGGCAGCTTGCCGAAGCGGAAATTGAAATATTCGTCGATTGGCCCGGTGAAGATCAGCCGTTTATAGAAGACTTCGTTGCGCACTTCCTCAAAGTCGGTCTGCAGCATGACGTTGATGTTGGGGTGGTCCACCATCCGTTCGAACATGCGCGTGTAGCCGTGAAGCGGCATGAATTGGTATTCATCGCCAAAATAGCGGTCGTCGCGATTGAGGCGCGTAGGCACCCGCGCCGTTACGGACTTGTCCAGCTGCGACGGCTCTACGCCCCACTGCTTTTTGGTGTAGCCGCGAAAGAATTTCTCGTAGAGTTCTCGCCCCACGGTGCTGACGACGACGTCCTCAGACGTTTTGATCTCTTCACAATGTTCGGCGCGGCTTGCGAACCACTGCGCAAGTTGCTCGGAATCTAGGGAGAGGCCGTAGAGGCGATTCACCGTGTCCAAGTTGATCGGAATAGGCACGAGCATGCCGTCCACATTCGCGAGCACGCGGTGCTCGTACGGACGCCAACGCGTGAACTGCGAAAGATGCTCGAAGACGGCTTCGGAGTTCGTGTGAAAGATATGCGGGCCGTACTGATGCATGAGCACGCCGGCCTCGTCGTAGCGATCATAGGCGTTGCCGCCAATGTGCGGTCGACGATCGATAAGAAGGACGCGCTCGTCACGCTGCGACGCAAGCCGCTCGGCCAGCACGCTTCCCGCGAAGCCTGCCCCGACGATAAGCCAGTCAAACAAGTTGCCCCTCCCGCGCTGATTTGGTCTCGGCGCCGACGCTCGCGATGTGCAGCATCATCCTCGCCCAGGTCTTGTCCCACGACATTTCCGCCAGATGCGCATCGACTGCGCTGAGCCAGTGCGCCTTCGGCCGCGCCAGCAACAGATCAATCTTGGCGACGAACTCTTCCGCGCTCGACGCGATTTCCACGTGCCCGGCCGCGCCGTAGGGGTTAACGACATCGGCGATGGCCGTTGAAACCACTGGCACGCCTGCAGCGAGAAACTCCGGGGTCTTCGTCGGGCTGATAAAACGCGTCGCTTCATTCAACGCGAATGGCATGATTCCGACGTCCCATCCGGATAGGTAGTTCGGAAGCTCCTGGTACTGCTTGCAGCCCAGCCAATGAATATTTTCGGCGCGCGGCAGAGATTCGGGGCTGATCTTCGCGGTAGGGCCGATCATCACCAATTGCCATTGCGGCCGCAGCGCCGAGATGCCGGCGACGATATCCATATTCATGCGTTCATCGATCACGCCAAAGAACCCGATGCGGGGATGCGGAATCTCCCTTTGATCAAGAGGGTCAACACTGCGCTCTCGCGCGCTTTTGAAGTGGGCGGTGTCGACGCTGCTCGGAAAAACGTGAATGTTGTCGTGTCGCTTACGTTTGGATTCGTACAGGCTCTGTCCGCCGACGAACATGAGTTCGCTCTTGGCCATCAACTCTCGTTCGAGGTCGAGAATGCCTTGCGGCGCTCCAGCAAACGCGGAAAGCTCATCCATATTGTCATAGACGCGCAGGTTGGGAGTCAGATGGCGCGTAAACTGAAGCGCCATGGGCGTATAGTACCAGCTAACCCATCGCGAAGGCCGCACATCAGCGAGCAATTCGTTTACGACTCGATGTTGCGCGTTTGTGATTTCGTCTGGTGAGAGGCCTTCTGGAAGAACAGGCGTCACGACAACGACGCCGCAGGCTTCGTCCCTCTGGATTTTTACGCCTACGTCATCTTGAGAAAAGATGGGCTCTTCAACGTAGAAGACGCTGAGATTTCTAGCTGCTCGACTCAAAAGATGCTGGGGTCGCTGATAAACGAAGTTCCAACGAAGATGGGAGAAACAAAAAAGATGACTTGGAACTGACATCATGCTCCACCTCAAGCCTTGCCGTTTTCTTTGCTTTTCGATCTCCCTGAACAAACTCGGGTTCAGCAACTTTGTTCCGGCATTATGAACAGTTGGACAGGTTTCCGCGGCGGCGATCGCTCCCGCGCCGGCCTATCTCCGGCGTGGCCACTGATGTGTCGGAACAGCGTCTTTAACGGCGCGTTTCAGGTAAACGGCGCGGGCGTGGGCCTAATGGCGGTCACTTATGTGGGAATGGGCGTTAGGCTGGATCGCACCAGCCGCAACAATGATCGCCGCGATGATGACCGCCGCCAACGCGGGCGCGCGCGTCACGGGGTGGGGTTTCGTCGTGTTTGCAATCGGCTCCGTCGCCTGGAGCTTGACCGCGACGTACTCCCATCAGCGCAATCTGTTGCTCACCAATCTTGTTCTTACGGTGGTCAACTTGATTGGGGTATGGCGGTGGTTGGGCAGGCAGGCAAGGCATGAGGACGGAAGCATCAAGGCCGTGCGCAAGAGCAGCCACGCGGACGCCGTGCCGACGCTCTTTTCTGCGTCGGCGGCCGTTGGCGCTAATGTCATCGACGCGAGCGGCGAGAGGCTCGGCGTCATCGTTGATTTGATGCTGAGACGCGATCAGCGCGGCCTCGCCTATGTGGTCGTCGCGCAATATGGAATGGGCGGCGTTGGCGAGACGCTCCGCGCCGTCGATCCGGCGAACATAGAGTTCACAGCCGATTTTGCGCACAGTAAAATATCTAGGAAGGAACTCGACGCGCTTCCGGCGCTTCAAGCCGACGACTGGCCCAGCGCCTTACCCTCTGAGCGCGCGCGAGACCCGAGCGCGCTGGACCGAAACTGAATATGGCCGACGCTCATGCGCCGGCCATCATTCATCCGCCAAGGTTAGTCGCGCGGATTGCTGCTGCCCGAATTCCACATCGCGCCCAGCATAAATCCCGCTGCCACCGCCATGAGCACAGTCGTCGTTGGCTGACTGCGCGCCGACTTCTCGATGGCCTGCCGGAAGTTGCCGATCACATCGCCGGCGCGTCCGGCGGCTTCGCTGCCCTTCTCCTGCACCGTGGACATCGCCGATCCGGCTTGCTCCATTGTCTGATTGATGCGTTGCCCGACTCTGTCGGCCGCCGCCATTGCTTTGTCGCCCATGATCGCAGCAGTCTCGCTGATCGGGCGATCCGATTGTCGGATGCGCTCCAGTTCTGGCGTCGCCATTCTTGCCTCCATCCTCGAAATAGTTCGAGCCTCGCCTTAACCCGCTGACATCGTCGTTGTTCCAATCGGGGAAAGGCCAGGACATCGCAGCTCCTGTGGAGCCCACGTGTTCGGCAGGCCTCGTAGTCGGGCCTTGGCCGTCGCTGATCGAGCGCCGTTCAGCGGAACGTCGACGGCGGCTTGATTTGAATGATCTATGCTTTATTTCCTGAAAGTGCTTGCGCTTAGCTGGCGCGTCAAACGCAGTTCGCGCCGTATGTTAGCGAGTTGGTGAGGAAGATCTCGGGATGACGAACACGGCGATGTGGCGAGCGGATGACGTCGGGGGGTGGGCGGTTGACGACACAGACCTCTTCACAAAGGCGCGTCGGAATTGCAAGACGAGCGAACTCTACGCCGAAGCGATCCGACGCGGGGAGGGAATCGCATCCGCGACAGGCGGCCTCGTCGTGGAAACCGGCGCCCACACGGGGCGATCGCCGAACGACAAATTCATCGTCTGCAACGCGCTGACCGAACCGACGATCTGGTGGGACAACAATCTTTCGATGACGCCAGAGCAATTTGGCCGACTGCATCAAGACATGCTGACGCACGCGCGTCGTATGAGGCTCTTCGCTCAGGATCTCCATGCCTGCGCCGCGCCAGCGCACCAGCTAAATATTCGTGTTTTGACCGAATATGCTTGGCATTCGCTCTTTGCGCGGCATCTTTTCACTCCGGTTGAGAGCACGAGTGGTTTCGAGCCGCAGTTGACAGTTCTGGATCTGCCCTCCTTCCGGGCCGACCCATTGCGGCACGGGTGTCGCTCCACCACAGTGATCGCCATCGATTTCTCGAGAGGCGTCGTGCTGATCGGCGGCACACAATATGCGGGAGAAATCAAGAAATCGATCTTCACCTATCTCAACTTTATTCTGCCCGCGAAAGGCGTGTTGCCGATGCATTGCGCCGTCAATGACGGCGAGGGTGGATCGGCGGTGTTCTTCGGACTTTCTGGGACAGGTAAGACGACGCTTTCCGCCGATCCGGCGCGCAGCCTGATTGGCGACGACGAGCATGGGTGGGACGAGAGCGGTCTCTTCAACTTTGAAGGCGGCTGCTACGCTAAGGCGATCCGGCTTGCGCAGCACTCGGAGCCGGACATCTACGCCGCGTCTCACCGTCGGGGCGCAATCCTTGAGAATGTGTCGTACGATCCCCGCGCGGGGCGGTTCGACTTCGACGACGATTCGAAAACCGAAAACACGCGGATCGCCTATCCGCTCGACTTCATCTCCAATGCTTCGACGACGCGTCGGGCGAGTCATCCCAGGAACGTCGTGATGCTGACGTGTGACGCCTTTGGCGTGCTGCCGCCGATCGCCCGTCTTACGCCCGCGCAGGCGATGTATCATTTTCTGTCCGGCTACACCGCAAAGGTCGCAGGGACCGAGCGCGGCGTCAAAGAGCCCCAGGCGACGTTCTCCGCCTGCTTTGGCGCGCCCTTCATGCCGCGCCGGCCGACGGAATACGCCGATTTGCTGCGCGAGTTCATCTGTTCCAGCGAAGCGAACTGCTGGCTGGTGAACACCGGTTGGTCGGGCGGCCCCTATGGGATCGGACGTCGAATGCCGATCGCGGCGACGCGCGCTTTGCTTCAGGGCGCTCTCGACGGGTCCCTCGCGCAAGCCGACTTCCGGACGGATCCCTCCTTTGGACTATCCGTGCCGACGTCTGCGCTCGGCGTCGACTCCAAGATGCTAGATCCGGTCCAGACGTGGTCGTCGCGCGAAGATTTTGACCAAATGGCGAAAAGGCTGATCGGAATGTTCGAGGCGAATTTTAGCCGGTTCGCCCCGGTCGTCGACCAGCAGGTGCTCGACGCCCAGCCGGGCGTCGTCCGGTAGGCAGCGCAGCGCCAAACAGGGCCGCGCAAGCGCGCGCCAACTTGAAACTTCGCTGATTCGAGAAATATAGGCTCTATCTTGGTGCGCCGTCGGAGGATGCGCATGCGCCATTGGACGCCTACTTTCGACTTCGATCTCGGCGACGTGGCCGACCGCGTGCGCAGCGCAACCGAGGCCTTCGCGACGGCGGAAATCGCCCCGCGGGCGCAGCAGATCGATGCGCAAAACGCTTTTCCGCCGGATCTTTGGCCCAAGCTCGGCGCGCTCGGCGCGCTCGGCCTGACCGTGCATGAGCAATATGGCGGGGCCGGCATGGGCTATCTGGAACATGTGCTGGCGATGGAGGAAATCAGCCGCGCCTCGGCGTCTGTCGGACTGTCCTATGGCGCGCACTCCAATCTCTGCGTCAACCAGATCCATCGTAACGGCTCGGACGAACAGAAGCGGCGATACCTGCCGAACCTCGTCTCGGGACAACACGTCGGGGCGCTCGCGATGTCGGAGCCTGGCGCCGGATCAGACGTCACGGACATGAAGCTTAGCGCGGTGAAGCGCGGCGATCGTTATGTCCTGAACGGAAGCAAGATGTGGGTGACGAACGGTCCCGACGCCGATGTCGTGATCGTCTACGCCAAAACCGATCCGGGCGCCGGTTCGCATGGCATAACGGCCTTCATTGTCGAGCGCGTCTTTCGCGGATTTTCATCAAGCGCGAAGCTCGACAAGCTCGGCATGCGCGGCTCCAATACATGCGAACTCGTATTCGAAGACTGCGAGGTTCCCGAAGAAAACGTGCTCGGCCTCCCCGAGCGCGGAGTCAATGTGCTGATGAGCGGCCTGGATTACGAGCGCGCTGTGCTCGCCGGCGGTCCGCTTGGAATCATGCAGGCCTGCATGGATGTCGTGCTTCCCTATGTGCATGAGCGCAAGCAATTTGGGCAGCCGATCGGCGAGTTCGAACTCATGCAGGGCAAGCTCGCAGATATGTACACGGCTGTCATGGCGACGCGCGCCTATGTCTATGCGGTCGCGAAGGCGAGCGATCGCGGCCGCGTGACGAGAAAGGATGCGGCGAGCGCGATACTTTTCGCCGCTGAACGCGCGACATGGATGGCGCTTGAATCCATTCAGTGCCTCGGCGGCAACGGTTATATGAACGAATATCCGACTGGCAGATTGTTGCGCGACGCCAAGCTTTACGAGATCGGCGCGGGAACAAGCGAAATTCGCCGCATGCTGATCGGGCGCGAACTCTTTCAGGAGACAGCCTGATTTTGGATTTAGGATATGCCACGCCTCGATAGCCTTGTTCATCCGAAAGACGCCGATTTCGCCAACAATCATCAAGGGATGACCGATCGCGTCGCCGAGTTGAGGCGGATTGCGGCGGATATTCGAGCGGGTGGCGGCGAGCAGGCGTGTAAGCGGCATCTCGCCCGCGGCAAAATGCTCGCGCGTCAGCGCATTGACGCGCTTATCGATCCCTTTTCGCCCTTTCTCGAAATTGCGCCATTTGCGGCCCACGGCATGTATGACGGGCGTGTCGCCGCGGCGGGAGTCGTCGCTGGCGTCGGGCGGGTGCGCGGCCGCGAATGCATGATCGTGGCCAATGACGCGACGGTTAAAGGCGGGGTCTACTTCCCCTTAACTGTAAAGAAGCATCTTCGCGCGCAAGAGATCGCCGCGCAGAACAATCTGCCCTGTCTCTATCTCGTCGACTCAGGCGGCGCCAATCTGACGAGCCAGGAGGATGTTTTTCCCGACCGCGATCATTTCGGCCGAATTTTTTATAATCAGGCCACGATGTCGTCGCACGGCATTGCGCAGATCGCCGTCGTCATGGGTTCGTGCACCGCCGGAGGCGCTTATGTTCCGGCGATGAGCGATGAAACGATTATCGTGCGCAACGAAGGCGCGATATTTCTTGCGGGTCCGCCGCTCGTCAAAGCGGCGACGGGCGAAGTCGTAACAGCCGAGGAGCTTGGCGGCGCCGACGTTCACTGCCGCCGTTCTGGCGTTGCCGATCATTGCGCCGAGAATGACGCCCATGCCCTGCAGATCGCGCGTCAGATCGTCGGCAATCTCGGGCCTTCCGGCGCCATCACCGTTCCGGTGAGAAAGCCTGCGGAGCCCTGCTACGATCCCGCCGAGATTTACGGTCTGTTGCCGCAGGACCCGCGAAAGCAGTTCGACATACGCGAGGTGATCGCGCGCCTTGTCGACGCGAGCGAATTCGAGGAGTTCCGTAAGCTGTATGGCCCCACGCTGGTGACAGGTTTCGCGCACATCCATGGCTATCCCGTCGGGATCGTGGCCAATAACGGCGTCTTGTTTCCCGAGAGCGCGCAAAAGGGCGCGCATTTCATCGAGCTTTGCGCGCGACGAAAAATACCGCTGCTGTTTTTGCACAATACGACCGGCTTCATGGTCGGGGCGAAGTATGAAAGCGCCGGCGTCGCCAAGGAAGGGGCGAAGATGGTGACGGCGGTGGCGACGGCCGCGGTGCCGAAACTCTCGATTATCGTCGGCGGCAGTTTTGGCGCCGGCAATTACGCCATGTGCGGGCGCGCCTACTCGCCGCGATTTTTATGGATGTGGCCGGGCGCGCGCATCGGCGTCATGGGCGGGGAACAGGCCGCGAGCGTGCTGACGCGCGTCAAGCGCGAGGCCATGGAGAAACGGCAGAAGGCTTTCTCGGAAGAAGAGGAAGAGGACTTCGCGCGCCCGATTCGTCAGCAATATGAGCGCCAAAGCCTGCCGCTCTATTCCAGCGCCCGGCTCTGGGACGACGGCGTCATCGACCCGCTCGATACGAGACGGATTGTCGCTTTGGCGCTATCCTTCGCGCTAAGGGCGCCGGTCGAAGAAACGCGCTTTGGCTTATTTCGCATGTGAGTCACGTTCTATGACGACTTTGCTGCAATCGATTGACGCGAACGGCGTCGCGACTTTGACGCTGAACCGTCCAGACAAGCGCAATGCGCTCGACTATGAGCTTATTGGCCTTCTAAAGGATGCGCTCGAAGAATTGGATGCGCGCGCCGACGTCCGCATCATTACGCTTGAGGGCGCGGGAGACTATTTTTGCGCCGGCGGCGACATCGGCTCGATGATTCGCGTCACGCAGCGTTCATCGACCGCCAATGAACAGGACGCTTTGGCGCTCGCCCGAATGCTGCGCGCTCTGGACACGGTGTCAAAGCCGACGATCGCCTTGGCCAAGGGCGTCGTTGTTGGCGGAGGCGTCGGTCTGCTCGCGTGTTGCGACATCGTTGTGGCCGCCGCCGACGCGTCATTCTCGCTCAATGAGGTGCGGCTGGGATTGCTCCCGGCCATAGTCGCGCCCTTTCTCATCCGGGCCATAGGCCTGCGGCAGCTGCGCAGATATGCTTTGACGGCGGAGCGCTTTTCCGCCGCCGAGGCGCAGATGTTGGGTCTTGTCCATCGTGTGGCGCCAAGGTTGGAGGTTAATTTGGCGCATGCGGCCATCGTTGCGGACTTGCTGCGCGGCGCGCCTGGCGCGCAGGCGGACGTAAAGACCTTCTTCGCGGAATGCGACGGCCACGGCGTCGATGCGGAACTCTTGCGCGAAGCTGCGCATCGTCTCGCCGCAAGAAGATCCAGCGCGGAGGCGCAGGAAGGTCTCTCCGCCTTTCTTGAAAAACGAGCGCCACACTGGATCGCGGCCGATTGAGATGATGCGCAAGCTCCTCATCGCGAACCGCGGCGAGATCGCTTGCCGAATAATGCGCACGGCGAAAAGATTGGGCGTCACATCGGTCGCCGTCTACTCCGAAGCTGATGCGCATGCGCTGCATGTCGAACTTGCCGATGAAGCCTATCTTCTCGGACCCGCGCCGGCGCGCGACAGCTATCTGTCGATCGGGAAGATCATCGAGGTCGCCCGACGTAGCGGGGCGGACGCCATACATCCGGGCTACGGATTCCTGGCCGAGAATGCGGACTTCGCCGAAGCCTGTTCGGCGAACGGTCTGATCTTCGTCGGGCCTCCGCCCCACGCCATGCGGCTACTTGGCTCCAAGAGCGAGGCCAAGGCTGCGATGATGCGTGCAGGGGTGCCTGTGGCGCCGGGGGCATCAGGCGGCGACGACGCTGAATTGTTCGAAGCGGCGCGCGCCATCGGTCTTCCATTGCTCGTGAAGGCGTCCGCCGGCGGCGGCGGAAGGGGCATGCGCATCGTGCGCGCGCCTGAGGAGTTGTCCGCCGCGATCGAAAGCGCGCGGCGCGAAGCGGGCGCCGCCTTCGGGGATGACACGCTGTTCATCGAGAAATATTTCTCCGGCTATAAGCACGTCGAAATCCAGATTTTCGCGGACTCTCACGGCAACGTCGTTTCTTTCCTTGAGCGCGACTGTTCGATGCAGCGCCGCCATCAAAAAATTATTGAAGAGACGCCCGCGCCCGGTCTGACGCCCTCGTTACGCGCGCAGATGAGCGACGCGGCGATCCGCGCCTCCCGAGCCGCTGGCTACACCGGCGCAGGCACGGTCGAATTTCTCGTCGGAGAAGACCACTTCTATTTTCTCGAGATGAACACGCGGCTTCAGGTCGAACATCCTGTCACCGAGATGGTCTCGAAGCAGGATCTCGTCGAATGGCAGTTGCGCGTCGCCTGTGGCGCGCCGCTTCCCTTGACGCAGAGCGAGCTGAGGATGAGCGGCTGCGCAATTGAAGCGCGGATCTGCGCGGAAGATCCCGCGCGCGGGTTCATGCCTTCGGTTGGGGAAATCGCCCACTTCCGCGCGCCGCGGCAAGCGCCTTTCTTGCGCATCGACTCAGGCGTGCGCGCCGGGGATCGCGTCACGCCCTATTATGATTCGCTGTTGGCGAAACTCATCGTCTTCGGCGAAAATCGCGAGCAGGCGTTGCGTCGCCTGCAGGCGGGGCTAGAAGAGGTCGAAATCGTTGGCGTCGCCACAAATCTCGATCTGCTGCGGGCGATCTCGAAGAGCGACGGGATGGCGGCCGGCGATTACGACACGGAATATGTCGGGAGCAATATCGCTATGCTGACGTGCGCCGCGGCTCCGAGCACGGATTCGGACCGCGTCCTTCTTGCGGCGGCGGCAGCGGTTTTGCTGGCCGACTCTCGGCGCTCCGCGCTTGAAGCGAGTAGATCGCTGGGCGACGATTGGTCGCCCTGGGCCGGAACGGACGCGTGGCGGCTCTATGAGTGCGCCGATCATGAGCTCAGGGTGACGCAGGCGGGCCGGACGCTTGTTGCACAAATCATGCGTCCGCAGGACGGCGGCTTCCTGCTGAACTTTGGCGACGCGGTCACGGAAGTTGGCGTTCAAACTGTCGCAGGTCGCCTCTCGTTGCTTGTGGATGGAGTGAAGCACGAAGTCTCAACAGTCGCGTTGGATAATGGCCTTGTCGTCATTCTGCGCGGGAAGAACTATGTGATCCACTGGGCGAAAGCGGCAACCTCCTCGCAAAGCGAAGGACCATCTGACGAACGCGTGCTGGCCCCGATGCCGGCGACCGTCACGCGAGTTGCGGTGAAATCGGGCGACGCCGTCAGCAAAGGCGAGACTCTCGTCGTTCTGGAGGCGATGAAAATGGAGATCGCGATGGCCGCGCCGCACGATGGCGTCGTCAAAAGCGTGGCGTGCGAAGCGGGCGACATGGCGATCGAAGGCGCCGAACTCGTCACGATCCTGCGAAAGGACGAGGAGTGAGCGTTCCGGCACATGTCAACATCGTGGAGGTCGGCCCACGCGACGGCCTGCAGAATGAGAAGGTGATGCTGTCGCCGCAGATCCGGGCCGAACTCATCCGCCGTCTTGCGGCCGCGGGGCTTTCGCGCATCGAAGCCGGAAGTTTCGTCTCCCCTACGGCCGTGCCGCAGATGGCGCATACGGATGAAACTCTTGCGCTTGCGCCAAGGCAAAATGTGCGGCTGAGCGTGCTGGTTCCAAACCTGCGCGGACTCGCGGCGGCGCTTTCCGCCGGGGCGGACGAGATCGCCGTGTTCGCTGCGGCGTCGGAGACGTTTTCAAAGCGCAATATCAATTGCTCGATCGAGGAAAGTCTCACGCGATACGCCAAAGTCGTCGCGGAAGCCCGGCGATACGGCGTCATGGCCCGCGGCTATATTTCCTGCGTCTTAGGCTGTCCTTACGAAGGAGATGTCGATAGCGGCCGAGTTGCGTCGGTAGCCGGCGCGCTCCTCGACATGGGCTGCTTCGAGGTCTCGCTCGGCGATACGATCGGCGTCGGCGCGCCGCTGCCCGCCCGCCGAATGGTCGAAAGAGTGGCGCGCGTCGCGCCGCTCGACAAAATCGCGGTGCATTTTCACGACACCTACGGACAGGCGCTCGCCAATATTTTCGCGTGCCTCGAAGTCGGCGTCAGCGTTGTCGACAGTTCGCTGGCCGGCCTTGGCGGGTGTCCTTTCGCGCCCGGCGCCGCCGGAAATGTCGCGACCGAGGACGTCGTCTATATGCTTGAGCGAATGGACGTCGAAACCGGCGTGTCGCTCGATCGACTCTTGGAGGCCGGAGCTTTCGCCTGCCGCGAGTTGAAGCGCGCGCCGGCGAGTCGCGTGGCGCAAGCCTATGCCGCCAGATGCGGCGATCCGACCGAAGCCCCTTGCGACGCTGACTTGCCAAAAAGCTTCGACGCGACAGATTAACGTCAACAATTGCGGTGAATGGCCGAATGTCGTCCTATTTCGAATTGAGCGCCGAGCAGCAAGCCATTCGTGAATTGGCGCGGGACTTCGGACGCGATCGCCTTGCGCCCTTTGCTCTCGATTGGGACCGCGAGCATGTCTTTCCGACAGACACGCTGCGTGAGGCCGCGGCGCTCGGCATGGCGGCGATCTTTGTGCGAGAGGCGTCCGGCGGCGCCGGGCTGACGCGCTTTGACGGCGTGCTGATCTTCGAGGCGCTCGCAATGGGTTGCCCCACGATCGCCGCCTATCTCTCGATTCACAATATGTGCGCGGCCCTGATCGACGCTTTCGGAACCGAACGCCAGATCAACGCATGGCTGCCAGGGCTCGCGACGATGGAGGTTCTCTCGAGCTACTGCCTGACGGAATCGGGCAGCGGTTCGGATGCTGCGGCGCTACGCACGCAGGCGCGGCGCAGCGGCGATCACTACGTCTTGAATGGCGCGAAACAGTTTATCTCGGGCGCCGGCGCGGGCGGCGCCGACCATCTCTATGTGGTCATGGCGCGTACCGGCGAGTCGGGGCCGCAAGGCATTTCGGCCTTCGTCGTCGAGGGCGGCGCGCCAGGCCTAAGTTTCGGCGCGCTCGAGCGAAAAATGGGATGGAACGCCCAGCCGACGCGGGCCGTCATCTTCGACGACTGCCGCGTGCCGGCCGATAATCTCATCGGACGCGAGGGCGACGGATTCAAGATCGCCATGGCCGCGCTCGACGGCGGGCGGCTCAACATCGCCGCCTGTTCGCTTGGCGGCGCCCAATCGGCCTTCGACCATAGTCTGCGCTACATGGCGAGCCGCAAGGCGTTCGGGCGCGCCCTCGACGAATTTCAGGCGCTGCAGTTCCGGCTCGCGGATATGGCGACGCAGCTTGAAGTCTCGCGCACATTCCTTTGGCGCGCGGCGGCGGCGCTTGACGTCAAGGCGCCAGACGCCACGACGCTATGCGCCATGGCCAAGCGCGTCGTGACCGACGCCGGCTTCACAGTCGCCAATGAGGCGCTGCAATTGCATGGCGGCTACGGATATCTTAGCGAATATGGCGTCGAGAAGATTGTTCGCGACCTTCGCGTCCATCAGATTCTGGAGGGAACGAATGAAATCATGCGCGTCATCATCGCACGCTCGCTACTGAAGTAAGCATATGGATCTCATCGCTTCGCGAGAGGGCCGTCTCGGACGCATCCTCCTCAACAGGCCACAGGCGCTCAACACGCTGACGCTGCCGATGGTGCGAGAGTTCCGGCGCGCGCTTGACGACTTCGGGGGCGACGCGAGCATTTGCGCCGTGCTCGTCACGGGCGCCGGCGATCGCGGTCTGTGCGCCGGCGGCGACGTGAGGATTCTCTACGAGCTGGAGCCCGCACAAAAGCGGCTGTTCGCCGATTTTTGGCGCGAGGAATATGAGCTGAACGCCCGCATCGCCTCCTTTCCCAAGCCCTATGTCGTGATCATGGATGGCGTCGTGATGGGCGGCGGCGTGGGCATATCTGCGCATGGCAACCGGCGAGTGGTCACGGAGCGAAGCCGCGTCGCGATGCCGGAGGTTGGCATCGGATTCTTTCCTGATGTGGGCGCGACCTGGCTTCTTTCGAGAGCGCGCGAAATCGGCGCCTATCTGGCGCTTTCGGCGACGTCGGTGGCGGCGGCGGACGCGATCGAGGCCGGTCTTGCGGATGTTCTAATTCATGCAGAGGACATTTCGCCGCTGATCGACGCGCTGGCGACGATAGGAGCCGCCGAAGACGTCGATGTTGCGTTGCGGCGCCTCGCCCGCCACCCAGGGAACGGCCGGCTCTCGCTGCACAGGCCGTTGCTCGCTGCAGCGACGGCGCATGATCAAGTGGACGACATTATCGCCGCCTTCGAGCGCGAAGGGTCTGAATTCTCTTTGCGCGCGGCGGAGGACATCAGCGCGAAGTCGCCGACGGCGTTGAAAGTGACGCGCGCATTGCTGCTGCGCGCCGCGGGAGCGCCTGACGTCGAGACGTGTCTGACGAATGAATTCGAGGCGGCGTGCCGCATGCTGGCGACCCACGATCTTTATGAAGGCATCCGCGCCGCGATCATCGACAAGGACCGGCGCCCGAAATGGTCCCCGGACCGGCTCGACGCGGTGAGCGACGAAACCGTCGAAGACATTCTCGCCGGGGACGACACGCCGCTGCCGGCGTTCAAAAGTTGGGATTCAACCCCATATTCCGCTTGGAGGGGTTAGCTCGCCAGCCGATGAGGAGATTGTCATGAGCGCTGCCGCACCGGTCGCCATCGTAGGCGCCGCGCGCACCCCGATCGGCGCGTTTCTGGGAGAATTGAAGGACGTCTCCGCGCCGCAGCTCGGCGCGTACGCCATCGAGGCGGCCGTGACCCGCGCCGGCCTGGCGCCGAACGACATCGATGAAGTCGTCATGGGCTGCGTGCTTTCGGCAGGCATTGGCCAGGCCCCGGCGCGGCAGGCGGCGCTCGGCGCCGGGTTGCCGGAGACGACGGGCGCCGTCACCATCAACAAAATGTGCGGCTCTGGAATGAAGGCGGTGATGCTCGCGAGCGACCAGCTCGCTGTTGGAGGCGCGCGGATCGCGGTCGCCGGCGGCATGGAGAGCATGAGCAACGCGCCTTATCTGCTCGATCGCGCGCGCACCGGTTATCGAATGGGACACCGCAAGGTCCTCGATCACATGTTTCTGGATGGGCTGGAGGACGCCTACGAAAAGGGTCGGCTGATGGGCTCCTTCGCGGAGGATTGCGCGACGGAGTATCAATTTACCCGCGAGATGCAGGACCAATATGCGTCGACGTCGCTAGCGCGCGCCCAACGCGCGACGAGCGACGACTCTTTTGCGCAGGAGATCGCGCCCATAACGCTGGGAAAAGGCGCCAACGCGCGCGCCATCGCCAGCGACGAGCTGCCCGGCAACGCCAAGGCGCAGGATATCGCCCGCCTGAAACCCGCCTTCAGGGAGGACGGCACGATCACCGCCGCCAACGCCAGCGCGATATCGGACGGCGCGGCGGCGCTCGCCCTGATGCGCGTCGACGAGGCCGAGCGCGCCGGCGCGACGCCGCTCGCCATCATTCGCGATTACGTCACCGTCGCGGGCGCGCCGAGCCGCTTTTCCGTCATGCCGATCGAAGCGATCCGTAAACTCCTGGACCGGGTGGGCTGGGCGGCGCGCGACGTCGACCTCTTTGAGATCAATGAGGCGTTCGCCGTCGTCGCCATGGCGGCGATGCGCGAACTCGACTTGCCGCATGAGAAGGTGAATGTCCATGGCGGCGCCTGCGCCCTTGGCCATCCGATCGGCGCGTCGGGCGCACGGATCATCGTCACGCTTCTCGCCGCTCTGGAGGCTAAAGGCCTAAAAAGGGGCGTGGCGGCGCTCTGCATCGGCGGCGGAGAAGCTACCGCGATGGCGATCGAACGGTTGGGCTAGCCCCAGCGCCTCAGCTGCATGATCTTGCGCAGCCGGTCGGTCGAAAGTTCCATCGCGGCGTCGATAGGAGAAGCGCTCTCGGCGCGCGACCGCTCCAGCGTGAGCCGCGTGTTCCGGCCGATTTTCTCCTCTATCGCCGCGAAGGCCGCCGCTTCGCCGCCGCCGCTGTATTCAATGCTCGCGCAGATCACGCCGCCGGCGTTGGCGATGAAATCCGGCACGCTGACGATTCCTCGCGCGAACATCATGCGTTCCGCCTCGGCGGTGGCGGGAATGTTCGCGCCCTGCACCACCAATTTACAGTCGAGCATGTCGACATTGTCCGCGCGCAGCACGTCCGGGCGTGCGGCCGGAATGAAGATCTCGCAAGGCAAGGCGATGAGCGACTCAGGGTCGACGGCGCGCGCGCGCTCCAGGTCGCCAACGCTCTTGCCCTGGCGCTTCAGCGCGGTGAGCGCCTCGATATCGAGCCCATCCTCGTCAGCCACCGCGCCGCGGCTGTCGGACACGCCGACCATTCGCGCGCCTTTGCTGGCCAGAAACCGCGCAGCGTGTATGCCCACGGCGCCAAACCCCTGCACGACGATGCGCGCGCCGCGTAGCGAAACATCGGCGAAGGGCGCGGCTGCGCACGCGGCGATCATGACGCCAAAACCCGTGGCTCCGATTTCATCGAGAGGAATGCCGCCAATCTCAGCCGGGAGACCGACCGAGCGGCCGATTTCGTCATGCACCCAGGCCATCGCCGTCTCGTCCGTGCCCATGTCGGGTCCGGGAATATAGTCGACGAGCTGCTCAATGGATTTGGCGAACACGCGAATGAGCCGTTCTTTGTCGGCCTGCGCCATATCGGGATCGCCGAAAATCACGGATTTTGCGCCGCCGTGCGGCAATCCGCAGGCCGCGTTCTTCAAAGTCATCGCCCGGGCGAGTCGGAAGCACTCCGTGACGCTGACGTCCGGCGCCATACGGGTGCCGCCGATGGCGGGACCTGCGGCGACATTGTCGATGACGACGACGGCGCGTAGTTTGACCGAGGGCGACCAGATATGGACGATCTTCGCGGGGCCAAATTCGTCTCGAAAGGAGAAGGGATCGATTTCCGATTTGGCGGGCATGATCGGTAAATTGGACAGCCGGCTATACAGTCAAGCCCGTAGCTGGGCCCATTTTCCTGCGCTGCGGCGCCGGGAAATCGCCAAAAAAAATGTCGCAGAGCCGTGACCTCGCGTATCGCCGCGCTAATTCGCTCATCAGGAGCGGGGCGATGGGAAACATTGAGATGGGCTTCGATCTCCACATGGATCTTGTTCAGCTGTTGTCGCCCGGCGGCGAGATCAGCAAGGCGGCGAGCAAGTCGGCGAAGGACATCGAACGACTGCTCCGATTCTATCGCGCGATGACGCGAACCAGAATCTTCGACAACAAGGCGATCAGTCTTCAACGCACCGGTCAGTTGGGCACGTTCGCGTCGGCGCTCGGCCAGGAAGCGATCGGCGTCGGGGCGGCCGCGGCGATGGACGAACGCGACGTGCTCGTGCCGTCGTATCGAGATCACGCCGCGCAATTCTATCGCGGCATGGCGATGTCCGAATGTCTGCTCTATTGGGGCGGCGACGAGCGCGGCAGCGACTTCAAAAATGCGCGCGGCGACTTTCCAAACTGCGTCCCCGTCGCCACGCAGGCCCCGCAGGCGGTCGGCGCGGCATACGCGTTGATGGCACGGACGGAGGATCGCGTCGTCGTCACGTTCATCGGCGACGGCGGCACCTCCAATGGCGCTTTTTACGAAGCGTTAAACATGGCGGGAGTCTGGAAGACGCCTGTTGTTTTTATCATCTGCAATAACGGCTGGGCGATATCGACGCCGCGCGAACTTGAGAGCGCCGCGGAAACTCTCGCGCAAAAGGCCGTCGCCGCCGGCATGGAGGGGCGCCAGGTCGACGGCAATGACGTCATTGCGGTCCATGAAGTGGTGCGTCGGGCGATCGACAAGGCGCGATCGGGCGGCGGACCGACGCTGATCGAAGCGCTCACCTATCGGCTCGGCGATCACACCACCGCCGACGACGCATCGCGCTATCGCGATCCCGAAATCGTGCGCGCGCAGTGGACGCGCGAACCGATCGCTCGGCTGCGCGCTTACCTTGTGAGCGAAGGCGCCTGGTCGAAAGAGCAAGAGGCGGAGCTGCACAAGGCGTGTGCGGAAGAGGTCGATCGCGAGGTTGCAGCCTATTTGCACGCCTCGCCGCTGAACTCCGACGCCATGTTCGAACATCTCTACGCAAAGCTCCCGGATACCCTGCAGTGGCAGCGCGAGGAAGCGCGACGATTTGCCCAGCGCAGCGCAAATGGCGACGGAAACGGTCATGTCTGAAATCACTCTTGTCGAAGCGGTCAATCTCGCGCTCGCGCGCGCAATGGGCGAAGACAAGGACGTCCTCCTGCTTGGCGAGGACATCGGCGTCAATGGCGGCGTATTTCGCGCCACGAACGGCCTGCAGGCGCGCTTCGGGCGCGAGCGCGTCATCGACACGCCCTTGGCGGAAGGCGGCATCGCCGGCGTTGCGGTCGGCATGGCGGCGATGGGGCTGAAGCCGGTCGCCGAAATCCAGTTTTCCGGTTTCATCTATCCGGCCATCGACCAGATCATCAATCACGCGTCTCGCATGCGCAATCGCACGCGCGGGCGGCTGACCTGTCCAATGGTGCTGCGCTCGCCTTGCGGCGCCGGCATTCATGCGCCCGAGCATCATTCCGAAAGTCCGGAGGCGATGTTCGCGCACATGCCGGGCCTTCGCGTCGTCGCGCCCTCATCCCCCGCCCGAGCCTACGGGCTGCTTCTGGCGTCTGTGCGCGATCCCGATCCGGTGATCTTCCTCGAGCCCACGCGCCTCTATCGTCTCTTCCGCCAAGAGGTCGAAGACGACGGCGTGGAGTTGCCGCTCGACGCCTGCTTCATCCTGCGCGAAGGCGCCGACGCGACGGTCGTCACCTGGGGCGCGATGGTGCCCGAAACGCTCGCCGCCGCCGAAAATCTCGAAGAAGAGGGCGTGATGATCGAAGTGATCGACGTCGCCACTCTGAAGCCTCTCGATGTGGAAACGATTCTGCGTTCCGTTGAAAAGACCGGACGCTGCGTCATTGTTCACGAGGCGCCGCGCACGGCGGGCTTCGGCGCCGAGGTCGCCGCGGAAATCGCTGAGCGTGCGCTTTACTATCTGCTCGCCCCGATCAAGCGGGTCACCGGCTATGACGTGGTCGTGCCGCTCGCGAAGCTGGAGAAGCAATATATTCCAAGCGTGGATCGCATCGTCGACGGCGTTCGGCAAGTGATGGAGGCGTCATGAACATCTTTCGTCTTCCCGATCTCGGAGAGGGGTTGCAGGAGGCCGAACTCGTCGAATGGCGCGTCGCCGCCGGCGAGGACGTTAAAGTCGATCAGCCGCTCGTGGCGGTTGAAACCGCCAAGGCCGTCGTCGAAATCCCATCGCCGCAGGGAGGCCGCATCGAGCGGCTGTTCGCCTCCGCCGGAGACGTGATCCGCATCGGCGCGCCGCTGGTGGGTTTCGAGGGCGCGGGAGAAGACACAGGGTCAGTGGTCG
The DNA here is from genome assembly GCF_003855495.1 of Methylocystis rosea. Classification (NCBI taxonomy): domain Bacteria; kingdom Pseudomonadati; phylum Pseudomonadota; class Alphaproteobacteria; order Hyphomicrobiales; family Methylocystaceae; genus Methylocystis; species Methylocystis rosea. The sequence goes on along the minus strand of NZ_CP034086.1, from coordinate 2,302,395 downwards.
GCGCCGTTCAGCAGGGGTCCGGGGTCGTCCGCGACCAGCCGATCTCAGTCGGCCATGTCGGCGGCGCGGTGCGGGCGACGCCTGCCGTAAGAGCGCTGGCGCGCAAGCTGAACGTCGATCTCGCCATGGTGACGCCCTCCGGCGCGGACGGATTGATTACCACGCAGGATATCGAACGCGTCGCGCGCATTCTGAGCGAGACGGAAGCCGCCGAGCCGCTGCGGGGGGTGCGCCGCGCCATGGCCCATAATATGGCGCAGGCGCAGGCGGAGGTGGCGGCGGCCACGATCGTCGACGACGCCGATATTCACGCGTGGGCGTCAGGAACCGACACGACCATCCGCCTGATCCGCGCTCTTGCCCAGGCCTGCAAGGCGGAGCCTGCGCTCAACGCCTGGTTCGAGCCTCACGCCTTCGCGCGTCGGGTGATGAAGAAGATCGATCTTGGCGTCGCGGTGGATCTGTCGGAAGAGGGCCTGTTCGTGCCTGTTCTGCGGGATGTCGGCAATCGCGACGCTCAGGATTTACGCAAGGGCCTCGACCGCCTGCGGCAGGACGCGGCGGCGCGGCGAATCCCGCCCGAGGAGCTGCGCGGCGCGACCATCACGCTTTCAAACTTTGGCATGATCGCCGGGCGCTACGCCGCGCCGATCGTGCTGCCGCCCACGGTCGCGATCCTCGGCGCCGGCCGGATCAGAGACGAGGTTGTCGCTGTCGATGGCGCGCCAGCGGTGCATCGGATTTTGCCTCTGAGCCTGACTTTCGATCACCGCGTCGTCACCGGCGGCGAAGCAGGCCGCTTCCTGGGCGCCGTGATCGCCGATTTGACGCTCGCGGCCTAAATCTATTCCGCGTCCGGCTGCGCCTCTGGACGCGCTTCGATAAAGGCGGGGTGCGCAGCGCAAGCCGCCTCTACGGCAAGGATGCGCGGGCAGGCCTCGAGTGAAACGTCGAAGCGTCGCGCGTTATAGACCTGCGGAATGAGACATATGTCGGCAAGCGACGGCTCGGCGCCAAAGGCGAAGGGGCCAGGCGCGATGAGCGCCTCGACCGCTGTCAAACCCTCTGCGATCCATCGCCTGCGCCAAGCGGCAATCTGATCGTCCCTTGCGCCGAATTCCCCTTGCAGCGCCTCTATCACCCGCAGATTGGCGAGCGGATGAATCTCGCAGGCGATCGTCAACGCCGCAGCCCGCGCCTGCGCCGCCAGGACGGGGTCTCTCGGCAAGAGCGGCGGCTCAGGCTTCAGCGCGTCGAGATAGTCGATGATCGCCAGCGATTGGGTAATGAGTCGACCATCATCAAGTTGAAGGGTCGGCACGATGCCCAGCGGGCTTTTGGCGCGATAGCCGGGATCACGCTGTTCCCCGCGCAGGAGATGTACGGGCCGCCGTTCGACAAACAGATTTTTGAGCGCAATGGCGATCCGCACGCGATAGGCGGCCGACGAGCGATAATAGTCGTAAAGGATCATGGGCCTTTAACCGGATCGGGAACGCAATATCTAAATATCAGGTCAGCCAAAGCTGTATATAGGCCCGCTCATGAACTCGACGCTTGGCGGCGCGGCAACGCCCGCCGAAAACCCGATGGGAACAGACGGATTCGAATTTGTCGAATTCGCTCACCCCGATCCCGCGCAACTCGCCTCGCTGTTCGAGAAGATGGGCTTCGTCGCCGTCGCGCGTCACCGCTCCAAGGACGTGACGCTCTATCGGCAGGGGGAAGTGAATTATGTGCTGAACGCGGAGCCTCACAGCTTCGCCGCCGAATTCCAGAAAGCGCACGGCCCTTCGGTGTGCTGCATCGGCTTCCGCGTCGTCGACGCCGCAAAAGCGATGCGCCGCGCGGTTTCGTTGGGCGCAAAGCCTGTCGCCTTCGGCGTCGGCCCGATGGAGCTGAACATTCCCGCTATCGAAGGCGTTGGAGGTTCGCTCATCTATCTCGTCGACCGTTATGGCGATCAGGGTTCGATCTGGGACATCGACTTTCGATGGATCGGAGAGCGCGATCCTAATCCCCCTGGCGTGGGGCTGACCAATATCGACCATCTTACTCACAATGTTCGGCGCGGCCGCATGGACGCGCTCGCGGCATGGTATGAGCGCATCTTCAATTTTCGTGAGATTCGCTACTTCGACATCGAGGGCAAGATGACGGGCCTGCGCTCTCGCGCCATGACGAGCCCCTGCGGCAAGATTCGCATCCCGATCAATGAAAGCGCCGACGAGAAAAGCCAGATCGAGGAATTCTTAGACGCATACAGGGGTGAAGGGATTCAGCACATCGCCTGCGCGTGCCACGATATTTACGAGACCGTCGTCGCGATGCGCAACAACGGGCTCGATTTCATGCCGGCGCCGCCGGACGCCTATTACGAAGCCCTTGAGCATAGGCTGCCGGGGCACGGGGAGCCGACCCAGCGTCTTAAGGAGCTCGGCATTCTGGTCGACGGCCTCACGACGGGCGCCCGACGTCTGTTGCTGCAGATTTTCTCGAAGACGGTTATTGGACCCATCTTCTTCGAATTCATTCAGCGCAAGGGCGATGAAGGTTTTGGCGAGGGAAATTTCCGGGCGCTATTTGAATCGATCGAAGAGGATCAGATCCGCCGCGGCGTTTTGAACCGGGCGGCAGGTTAGGCATGTCCTCCACGCGCTATTTGCATGGCTTCGGCAATGAGTTCGAGAGCGAAGCTCTGCCCGGCGCGTTGCCGATGGGGCAGAACTCGCCGCAGCGGTGCCCTTACGGGCTTTACGCCGAACAATTGTCTGGCTCCGCATTCACCGCGCCGAGCCATCTCAACAAACGCTCCTGGCTCTACAGGATACGACCCTCCGTCCTTCACCTCCGCAACCCCAAGGACATCGAGCAGAGCCACTGGAAAACCGCGCCCTGCCGCGATGTTGACGCGCCGCTCGGGCAGCTGCGCTGGGGGGCGAGTGACGTCCCAGAAGACGCAGGCTCCTTCATCGAAGGAATGCGCACCATCGTGACGGCGGGCGATTGCAGCCTGAGAGTCGGCATGGCGGCGCATCTCTATCTCGCCGGGCGGTCGATGCACGACGACTATTTCTACGACGCCGACGGCGAGTTGCTGATCGTCCCGCAGTTCGGCGAGCTGCGCATCTTCACCGAGTTCGGCTTCATCGAATGCGCTCCCGGCGAGATATGCGTCATTCCGCGCGGCGTGAAATTTCGGGTTGAGCTGTCGGCCGGCCCGTCTCGCGGCTATGTCTGTGAAAACTACGGCGCGCCGTTTACATTGCCCTATCGCGGCGTGATCGGCGCGAATGGACTCGCCAATCCGCGCGACTTCTTTTCGCCGACCGCCGCGTTCGAAGACAAGGAAACGCCGTGCCGTCTCCGCGTCAAATGGGGCGGCCGCTTCTATCGCTGTGACCTCGATCATTCGCCGCTTGACGTCGTTGCCTGGCATGGGAATTACGCGCCCTATAAATATGATCTGCGAAAATTCTGTCCGGTCGGCGCCGTGCTGTTCGATCATCCCGATCCATCAATATTTACGGTGCTGACCTCTCCTTCAGACGAAAGCGGCGTGGGCAACGTCGATTTCGCGATTTTCCCGCCCCGTTGGCAAGTCGCGGAACATACGTTCCGGCCTCCCTGGTATCACTTGAACATTATGAGCGAGTTCATGGGTCTGATTTACGGACGCTACGACGCGAAGCCGTCCGGCTTCGAGCCCGGCGGCATGTCGCTGCACAATGCGATGCTGCCGCACGGCCCGGACGCCGAAGCTTTCGAGCAGGCCTCTGAGGCCGATCTTGGCCCAGTGAAGATCGACGACGCTCTCGCCTTTATGTTCGAGTCTCGACTGCCGCTCTATCCGACCTCTTTCGCCATGTCGCTTGAAACCCTTCATCAAGACTATGCGGAGTGCTGGTCGGATTTGCGCCGCAACTTCACCGGCAATGGACCGTGAAGCTCGCATCCCTGAAGAGCCGACGGGACGGCGCTCTCATCCTCGTTTCGCGGGATCTCACGCGGGCTGTTGCGGCGGGCTTCGTCGCGCCCACTCTGCAATCGGCGATCGAAGATTGGGACGCCGTGGCGCCGGAGCTGCGGGCGCTGGCGGCGCGGCTCGAATGCGGACTTCGAGAGAGCTTTCCCTTTCGCGAGCAGGATTGCGCGTCGCCGCTGCCGCGCGCCTATCAGTGGGCGGACGGCTCGGCATATGTCAATCATGTCGCGCTCGTTCGCAAGTCGCGCGGCGCCGAGATGCCGGAGAGTTTTTGGAGCGATCCGCTGATGTATCAGGGAGGCTCCGACGTCTTCCTTGGCCCGCGTGACGATATTCCCCTGCTCGACGAAAAGCACGATCTCGATTTGGAAGCCGAAGTTGCGGTCGTCACCGACGATGTGCCGATGGGCGTGACGCCGGAGGAGGCGCGCGATCACATCAGGCTCGTCATGCTGGTCAATGACGTGACCTTGCGCGGGCTGGTCCCTCCGGAGCTTTCGAAAGGCTTTGGTTTTTTTCAGTCAAAGCCGGCGTCCGCCTTTTCTCCGGTCGCCGTGACGCCTGACGAACTTGGCGACGCTTGGGACGGCGAGCGGCTGTCGCTGCCGCTGCTGTCCTTCGTCAATGGCGCGCCGCTCGGCCGGCCGGACGCCGGAAAGGATATGACCTTCGACTTTCCGCGTCTCATCGCGCATGCCGCGCGCACGCGCGCGCTTAGCGCCGGAACGATCATCGGCTCCGGCACCGTTTCCAACCGGGACGCCGATGGCGGGCCAGGCAGACCGATTGCGCAGGGCGGAGACGGCTACTCCTGCATCGCCGAGCAGCGCGTGGTGGAGAAGCTTATCGAAGGCGCGCCGCGCACGCCGTTCCTGAAGGATGGAGATGTGGTGCGCATTGAGATGCGCGCCGCCGATGGGCGCTCGATCTTCGGCGCCATCGAGCAACAGGTGGCCAACTCAGGGCCGCAGCCCTAAGCGCTGCGCTTGGCGCGGAAGTAATGGAAATCGCCGCGCGAAATGATGCGGTCTGCTGGCGCGAGCTCATGCGCCGCAAAGTCAGAAGCGTCGCGCAGGCGATCATAGATCGGATCAAAATCCTGATAACCGTCGGCGAGAAGCTTCTCGAAGCTTTCGATGACAAAATATGTCTGCTGGAAATCGCTGATGATGTAATTCGTTCGCATGACGCGTTCGAGGTTGAAGGCGACGCGGTTTGGCGACGAGTCTTCGAGCGAAAAGATCGTCTCGGAAGGCGAGGACATGATTCCGGCCCCGAAAATGCGCAGTCCTTTCGGCGTCTCGATAAGGCCGAACTCGATCGTGTACCAGTAGAGTCGCGCGAGATTGTGGAGCTGCCCGCGCGCGAGCGCCCGTCGGCCGCCCTTGCCATAGGCTTCGAGAAAGCGCGCATACGTCGGATTGGCAAGGAGCGGCACATGCCCGAAGACGTCATGGAAGACGTCGGGCTCCTGCAGATATTCGAGCTCCGACTCCGGGCGAATGAATGCCCCGGCGGGAAAACGCCGATTGGCGAGATGATCGAAGAAGGCGTCGTCAGGAATCAGCCCGGCCACCGGGACGACGCTCCAGCCGGTCATCGCCCCCAGTCGGCGGGTCAGATCCGCGAACTCCGGAATGCCGGAGCGCGACAGTTCGAGCTTTTGCTTCGCCTCCAAGAATTCGTCGCAGGCCCGTCCGGGCAAGAGCTTCGCCTGGCGGGCGAACAGCCTGTTCCAGCGATCGTGCTCCTCGTCGCTGTACGAGGCCCAATTTTGATCTATCGTCCAGTCCGCCTGTCGCGGCGCCTGCGCGTATCGATTCTTGCTTTCGCTGGCGAGTTGCAGTCCCATCGCGGGTGTCCGTTGTCTCTCTCCAACATATAGGCGCGCGATCCCGTCTTGCGAGATGACATCGGCCGGACGCGCCTTAGATGAGCGAACATGGAAGAACTTTCGCATTTTATCGGCGGACGCCGGGTTAAGGGAAAGTCCGGCCGTTTCAGTGAGGCCTATGAGCCGATGACGGGCGCGGCGATCTCGCGTGTGCCGCTCGCCAGCCGCGACGAGGTGCGTGAGGCGATCGCCAACTCAGCCGCGGCGCAGCGAGAATGGGCGGCGGTCAATCCGCAGCGCAGAGCCCGCGTGCTGATGAAATTCGTCGATCTCGTCGGACGCGAGAAGGAGAGGCTTGCGGCGATTCTCGCGCGCGAGCACGGCAAGACGCTCGCCGATGCGCAGGGCGAGATCCAGCGCGGCGTCGAGGTCGCCGAATTTTGCATCGGCGTTCCGCATCTGATGAAGGGCGAATTTACCGATTCCGCGGCGGCCGGCCTCGACGTCTATTCGATGCGCCAGCCGCTCGGCGTCGTCGCCGGCATTACGCCTTTCAATTTCCCGCTGATGATTCCGATGTGGAAATTCGCCCCGGCGATCGCCTGCGGCAATGCCTTCATTCTGAAGCCCTCCGAACGCGATCCTGGCGCGCCCTTGTTTCTGGCGGAACTGATGCTCGAAGCCGGTCTGCCGCCGGGCGTGCTCAATGTCGTCAACGGCGACAAGGAAGCGGTCGACGCGCTCCTTGAAGACCCTGACGTCAAGGCCATCGGCTTCGTCGGTTCGACGCCGGTCGCCGAATATGTCTATGCGCAGGGCGCCGCCCACGGAAAACGCATGCAGTGTTTCGGCGGCGCGAAAAACCACATGGTGATCATGCCCGACGCCGACATGGATCAGGCCGTCGACGCCTTGATCGGCGCCGCCTATGGATCCGGCGGCGAGCGGTGCATGGCGATTTCTGTCGCCGTGCCGGTCGGGGAAGAAACCGCCAACGCGCTGGTCGCCCGGCTCGAACCTCGGGTCGAAAATCTGCGCGTCGGGCCCTCGACCGATCCTTCAGCGGATTTCGGCCCGCTGGTCACGCGCGCGCATCTGGAGCGGGTCAAGGATTACGTCGCGCTCGGCGTCCAAGAGGGCGCGAGATTACGCGTCGACGGACGCGGCTTCAAAATGCAAGGCTATGAGAACGGCTTCTACATGGGCGGATGTCTGTTCGACGAGGTGCGCCCGGAGATGCGGATCTACAAGGAGGAAATCTTCGGCCCGGTGCTCTGCGTGGTGCGCGCGCGCAGCTTCGATGAGGCGCTGTCGCTGGCCAATGATCACGAATATGGCAATGGCGTCGCGATCTATACACGCGACGGCGACGCCGCGCGTGAATTCGCCTCCCGCGTCGAAGTCGGCATGGTCGGCGTCAATGTGCCGATCCCGACGCCGCTCGCCTATTACACCTTCGGCGGTTGGAAGCGCTCGATGTTCGGCGATCTCAATCAGCACGGGCCGGACGCCATCCGCTTCTATACAAAGACGAAGACGGTCGCATCCCGCTGGCCGGGCGGCGTCAGGACCGGCGCGAGTTTCGTCATGCCGACCTTGTCATAGCCATGATGCGCGCGGCTTTCATCGGTCTGGGCAATATGGGCCGTCCGATGGCGGCGGCGCTGGCGCGCGCCGGGGTTGAGGCGCGAGGCTTCGATCTCAACGCATCGCTCGTCGAAGCCGCCGCTCGGGAGGGGGTCGTCGCGACGAATTCCCTGCGCGAGGCGATCGAGGGCGCTGACGTTGCGATCACCATGCTGCAAAGCGGCGCTCAGATGCTTGCCGTCTGGCGCGAAGTCGCGCCGCACGCGCGCGGCAAGCTTCTCATCGACTGCTCCACGATTGACGTCGAAAGCGCGCGCGCCGCGCATCGGCTCGCGCAGGAGGCCGGCGCGCGCTCGGTCGACGCGCCGGTGTCGGGCGGCGTCGCCGGCGCGAAAGCGGCGAGTCTGACCTTCATGTGCGGCGGCGAGCAGGAGGCGTTCGCGGCGGCGAAGCCGATCCTCGAACATATGGGCGCGCATGTGCTTCATTGCGGCGGCGCCGGCATGGGGCAGGCGGCGAAAATCTGCAACAATCTCATGCTCGGCGTCACGATGATCGCGACGGCCGAGGCTTTCGTGCTTGCGGAAAGACTCGGCCTCTCGCATCGGGCGCTATTCGACGCTGCGTCGATCTCCTCGGGCCAATCGTGGTCGCTCACCACCTATTGTCCCGTGCCGGAGATGACGCCCGCGTCGCCGGCGAACAATGACTACAAACCCGGCTTCATGACCGCCCTGATGCTGAAAGATTTGCGACTCGCGCAAGAAGCCGCCGCGCAGGTTGGCGCGGCCTCGCCGGTCGGGGCCGCCGCGACGCAGCTCTATGCGCTGCATCAGTCTGCTGGCCAGGGCGGCGCCGATTTTTCGAGCATCATCAGACTCATTCGCGGCGAATAAGGCGATTTCGAACAATCTTGATGTTGATACAAACACGACATAGCGTGCGGCGGCAGGCGCTTGCAACGATCAGCCGCACATTCTCTCCACGTCTTTATAGGAGGCGACACGTGTCGAATCATTTTACCGGCCTCAGTCTCGGTCCGCCGCTTGGCGATCAAAGGTTGGATCTCTGCGATCTCTACGCCTTCCAGTCTCCAAGCGATCCGACTCGGTCGGCGATCATCCTCAACGCCAATCCCGCTTGCGATGAATTTCATCCCGACGCCATCTACCGGCTCAACATCGATAATGACGGAGATTGCCTGACGGATATTGCGATCAGCTATGTGTTCTCGCCCAAGCAAAACGGCAGACAGACCTACGACGTTTATCTGGCGCGGGGCGCAGAGTCGCATTCTCCCGAACCCGTGGGCGAGAAGATCGTCTCCGGCGCGGAAGTCTCCTTCGGACCCAAGCCGAACATCGTGCGAGCAGGCGATTTCACCTTCTTCACAGGCGTTCGCAGTGACGCGTTCTTTTTCGATTACGACGGCATTCTGGCCTTGTACGACACGTCCGGCGGCAGAAATTTCACTGCGCCGCATCTGGGCGGCAAGTCTCCCTGGACGGGAAAGGATTCAAACACCGAAGCCAATGTGCTTTCGACGGTCGTTGAAATGCCGACAAGCGCTCTTGGCGGCAATCCGGCGGTCAGAATCTGGGGACGGTGCAGCGTGCGCGAGGACGGCAAGCTTATTCATGCCGATCGCGCCGGCCATCCGTCGGTCAGCAGCTTCTTCAATACCGACGAAACAAAGGAAGAATATAACGCCAGCGAACCCGTCAACGACCGCGCGCGCTGGCTCGAGCTGTTCATTCATCTGATGGGCCATACCGGCGACTACACGAGGGACGACGCGATTACGGCGATCGACGAGCACGGCATTCTGCCCGACATGCTGAGCTTCGATCCCACCAAGCCCGCGGGCTATCCCAATGGCCGCACCTTCGCCGACGATGTCATCAATTTCCGGTTGTCCTTTCTCTCGAAGGGCGACATCCCGCCGGATGGGCTGGAGCCGCATACCGACACTTTGAAAGAGTTCCCCTATCTCGGAACGCCGCACGCAAAGTAAATCGCAGGCGCAAAAAAGGGCGCGCCGGCGGCGCGCCCGTTTTCGTCCGTTGCGTCGTCAAAGATTACCGGTGCGCGCGAGTTTTCTTCGGCTTGGCGGCCGGCGCGGGCGGCGGCGGCGGCGGGGTCACCGGCATATATTGCAGGCTGACATTGCCGATGCCGGCGGAAACATTGAGGCCGGTGCCAAGGGAAACGGACACGGGCTGCAGGGAGATGGTCTTGTTCGAGCCGCCCACAAGGACCGCGCCGCCGGCGCCGGCGCCGACTGCGACCGACCCTTCCGCGCCGACATAGTCTCCGGCCAGCGCGCCAGGCGCCACGCTGTTGGTGGCCGCGAGAACCGTCCAAATCATCTGACCCGGACCGCTGATGCCGATATTGGCGCCGACGTTGGTCAGTCTGCCGATGTAATGCTGGGGCGGGCTGCCTTTGGCGTCCGTGTAGACGCAGTCGAGCGCCTGATTCTCCATGATAATCATGCCGACGCCGCCGGAGACATGGCAGAGAAGGGTGCCGACCTGCACCGACTGGGCCATGGCGGCGCTGGACGACAGCGCGATGAAAGACATCGCGCACATCGCGCGGCCGAGCGAGGAATGAGACATTATTGAACTCCAATTGATGGGTGCGGAACTTAGCCGCGCGCCGGGACTTTATGGCGAAAAATACAAAAAGTAACCCCGCCGCGAAGCCCTTGAGCCGTCGCAAGAATATTTGCCACAGCCGAGCCGAACGGGACGCGGCGTCGCGCCGGAGCGATCAGAGGCGCGCCACGGCCCTGCTTGCTTTCAATTGCCCTGGGCCTACGTTTTTACCGAGAGGCGGCCGCTGCCAGCGGTAGCCTACACGGAACGGCTCGCGACCTCGGATGTAAAGGCGCGAGCCGTTTTCTTTGAAGCGTCTTCCGCTTAGCGCACAGGCGTTCCCGCAGGCGCAATATTCAGCCGCGGGTCGTCTTTCGGATCGTAATAGTCGATCTGCCAAGGACCGGTTGCGTTGATCTGGAGCACTGAGTCCTCGTCGACGAAAACATAATGCAGCACGCCGGCAGGCATTGAAATGAAGCTTCCCGCTGGGAGTCTTTCGACCGTCGCGCGGTCGGCCGCCTGCCCTCGACCGAAACTGAATGCGCCGGAGATGATCGTGACGAGTTCGGCCTTGGAATGCGTGTGTGGCGGCACCCGGTAGCCTTTCGGCGCTCTGATCCTGGCGACGAAGTCGCCTTCTTTGGTCGGGTCTCCGTACAGCACCGCCATTTCGGCGCCGCCTGGCAGCGAACTCGGCGCCGCCTCCCATTTCATGTTCTGCGGAAGAAATACGCGATGCGCTTCGACTGCGCCGCCCTGGGCCGCTCCGCCGCAGGCGAGGACGCCAGCGACGACGATCGCTATTGTTGTTTTCATAAGTCCCTCCCACCGCCGCGGTCTGTCTTCCCGCACGACTCCAAGTCGCGTCGGCCCGCAGCGCCTTCAGGGCGAGAGATATAGGGCGAGAGCGACTGCGCTCATCCCTTCGTGGCCGGAAAAAGCGTAGAATCGAAAAGGCGTCGCGTTGGCGCCGGGAGGGGCTAACCCCACCAGAAGATCGTCGCGACGATGACGTAAAGACCGACCAGCGCGGCCCCGTCGACCATGTCCGCTCGGCCGTCGACGGTGACCACTGTGACGACCAATACTGAAAGAAACAGCGCCGCCGCGAGGATCGGCGGAATGGCGAGCGTGAACGGCGCCGCGCCGCCCATCGCAAAGCTGACGAGCACGAGAATCGGAATCAGCGCCACGGCGACCTGAAGCGCCGAGTTCAAAATAACGCTGACCGCGAGGTCGGCCTTGCCCTGAGCCGCGAGCCGAACGCCCACGACATTTTCGACGGCGTTGCCGGCGATGGCGACGATGACGAGCCCGGAAAAGGCCTCGCTGATGCCCAGGATTTCAATCGCTGGACCGAGCGCCTCGACGAACCAGTCCGAGACGAAGGCGGCGGCGCCGCCACAGGCGGCGAGAACGGCGATCGCGGCGCCGAGCGACCATGCATGCTGGCGCGCATGCGCTTCAGCCGGCAGCGCACGCTGCCCCTGACTGAGCATCGCCTGGGTGAGCACAACGAAAACGAAAAGAAGCACAATCGCGCAGACGACGGCGAGCTCCTGCTCATGGGCGCCGCTCGGCAGGTGCAACTCCTGCGCGAGCGTCGGCAGCACCAACGCCGACACCGCCAGCAGAAGCAGCGTCGCGATCATCCGCGGCGTCTGACTTTCGAAGTGAAGAACGCCGCGCCTCCAGCCGCCGGCGATAAAAGCGAGGCCCAGGACGAGAAGCGCGTTCGACAGAATGGAGCCGATCAGCGACGCCTGCACGACGGTCAGCAGCCCGGCCCTGAGCGCGAAGATGCAGACGAACAATTCGGGAAGATTGCCGACCGCCGACTGAACAATGCCCGTCGCGGCCGGCGAGAGGTGATTGCCAAGCTGATCGGTGGCTTCGCCAATCACATGCGCGACGCTCGCCAGGGCCAAAGCCGAGGCGATGAAATTGACGATGGGCCCGGCTTCGGTGAAATGCAGCGCTGCGGCGACTCCCACAAGTCCGGCTGCTGGCGCCATCGTCGCGAGGACTTTCCCGTAGCCGGCTGCGATCATTTGCTTTCCTTTATTTGGCGACGCGCGCCACAGTCGGTCCACGCTTGGCGCGGGCGCCAAACGTGAACGGCGATCCAGATCAATCTAAGAGTTGCGCAGAGCGGTCAATCCGTCTTTCTCGGCCCTCGACCAAGACGCTTCTCCAAATCGACGATGCGTCTTGTGGTCTGCAAAACCGTGTCGGGATTGAGGCTGATCGAATCGATTCCCAAGCGCACGAGAAACTCGGCGATCTCTGGGTAATCCGAGGGCGCCTGGCCGCAAATGCCGCTGTGCCGCCCGTTGCGCTTGGCCCCTTCGACCGCCAAACGAATGATCTCCTTCACGCCCTCGTCGCGTTCGTCGAAGTCGAAGGCGACGATTTCGGAGTCGCGATCGACGCCGAGCGTCAGTTGCGTCAGATCGTTCGAGCCGATCGAAAAACCGTCGAAATTTTTGGAGAATTGATCGATAAGCATGACGTTGTTTGGAATTTCGCACATCACGTAGATCTCGAGCCCGTTCTTGCCGCGTTCGAGACCGAGTTCGCGCATCAGCGAGATGACCTTCTCCGCTTCTTCGATCCGGCGGCAGAAGGGAATCATCAGCGTGATGTTCGTCAGACCCATCTCGTCGCGCACGCGGGTCATTGCGGCGCATTCGAGCGCGAAACCTTCCCGGTAAGCAGGGTGGGCATAGCGCGATGCGCCGCGAAAGCCAATCATCGGATTGGCTTCCTGCATTTCGAAAACCTCGCCGCCGAGCAATGAGGCATATTCATTGCTCTTGAAGTCGGACATGCGCACGACGACAGGCTTTGGATAAAACGCCGCGGCGATCGTGCCGACGCCTTCCGACAGGCGCTTCACGAAAAATTCGCTGGGGCTTGCATAATTTGCGGTCAGTCTCGCAATTTCGGCGCGTTCGCGCTCTCCGAGCCGCTCCGGGTGAACGAGCGCCATGGGGTGCGCCTTGATCGAGTCCGCAATAATGAACTCCATGCGCGCAAGGCCGACGCCGTCGTTCGGCAGCGCCGCAAGGCCGAAGGCGATATCGGGATTGCCGACGTTCATCATCACATGCGTGGCGGGCTTCGTCAGAGTCGACAGATCGACGCGCTCCACCTCGAAGGCGATGGGCCCTTCGTAGACCTTTCCGGCGTCGCCCTCGGCGCAACTCACCGAGATCATGTCGCCGGTGCGAATGAGTCGCGTCGCGGCGTCCGTGCCGACGATTGCCGGAATGCCAAGTTCGCGCGCGACGATCGCCGCATGGCACGTGCGGCCGCCGCGGTTCGTCACTATGGCGGCGGCCGATTTCATCACCGTGCCCCAGTCCGGCGACGTCGTATCGGCGACGAGGATCTCGCCCGGAACGAATGTTGAAAGCTCGCTGGCGTGCTCGATCACGCGCGCCTTGCCGCTGGCGATCTTTGCGCCGACGGCGCGCCCTTCAACTTTCACCGCGCCGTGCTTCGTCACCTTATAGATTTCAGCGATGTTCCGGTCGCGGCGCGACGCGACGGTTTCGGGGCGGGCCTGAACGATGTAGAGCTGGCCGTCGAGACCATCCTTGGCCCATTCGATGTCCATGGGGCGGCGCGCGCCGGCTTTGGCGCTATAATGGTCCTCGATCTCGATCGCCTGGCCGGCGAGCGTCAGCGCCTCTTCGTCGGAGATGCAGAATTTCTCGCATTCCTTGGCGTCGGTGGGGATGTTGCGCGTCGTCGCCCGGCCCCGATCCGAAAAGACCATCCTGATTTTTTTTGCGCCCAGCGCGCGCTTCAAAATAGCGCGCTTGCCCTGCCGATAGGTGGGCTTGAAGACGTAAAATTCGTCGGGGTCGACCGCGCCCTGCACGACGTTTTCGCCAAGGCCATAGGCGCCGGTGAGGAAGACAACGTCCTCGAATCCGCTTTCGGTGTCGATCGTGAAGATGACGCCGGACGCCGCCAAATCCGAGCGCACCATTTTCATCACGCCGACGGAGTTGAACACTTTGAAGTGATCGAATCCGTTGTCGATGCGATAGCGGATGGCGCGGTCGGTGAACAGGCTCGCAAAGCAATGACGGATAGCGTCGAGAACGGCGGCGGGGCCGCGCACATTGAGATAAGTGTCATGTTGTCCGGCGAAGCTCGCGCTCGGCAAATCTTCCGCCGTCGCCGACGAGCGCACCGCGACCGTCAAATCGGCTCCATATTCGTCGGTGAGGCGGGCTAGGGCGGTGCGGATTTCGGCCTCGACGACCGGGGGCGTCTGCGCGCCATAAACGATGTCGCGGGCGCGCGCGGCGCGCTTGGCGAGATCATCGACGTCAGACGGGTCCAATCCCTCGAGCGCCTCTTTTAGCGTGGTCCAGACGCCCGCTGCATCGAGCGTATAGCGATAGGCTTCGGCGGTGACGGCGAAGCCATTGGGCACCTGGATGCCCTTGGCCGTCAGCTCCCGGTACATTTCGCCAAGCGAGGCGTTCTTGCCGCCTACCAGCGGCACGTCGGCGATGTTCACCTCATTGAAAAAACGAATAAATCGCCCGGAAGCCGAGTGCGCCGGCGTTGACTCTTTGGAAATGGGGGAGTCGGCCATTCTATTCATGACGAGCTCTTTTGGTAAGGGTGCGTGCGTGAGGTCCCTGGGCTATTGCGCCAAAATTATTACAGCTGCGCGGTGATATTGAGCCCTACACAGAATTTGTGTGAACAAGGCACGTTTTCAGTCGCATCGGCGCGCTTAGTAGCTTAAGCATTGGCCCTTGGAGGCCGATCTGTCCTAGGAAAACGCTTACCCCGCAGGTTATGGTTAAAACTTGACTTAATGGTCGAGATTTGGCCGGATTCTTGTCCATAATAGGAATCTGATTGGACGGCTGGCCAACCCAGTTCGTGCGATGGCGGGAGGCGCAAATGGATTCGCTGGATCTGGATCAGGTGATGGACGAAATCATCCCGAGAGGGGACAACAGGCCGCTGGCGCCGCCGGCGCCGAACTATCCTGTCCGTCAGCGGCCGCGCGCCACTGACGACGCTACGGCGGCGCTGGACCTCGTGTCCCAGGCCGCCGCGGCGATCAAGGAGCTCGAAAAGCAGTCCGCTCAAGCGGTGGCGCGCGCGCATAGCGCCGCTAATGCGGTGAGAGAGAAGCTAGAGCGCGCCGAAGACCGAGGCGATCGCGCCGAAGCTGCGCTGCGCAAATCGGAGTCGGAAGCCGCCGAACTCTCCGCGGCCCTCATCCAGACGCGAAAAGATCTCGAGGGGGTGCAGTCGCAGCTTGCGGCGAGGCAGGCCGAACTGGCGGCTATGGAGCAGCGGGCCATCGCGGCGGAGAAGCGCGCCAGTGAGTCCGACGCCTCCGTTCAAAGGATCGTCGATGCGATTCGGACGCAGCTGCCGGTCAAAGTCGCCGAACAAGCCAAGCCTGCGGCCTAGAGTCCAGAACTTGGCGCCCGAGGGTCGTGATCGGCGTCGGCCGATCCGCCCCGCCTGAGAATTGACCAGTGTGCGCGCCAACCGGCGCGAGAGGCTCCGCGCCTTTGGCGCAACCGCCAGCGCGTCGGCCCGGCGCGCTCAGGCGCAGCGCCCGCGGCGCCATCCCCCCGCACTTTTACTATCTCGGGCGACTTCATCGCAGCGTCTGGCAGGGCGCGATAAAGAAAGCCGCAAGGCTCGACCACACCACGCCGGCGCTCGACAGCAAGATCAGCAGCAACGTCGCGCGCATCTGAAATTCCGCTGACAGGGCGGCGTCGCCGTCGCTCTCGACCGCATCGCGACGCCAGCGGCGCGCCGCGCGCGCGATGAAAACAAGAAGCGCAAGGGCCGCGCCGCCCGCCACGATCACAGTCGCCCGTATGATTTGCGGCTCGCTGGACCATCCGAGCGCGCACATCAGCGTGTGTCCGCCATAGACAAAAAGAAAATGCAGGCTCCAGACGATGGGACCGGCGAGCAGAGAGGCGATGATCGTCGTCAGCGACCAGCGAGGATGCTCCGCCTTGCCTGCACGCGACATCGTCTACCCCAGCATTCGCGGAAAGCCATAAATGAGCAGAAATCCGAGGAGCCCTTGCGCGGCTGTGTAGTAAGCCAGCAGCGCCGCGCTTTCGAATGATACGCGTCGCTGCGCATCGAGTTTCCCCGTGACGAGACGCGCCAGGGCGAATCCGGTCATCAGCGTGACAGTCGCCACGAGCTGACCTGTCAAGACAATGTCCAAATACACCATCGCGCCGTAGGAGTTTTCCCCCGGCCGCAGGCCGGATCGCCATTGCGCATAGCCCTCTATCCCGACGCCGGCGATGAGACACAAGGCGCCGGCGATCATCAGAAGCGCCGCCGATAGGCTGATCGAACCGGGCTTTGGAAGCGCGCGGTCGGCCATCCCGTACGCAAGGATGCTGAGAAGCATCAGCGACGCGCCGCTCGCCGCCCAGCGCAGGTCCGGAAGCGGCGAAGAGCCCGCGAGGGGCCAAACCCCCGGGCTGACGGTCCAAAGATAGAGGTAGGAGAAGACGAAGGCGATGTAGAGCGAGCCGGCGACGAGGATCAGCACGATCATCGCCCACCAGGCGTGCGACGAGGGTCCGGACATATAGGTGGGCAGACTGATCCCGCCGCCGATCTCCACCCGTCCGCGCGGCGGCGGGTCGAGCTGCCAGCACCAGACGAGCGTGGCGAAGATGGCTACCGCGCCGCAGACAAGCGCGATCGCAACGGCCTTCACCGTCAGCAGCAGAAAGAAAGCGGCCGTGAAGACCGCGGAGAACATATGCGCCCAGCCGGGCCCCGGCATTTCCAGCAGATATTCCGGTCGGGCGTCGATCGGCGAGGTGACGATCGTCTCGCGCCGTCCGGTTGCGGCGTTCGGCAGATAATAGGCCCCCGCGGCGACGTCCTCGGCGAGATTGGGCTGATCCCATAGAGGGTAGCGACTCGTGACGATTGGAACGCTGCGCATCGAATAAAGATCGCTCGGCAGCCACTCCAGCGTTCCGGCGTTCCAGGGGTTGGTTTGCCTTCGCTGCGTCTCCCAGTCGCGCCGGAAGCGCACGAAAATATCGACGACGAACACCAGCACGCCGAGCGCGAGAATGAAGGCGCCGATGGTGGACGTCATATTGAGCGTGTCCCAGCCCATGGCGCTTGGATAGGTCCAAACCCGGCGCGGCATGCCGAGGAGACCAGAGATGTGCATGGGGAAAAAGGCGACGTTGAAGCCGATGAACATAAGCCAGAACACGTAGCGCCCCAGGCGCTCCGAAAGCCGGTTCCGGCTGATCATCGGGTCCCAGTAATAGAAGGTCGCAAACAGCGGAAACACCATGCCGCCGACGAGCACGTAATGGAAATGCGCGACGATGAAATAGCTGTCATGCGCCTGAAGATCGAACGGCACGACCGCCACCATGACGCCCGTCAGACCGCCGACCGCGAAGATGAAAAGAAATCCGAGGATGAACAGCGACGGCGTGGTGATTCTGAATCGATCGCGCGCCGCGGCGATCGTCGCGATCCATGAGAAGACCTGAATGCCGGAAGGCACGGCGACCGCCATGCTCGCGGCCGAAAAGAAACCGAGGCTTAGGGCCGGTATGCCGGTGCTGAACATGTGATGCACCCACAGGCCGAAGCTGAAGAAGCCCGTGGCGATCAACGCGACGACGATCAGCCGGTAGCCAACCAGGGGCCGTTGCGCCATCGTAGGCACGATCATCGAGACGAGACCGGCCGCGGGCAGGAAGATGATGTAGACCTCGGGATGCCCGAAAAACCAGAAGAGATGCTGCCACAGCAGCGGATCGCCGCTTTGGGCCGCATTGAAGAAGGGCCAGCCGAAGGACCGCTCGATCTCAAGCATCATGGTCGCAAGGATCACAGCGGGGAAGGCGAAGACGATCATCGCCGCAAAGACCAGCATCGACCAGCCGAAGATCGGCATCTTGTCGAGCGTCATCCCCGGCGGCCGCGTGCGCAGCAAACCGACGATAATTTCAATGGCGCCAGCGATTGCGGATATCTCGATGAAGCCGATGCCGAGCAGCCAGAAATCGGCGTTGTCTCCCGGCGAGAACTTGGTCAGCGTCAGCGGCGGATACATGAACCAGCCGCCGCTCGGCGCGAGTCCATAGAAGATCGTCGAGAAGAACACGAGGCCGCCGATCACATAGGCCCAGACGGCGAAGGCGCTCAGCCTTGGAAAGGGCAGGTCGCGCGCAGCCAGCATCTGCGGCAGCAGGATGACGCTCAGCGCCTCCATCACAGGCACGGCGAAAAGGAACATCATCGTCGTGCCATGCACGGTAAAGATCTGGTTGTAGAAATCCTGTCCGATGAAACGATTGTCGCCGTGCGAAAGTTGGACGCGCATGATCAGCGCCAGCACGCCCGCGAGCAGAAAGAACAGAAAGGCCGCGCCGATATAGATGACGCCAACGAGACTGTTGTTGATCTCGCTGATTTTTCGCCACCCCGGCGGATAGGCCCAGACGCGCTCAAGTTCTTCAAGTTCGCCTGGCGGCCGCGGCGTTTCGTTTGGAAGACGCTTCGGGTCGCTTTGGCGTTCAGGCATCGAGGCGGCGCCCTAGGCGCCGTCCGGACGATCGGAACGCCCCTGCACGCGATCGTCCTCCAAAGCAAGCAGCCATCGGGATGCGATCCAAACGCCGGAGAGGACATAGCTTGCCGGGCAGGCCGCCAGCATCAGCAAACCGGCAAGGCGTTGATCCGCCAACATTGTCTCTGTGGTCACTCCCCAACTTGCAGCGCTTGTGTCGAGAACGCGCGGCGCGAACACAAGAAGCACGCCGAGAAGGCAGGCGACCTTTCCGGTGATCGCCAGAGCGGCGACGCCGCGCCAGCGCGCGACGCCTGTATCGCCAAGAATCGCGAGCCAGAACAGCAGGGCGGCCGCCAGCAGCGACGCGTGCATCAGGAGATGCGCGGTCGGATGCGACTCCGTGTAAGCGGCAGCCCCCGGCGCATGCCACGCATAGAGCAGGGCAAGCTGCGCCGCGGTGACAACCGCCAGGGCGCGACCGGTCGCGAGGACCGGCGCCGACGCGAAACGCATCCACAGCACAGCCAAAAAAGGCGCGAGCGCGCTCATTAATATAATGTGCGTCGCCATGTGAGACGCGCGAGGTCCGAGGCCCGGACCCGCGGAAGCGACAAGCCCGACCGCGGAAGCGACGATGATCGCGACGGCGATTTTCGCTCCGAAATCCGAGAAGGCCTGGACGCTGGGCGCGCCGTTCGCCGTCGATGCAATCGCCAATTTCGCTCTGCTCATCGATTCGTTGGTGCGGGTTACGAATAGGGACCATATTGGCCAGCGCTCGGACCAATCCAGAGCTTGTGGCGCCTATTGAAACGTCTGCCGCGTCGCCTACTGTTTAAACTTGGGGCGGCAAGCGGCGTAGACGTGGACAAATTTCAGATACTTCCCCATCTCGCGGCGCTGGCGGGCGCCTATGCGCTCGCATTGCCGATCGGCTGGGATCGGGAGCGAGAAGAGCGCAGCGCAGGTCTTCGCACCTTTCCGCTCGTCGCTCTTGCCTCCTGCGGATTTGTCCAGGCGGCTGAGCAATACATGGCCAACTCGCCTGACGGTATGGCGAGAATTGTTCAGGGGATCATCACTGGAATAGGGTTCATCGGCGGCGGCGCCATTCTCAAGCAAGGCGCGGCGGTTAAGGGAACGGCGACCGCCGCGAGCCTGTGGGCCACCGGCGCTATAGGCGCCTCGGTTGGTCTCGGCAGCTACGACGTTGCGGTTGCGATAGCGATTTTCACTTTTGTGACGCTCAGGGCGATCACGCCGCTCGAAAATAACGTGCTGGTCGACGACGATTCTCGCCCGAACAAAGACCCCCGCGTGAACAAAGATCCGAGCTCATAGAATTTGGCAGCTGCGTCGCGGATTCGCTCACAGAAGCGCAGGCGCGATGGCGCTGTGGAAGCGCGTCGGCAGCGCTGAGGAACATCGCCCACGTGACGGGGTTCTATTGCCTGACGAAACGGGACTGGATCATGGAGTTTTCAGTTGGACGCAGCCTGGGAGCGGCTTCAAAACATTTGGCAGGGGTTCGTGGCGTTTCTGCCGAACCTCGCCTTCGGAATCTTCGTTTATTTCGTCGTTTACCTGTTCGCCCTGGGCGTGGGGCGCGGCGTCGCTAGGGTCGCGACCCGTTCGGGACAGCCTCCACACATCGTCAAGATTTTCTCCCGGCTGGGTCGCGGCGCCGTTAACCTGATCGGCGCGATCATCGCCCTGTCCGTCGTGCTTCCTTCGCTCGACGCCGCTTCCGTGTTCGGCGCGCTTGGAATCGGCAGCGTCGCCGTCGGCTTCGCGGCGAAGGACATATTCCAGAATATGCTCGCCGGCATACTCTTGCTGGTGACGCGGCCATTCCATATCGGCGATCAGATCGTCAGCGGCCCGCATGAGGGAACCGTCGAGGACATTCAAATCCGAGCGACTCTGCTGCGCACCTATGACAGTCGCCGCGTCGTGATTCCGAACAGCGAGCTTTATACGAACCGCGTCGTGGTCAATACCGCCTATGAGGCGCGCCGCATTCATCTCATGATCACGATCGGCGTGAGCGACGAGGTCGACAAGGCGGGCGCAGTCATCCTTTCCAATATCGCGAAAGTGGGCCGCGTGCTGCGCGAGCCGAAACCTGTCGTGCTGTTCCAAGGCCTTGGCGATTTCGGCGTCAATCTGGAGGTCCGCTACTGGATCCAGCCGACGATCATGCGCGAGGTGGTCGAGTCGACCGACGAGGTCTATCGCGCCATTGCGCCGGCTTTGACGGCGGCCGGCGTCGACATGCCGTTCCCGACCTATCAGATCCTCTTCCACGATCAGACCGAGGAAACAGACGGGGAGCGCGGGCGTCAGCGCGAAGGTTGGCCGCCGCCGAGCGGAACTGCGCCGCCGCGCAAGCAAAGGCGCGATCAGGCGGCGACGACGACTCGAGCCGGCGAATTGTTTCACGGCGGCTAGGCGATCCTCTGTCTGCCGCTTTGCTTTGCATGAGCCCTGTGGAGAGCGGAATGGATCACTCGCAGCAAACGCAACAGGTCGCGCAGACTAGACTGCTGGCGATCATCTCCTTCTTGCTCGTCGGCTTTGCATTGAGACAAACCTACGCCGTGACGATGCCGCTCGCGGCGGCCTTTGTCGTGATCGCCGCTGTCTGGCCGGTCAAACCATGGCTGCAGCGCTATGTGCCGGAGACGCTCAGCAACATCGGCACGATTCTGGCGCTGCTCGCCGTGCTGGCGGCTTTCGCCGGCGCCATTTCCTTTTCCGTCGCTCAGATCGGGCAAGCTTTTGGCGAAAATTCTGAAAAGCTGCAGCAGCTCTACGAAAGGGTCTCCGCTTGGGTGCAGAGCTGGGGTGGCTCGATCGGCGGAGTGGGCGGCTACGGCCGGATGATCGACTTCGCACAACAGGCGCTCACGAGCGTCTACAACATCATTGCCTATATCGGCGTCATTGGCGTGCTTGTCGCCTTCGGCCTCCCCGAAGTTACGCTGCTGCGCCAGAAGATCGGACAGCAACTCGGCGGGCGTGAAAGACGATGCTTCAGAGCCAGCGCCTATCGCTGACGCCGATGGCGGTCCTCGTTTCGCTTTCGGTCTGGACCTGGATCTGGGGAATCGCCGGCGCCTTTATCGCCGTTCCGCTGACATCGGCGCTGATCATCCTCTGTCAACATTTTCCGAGCGTCCGTTGGATTGCGACGCTGCTCTCGGACGATCAGGCGGAGAGCGCCGCCTCGCCGGAGGAAACCGAGATGGCCGCTCGCCGCTCCGCGTGATGACCCAGTCGAGGCGCGGCTGATCCGCCCTCGACCTTGGACGCGGTCCTCAGGCGACGAGGCAGGCGTTGCTCTGAAGGTGGCCGAGAACGCGATCGACGTGCTCGGCGGCGCAGACGGCGACATCGGCCGGCTCGACCACTGTCTGACCGGCGCGCTGAAAGGTCACGCGGCCGGCATCCGCCGCGTCGATTGTCGCGGCGATCAAGCCGTCGCGGTCGTTGCTTCCGTCGAGCAGCGGCGTCACAACCTGGGCGACGATATCGAGCCGAATCGGCTCGTGACGCAGATTGGCCGAGTGCAAGACGCCGGCGGCCGCGTCGGCGCGCAGCATGGGGCAGGCGATTGGCTTCGCCGACAGCGCGCGGGCGATCCGCAGGCATTCCGTTGAGGCGGTCAAGAGACCCACAAGCGCCATGCGCATTAGCGCGTCGGCGATTCTGGATCGCATCGCCTCGTCGACCGGGGCGCCGCGCAGCTCCATCGCTGCGACGAGCTCGTCGACCGAACTCGACTCGGGCAGGCGCGCGACGAGCGCTTCCATGGCCTTGCGCACGTCAAGGTCCTGTGTGGAAAACCACGCCCCCGCGCCGTCGGCGAAAAACGCCTTGCCGTCCTCTTCGCGAGAAAGGCCAAAGTCCGGCCGCGCCAGAAAGTGTAGACCTTTAAGAGCGTCGGGCGTCACTGTGCGGACGCACTTGCCCTCCCGCTCTTTATGGATGAGCAGGGTTTGGCGGAAAGTCCGGCCGGTGAAAATATCCATGTGCTGCTCGAGTGAGACCTGATTGTCGCCCGCAAGCGCGCGCAGCAAGGGCGCCGCGGCGGGATTCATATTTTCGGGCAGCATGGTCGAAAGGGTCGCCTCGCCGAGATAGGCCAGCCCGCGGCCCCCGGCGCTCGCCATGAACTCTGAGAAACTGCACGGCTCGTTGCAGTCTTCGAGAAATTCGTGGCCGATGTAAGAGTCGTCCGCCATACGCAAATTGGCGGCTTCGGCGCGGAAAATATTGCCCCAGGTGGTTTCCGCCGGCGTGTTCTGCTCCAGAAAGGACAGCATTTCGCGGGCGCGGGCCACGCGCTCGCGCAGCGAGCCCTGCGGCCCCACGTGCAGCCCCAGCGCATCGCGCAGCGTCTGTCGCAGCCGCCATCCGGGCTGAACATTGTAACTGATGAAGGCGACGCCGTTTGGCGCGAGATTTTCTCGCGCGATTCGCAGAATGGCGTCGCGCACCTGCTCGGGCACCCAGCTGTAGACTCCGTGGCATATAATATAGTCAAACCCGCCGTCCTTGGACCGAAGGTCGGTCAGGCTCTGGCGGCGCAGATTGATATTGGAGAGGCCGAGGGCGGCGACTCGCTGCTGGCCCTCGTCAATCTGCCGCTGCGACAGGTCGACGCCGAGAAAATAAGCATCGGGGTGACGGGCCGCGAGCGGAATGAGATTGCCCCCAGCCGCGCATCCGAGTTCAAGCACGCGCGCGCGGGAGAGGTCCGGCGCCGCGAGCTTGAAGATACGTGCGACCGCGCCGAGGCGCGCCGGATGTGTCTGCGGAAAGGGATGCGAGACATAAGGAAGATCGTCATAGGAAGCGGCGTTGCGTGCAATCGCCGCCTGCACGGCCGTCCCGAAGTGAGTCGTCATAAGCAAGGTTCCGGAGCCTAAAGCGGATTCATTCTCCCTTCCGGCCGGCGAATTTGCAAATGACGCGCGGCGAATTCCGCAAGAGCGCATGAGAATCCACACCGGCCACTCCCATCGTGGGCCGATATTTTTCCCATCGTGGGACGATGCGCCAATTTGAGACGCGCCAACGCTCATTTCGAGACGCGCAGGGTCATAATCCAAAAAGATGAATTACTTCAAGTATTTGGCTTGTTTTCAGTCACTTGCGCACTGTTTCCTATTTATCACAGCTGCCGGAAATGTGGCCAAAGCGCGCGCTGAAGGCGCCGTTCGTCGTTGACTGTGCATGCCCGTCTAAATTGTATTCATCGCGATAACGCTTCCCGCGGCTTGGGCAAATTCGCGGCTTGGTGCTCTTCGCAGTCAAGGAATTGGGGGAACTGATCGTGACCAAACTATCTCAGAAACTCATCAAGTCGAACACGGGCGCCATCGCGCTTCGTCGCGTGCTCATGGGCGGCTCGGCCGCCGTCGCGATGGGCGCCGCCTTTGCGCCGACGTCGGCGAGCGCCGCGGTCTGCACCGGCTCGGTCGGCTCCGCCGCCGCGATTACTTCGTTTGCTTGCGGATTTCTCGACAATGCGTCGGGAAGCGGGTCCTCGGCCTTTGGCATTGGCAATACTTCCTCTGGAATAGGCTCGGCCGCGTTCGGTAATCTCAACACAGCATCTGGGTTGGGCGCTGCGGCATTCGGCAACACCAACAACGCCATCGGAGCTGGCTCTGCGGCGTTTGGCGTCCTCAATACTTCTAAGGGATTGGGTTCAGCCGCGGTTGGCGTCAGCAACACGTCTAACGGAGCTGGTTCTGCGGCGCTCGGCGTCCTCAACACGTCCAACGGAGCTGGCTCTGCGGCGGTCGGCGTCGGCAACACCTCGGATGGGCTCGGCTCCTCGGCGGTCGGCGTCGGCAACACGTCGAAGGGAGATCTTTCGACCGCGCTCGGCAATCTCAACAAGTCGAACGGCGCTGGCTCCGCGGCGATCGGCATTGGCAACGTCTCGGATGGAGTTGGCTCGGCGGCGATTGGCGTCGGCAACAAATCGTCGGGATTGGGTTCCGTCGCGCAAGGCGTCCTCAATACCGCCTCGGGGGCGGGGTCCGTCGCGCAGGGCATCGGCAACACCTCCGCCGGATTGGGCTCCACAGCTGTAGGCGTGGCGAATTTCGCCAATGCGGACGGCTCCACCGCCGTCGGCAACGTCAATGTGATCACTCCCGCATCGACCAAGGCGACTTCGGTCGGCTCCTTCAACGGGATCGATGGCGAAAACTCCACAGCCGTCGGCACCCTCAACGGCATCTTGGGCAAGAACTCCACTTCGGTCGGCGCCACGAACCTTGTGATTGGCGACAAGTCCACCATCCTCGGCACGACCAACGCCGTTGTGGGCGATAACTCCACCGCGGTTGGCACGGTCAACGGCGTGGCTGGCGACAACTCCGCGGCCTTCGGCGCCTTTAACGGCGTGATTGGCGACGGTTCGCACGCGATGGGCACGCTGAACGGCGTGATCGGCGACGGCTCGAACGCGGTCGGCACGATCAACGGCGTGATCGGTGACGGCTCCAACGCCTTCGGCACAGTCAACGGCGTGATCGGCGACGGCTCGAATGCGGTCGGCACCATCAACGGCGTGATCGGCGACGGCTCGAACGCGGTCGGCACGATCAACGGCGTGATCGGCGATGGCTCCAACGCCTTCGGCACGATCAACGGCGTCATTGGCGACGGCTCCACCGCGACCGGCTCCAAGAACCTCGTGATCGGCGACAAGTCCACCAGCACCGGCAACACCAACGCGGTCATCGGCGACAACTCCAGCGCGTTCGGCACGGTCAACGGCGTGGCGGGCGACAACTCCGCGGCCTTCGGCGCCTTCAACGGCGTGATTGGCGACGGGTCGCACGCGGTTGGCACGCTGAACGGCGTGATCGGCGACGGCTCGAATGCGGTCGGCACGATTAACGGCGTCATCGGCAAAGGCTCGAATGCGGTCGGCACCGTCAACGGCGTGATCGGCGACGGCTCCAACTCGGTCGGAACGTTCAACGCCGTCATCGGCGATAAGTCCACCGCGGTCGGCAACACCAACTTCGTGGCTGCCGACACCGCCCAGGCCTTCGGCTCTGGCAACTTTGTCATCGGCGACAAGGGCACCGCCGTCGGCACGAATAACGCCGCGATTGGCAAGAATTCGTTTGCCGCCGGCGTGGGTTCGAAGGCGATCGGCACGAACGCCGTCGCCATCGGAAACAACGCCCAGGCGGGCGCGAAGGGAGCTAACGCGATCGCGATCGGCACGAACGCGAAAGCCACTGACTCGGTCGCGATTGGTTTGAACTCGACCGCGTCGAACGGCGGCACGGCCGTGGGCGATTTCTCGACCGCGACGGGCCCTCTCTCGAACGCCTATGGCTTCGGCTCTAAGTCGACCGGCTTTGGTTCCTCGGCGACCGGCGCGTTCTCGAACGCGAGCGGCGTTGCCGCCACGGCCTCCGGCACGGGCTCGAACGCCAGTGGGTTCGGCTCCACCGCGACTGGCGCGTTCTCGAACGCCAGCGGCGTGGCTTCCACGGCCATGGGCGTCGGCTCCAACGCTTCGGGCTTCGGCTCGACGGCGGTCGGCGCCGGCTCCTCGGCTGCATTTGCGGGCTCGACCGCTCTCGGCGCGGGCGCAGTCGCCAACGCTCCGGGCCAGATCATGCTCGGCACGGCGGCCAACACCTACCAGGCGCCTGGCATCACCTCTGCCGCGAGCCTGGCCTCGCAGGTTGGCGTGACCAAGTTCACCACCACGGACGCCCAGGGTCATCTCGCGACTTCGGCCTTCGGTCCGCAGGACATCCAAGGTCTGCAGGCCGGCGTCCTTGGCCTGTCGCAGAGCGTGTATGACCTCGGCAGAGGGGTGCAACGCGGTTACGAGGGCACGGCCGTCGCCGTCGCGCTCGGCGGCGCCAGCTACCTGCCGGACAACAAGTTCTTCTCGGTCACCGGCAACTTCGGCACCTTCCGTGGTCAATACGGCCTTGCCGCTCAGGCGCAATTGCGCTTGAACGAATGGGCGGTGGTCAATGCCGGCATCGGCGCGGGCCTCAAATACGGCGGCGTCGCCGGCCGTGCGGGCGTGACCCTGGCTTGGTGATCCATGATCGTGAAGGTCAAGACAATACTGCTCGCGGCCCTAGTGGCCGCGAGTTTTTTTCCGACGATGGCTTCGGCGCAGTCGCCTAAGCCGGCGCCTAAGCCTGGGACCTCAAGGCCGGCGCAAGCGCCCAGGCCCGCCGAGATCGACAAGAACGGGGTGCTGATTCTGGTCCGCTCGACTCTGCTCGCGCTCGATCAGGCCAACAAAACCGGCAATTATACGGTGCTGCGCGACCTCGGAGCCCCCGGCTTCCAGACGAACACGGCCGCCCGGCTCGCGGAAATCTTCGCCTATCAGCGCAACCAAAATCTCGACCTCTCCGGCGTCGCCGTCTTGGAGCCGCAGCTCAGCATGCTGCCGCAAATCGAGTCGACCGGCATGATGCACATGTCAGGGTTTTTCCCCTCCGTGCCGACGCAGATCCGTTTCGAACTGCTCTATGCGCCGGTCCAAGGTCAGTGGAAGCTGTTCGGCCTCTCGGTTTCGCTGGGATCTTCAGCGCCGGTGGCGCCGAGCGACGCGCCAGCCCCGAGCGCCGCGGAACAGCCAAGAGGCGGGACAGGACTTCGCCCCTCCGGGCAAAAGCCCTGAGGGCATTAGGGAGCGGCCTCGCCGAGGCGCCGGGACGGTTCGCCGTCCCGGCTTGTCACTGAACTTAATAATTTGGCCAGCAGCGGCGGCCGTAGGGGCCGAGATGGAAGCCTGGCGGGCAGGCGCGACCGACGCCGTATCCGCCCCACTGTCCGCCCCAGCGGCAGCCGCCATAGGGACCGCGATGGCCGTAAGGCCCGCAACCGCCATAAACTTGCACGATCGGCGCGCTCGCCGTCTCACTTGGCGCGAGCGGCATGGCGGCCTGGGCAGGGGCAGCCACAGCGGCCGCGAAAACCAGCGCGAGACCCGTCCTCAATTTCATCTCCAATCTCCTCCTTAGACCAGATTAACGCGCGGCTGGCGCGCCGCGCCCTCAGAATATCAGCGCGTGAACCGAAACTTGGCAATTGCAATCTGCGATCTAGGTTAGTGCTGGCGCGGCTATGTTCATATAATGTTCTTGCGCTGAAATCGCGCGGCAGTTAAGCTGTCGACGATAATTTGCGCAAAAGAATTTCTCGGGAGCGCGCGATGGCGGTGAGGGTGGCGACGGTCGCGTTCGAAGGCGTCGAGGCCCGTCCCGTCGACGTCCAAGTGCAGATTTCGAGCGGCGCGGTCGTCTTCAACGTCGTCGGCCTCGCCGATAAGGCCGTCGCCGAGTCGCGCGAGCGAGTGCGCGCGGCGCTGATCGCTTCCGGTCTGGCGCTGCCGGCGAAAAGAATCACCGTCAATCTCGCTCCCGCCGACATGCCCAAAGAGGGAAGCCACTATGACGTGCCGATCGCGCTTGGCGTGATGGCCGCCATTGGAGCCATTCCCTCCGACGCGCTGGAAGGATTCGTCGTGCTTGGCGAACTTGCGCTCGACGGAACGCTGACGCCGACGGCGGGAGTCCTGCCGGCGGCGGTGGCCGCCAACGCCCGGGGCTTGGGACTGATCTGTCCGAGCGAATGCGGGCCGGAAGCGGCCTGGGCGTCGAGCGATATGGAGGTGATCGCGCCGCGCTCGCTCATCCAACTCGTCAATCACATCAAGGGCGCGCAGGTTCTAGCCCGGCCTGAGCCGGCGGTGCGCAGGCTCGCCGCCGATCAGCCCGACCTTTCCGACATCAAGGGACAGGAGACCGCCAAGCGCGCGCTCGAAATCGCCGCCGCCGGCGGCCACAACCTTCTGATGAGCGGCCCTCCGGGCGCGGGAAAATCGATGCTCGCCGCGCGGCTGCCGTCGATCCTGCCGCCGTTGACCCCGCGGGAATTGCTCGAAGTCTCGATGGTTCATTCGGTGGCGGGACAGATTGCGGGAGGCGAACTGACCGACCGGCGGCCATTTCGCGCGCCCCACCATTCCGCCTCGATGCCGGCGCTGGTCGGCGGCGGCTCCCATGCAAAGCCTGGCGAGATTTCGCTTGCGCATAACGGGGTCCTTTTTCTCGACGAATTGCCCGAGTTTCAACCGCAAGTGCTGGACAGCCTGCGTCAGCCGCTCGAGACCGGCGAGGTGGCGGTGTCGCGCGCCAATCATCGCGCCGTCTACCCAGCGCGCTTTCAGCTTGTGGCGGCGATGAATCCCTGCCGTTGCGGTCATGCGATGGATCCGGGCTACGCCTGCAAGCGCCAGCCCAATGAACGCTGCGTCGCGCAATATCAGGCGCGGCTTTCGGGACCGCTGCTCGACCGTTTCGATGTGCAGATCGAAGTGCCGGCGGTGACCGCCGCCGATCTCGTGTTGCCGCCGCCGTGCGAGGGTTCGCGCCAGGTCGCGGCGCGCGTCGCGCGCGCGCGCGAGATTCAGCGCGCCCGCTACGATGCGCTCTCGTTGCCAAGGGTCGCCGCCAACGCCGCCGCGCCGGCGGCGGTGATCGAGCGCGCGGCGCGTCTCGACGCTGCGGGCACAGCGCTGATTCGGGACGCGTCGGAGCGCTTCGGCCTCACGGCGCGCGGGTTTCACAGGGTCTTGAAGCTCGCGCGCACCATCGCCGATCTCGACGGCGCTGAATCCGTCGGCCGACCGCATCTCGCGGAAGCGCTTTCCTATCGCGCGGGACTTGCGTTCGGGCGCCTTGCGGCCTGATATGGGCGCATGTCCTTAAACCATATTGTGATTTTGGTCGTGGCGCAGCTCGTCATTCTGTTGCTGGCGGCGTCCATTTACATTGCTCTGCGCGGGCGTGGCCGCGAAAATGTCGAGGCCGAGCTCGAATCGCTGCGCGATGAAATTTGGGAGCTGCGCGCCGCCGCCGCCGCGCGCGACAGGGCGGAAGCCGCCAGTCTCGCCAAGTCGCGCTTTCTCGCAGCGGTCAGCCACGAATTTCGCACGCCGCTCAACGGCGTCATGGGGTTGGCGCAGCTTCTCGCGATGACCAAGCTCACCGCCGAACAGGCGAGCTATGTCGAAGCGATCGGCGATTCGAGCCGTTCGCTCTCGCAACTGATCGACGACATTCTGGATTTCTCCAAGATCGAAGCCGGCAAGTTCGAGCTGCGCCACGAAGCCTTTGCGCTCGCGCCGTTCGTCGAAAGCTTGGTCGAATT